>JBBREK010000297.1:0-4437 GCA_038203025.1 Planctomycetota bacterium
GGTCAACACCCATGGCGGCCTGCTCAGCCAGGCGCATCTCGCCGGCATGAACCACATCGTCGAACTGCTCCGCCAGCTCCGCGGCCAGGGCGGCGCCGCCCAGGTCCAGGGCGCCACGCTCGGCCTCGTCACCGGCTATGGCGACATGGGCGACGGCTCCATCGCCATCATGCGCAGGGGTTGAAACCGATGAGCGACACCTTCGCCAAGCCCGTTCCGCATCCTGGCCCGGACACCCAGCCCTTCTGGGACGGCCTCGCCCGCGGCGAATATCTGATCCAGCGCTGCAAGGCGTGCGGCAAGCGGCGGCACTACCCCCGCCCGGTCTGCGACGGCTGCTGGTCGATGGAGCACGAGTGGCTGGCCGCCAGTGGCCGCGGCACCGTCCATTCCTGGACCGTCTGCCACCATCCCTTCCACATGGGCTTCAAGGCGGAGTCGCCCTACATCCCGGTCACCGTGGACCTCGCCGAGGGTGTGCGCGCCATGGGCCAACTGCGCGGAATGGCGGCCGAGGCGCTTCGCGTGGGGCTGGCGGTCGAGGTCGGCTACGAGCGCGATGGCGACGGCCCGGTGTTGCCGATTTTCCGGCTTGCCCCCGGTTGAGCATTCAGGCCGGTCGGCAAGGGCATGAGAATGAAGCAAATGTGAATTTCCTGTGAGCCCTCTGACGTGAAGCCCGAAGGGTTCGCATCAGCCCCTGGCGCCCCTGCCTTGATTTCGCTGCGAGTTCTTCGGTTGACGGAATCCCATTCCGCGTCCATATGCGTTCTGCGCATGGCTGTCTCCATCCAGGCAGATGCGCGGAACTGAGTGCCTTTGGGGACTGACCGAATCAGATGGGGGCTCACATGAACGAGCAAGATCTTCGCGGGATGATCGAGGGGGTGCGGTCTGGCCGCATCGACCGGCGGGCTTTCATCCGTCGCCTGGCCATGGTTGGCATCACCGCGCCAATGGCAGCCCAACTGCTGACGCATTCCGGCGTCGCGATGGCGCAGACGGCCACCGCGTATAAGCCGACCAAGGCCGGCGGCGGCGGCACGCTGAAGGTGCTGTGGTGGCAGGCGCCCACCCTGTTGAACCCGCATTTCGCCAACGGCACCAAGGACCAGGACGGCAGCCGTGTGTTCTATGAGCCGCTGGCCGCCTGGAACGCCGACGGCGAGTTGGTGCCGGTGCTGGCCGCCTCCGTCCCCAGCCGCGAGAATGGCGGCCTCGCCGCCGACGGCAAGTCGGTCACCTGGAAGCTCAAGCCCGGCGTCAAGTGGCACGACGGCAAGCCCTTCTCCGCCGATGACGTGGTGTTCAACTGGGAATTCGCCTCCAATCCCGCGACCGCCGCCGTCACCGCCGGCAGCTACAAGGACATCAAGGTCGTCAAGGTCGACGACCTGACCGTGCGCGTCGAGTTCCAGACCCCGCAACCCTTCTGGGCCGACGCCTTCGTCGGCGCCACCGGGCAGATCATCCCCAAGCACCTGTTCCAGGACTTCACCGGGGCGAAGTCGCGCGACGCACCGACCAACCTCAAGCCGGTCGGCACCGGCCCGTACATGCTCGCGGAATTCCGTCCGGGCGACATGGTCGCCGGCACCCGCAACCCGAACTATCACCAGCCGAACCGCCCGTTCTTCGACGCCATCGAGATGAAGGGCGGCGGCGACGCCGTCTCGGCCGCGCGCGCCGTACTGCAGACCGGTGAATACGACTTTGCCTGGAACCTCCAGGTCGAGGACGAGGTGCTGCTGCGCCTGGAGCGCGGCGGCAAGGGAGCGGTTCGCATCACCGAGGGCGCCGGCTGCGAGCATATCGGCCTGAACAACACCGACCCCTGGACCGAGGTCGACGGCGAGCGTTCGTCGATGAAGACCAAGCACCCGTCGCTGACCGATCCCGCGGTGCGCCAGGCCCTGGCCCTGCTGATCGACCGCAAGTCGATCCAGGACCACATCTACGGCCGCACCGGCATCGCCACGGGCAACTGGGTCAACAACCCGCCGCGTTTTCGCTCGCCGAACACCAGCTTCGAGTTCAACATCGACAAGGCCAACCAGATCCTCGACGCGGCCGGCTGGGCCCGCGGGTCCGACGGCATCCGCGCCAAGGGCGGCGTGAAGCTGAAATACGTCTACCAGACCTCGATCAACCAGCCGCGCCAGAAGACCCAGGCCATCATCAAGCAGTCCTGCAGCCGCGCGGGCATCGACATCGAGATCAAGTCGGTGGTCGCCTCGGTCTACTTCTCCTCCGACGTGGCCAACCCCGATACCTTCCCCAAGTTCTACACCGACCTGCAGATGTACAACACCGGTCCGGGTCGCCCGGACCCCGGCGTGTGGATGCAGATGTTCCTGGCCGCCGAAGTCGCGACCAAGGACAACAAGTGGCAGGGCCGCAACGCCAACCGCTGGGTCAGCAAGGAGTTCGACGAGACCCACACCGCCGCCGAGACGGAGCTGGATCCCGTCAAGCGCGTCGCCCTGTTGATCAAGTGCAATGACCTCGTCGTTCGAAACCAGGCGGTGATCCCGATCGTCTACCGCCCCACCGTGTCGGGCGTGAGCAATCGGTTGAAGGTCAACGTCAGCGGCTGGGACAGCAACTTCTACGACCTCGCCAACTGGTTCATGGAAGGCTAGGCCGACTGCCCACAGCCCCCCGGGATGCGGCTGCCGCTGTATCCCGGGGGTGTCTTTTCTGGTTGGGGCCGGGCCCCCGGCGCGATCCGCTTCTGGAGTACCTCGTGTCCCCAGCCTATCTCCTGCGCCGCCTGTTGCTGGCGATCCCGAGCCTGCTTGGCATCAGCGTGATCCTGTTCGCCATACTGGCGAGTGCCCCTGGAGACCCGTTCGAGGAACTGGTCACCAACCCCAATGTGCCGCCCGAGGTCCGCGCCAACCTGCGTGCCTCCCTCGGCCTCGACGACCCAGTGTGGCAGCGCTACTTCAGCTGGCTGCTGGCCATGCTGCAGGGCAACTGGGGTTATTCCTTCGTCAGCCGCATGGCGGTCGACGAACTCATCATGCAGCGCGTGCCCACCACGGTGGCGGTCATCGGCGCGGCGCAGGTCCTGGCGATGCTGGTGGCGATCCCCGTCGGGGTGCTCGCCGCCGCCCGGCCTTATTCGCTGTTCGATCAAATAGCCAACACCATGGCCTTCGTCGGTTTTTCGCTGCCGACGTTCTTCACCGGCCTCGTGCTGATCCTGATCTTCTCGATCTACCTTGATTGGTTGCCGATGGTGTATCAGGCCACGGTGCGCGCCACCGGCTGGGCATGGTGGTGGGCGCATATCAAGCAGTCGATCATGCCCGTCATGGTGCTCGGCCTGTTCCAGGGCGCCTCGATGGTCCGCTACGTCCGCTCCTCGGTGATGGACGTGATCAAGCTCGACTATGTCGTCACCGCCCGGTCCAAGGGCATTGGCCATCGCAAGGTCCTGGTGCGCCATGTCGTGCGCAACGCCCTGATCCCGGTGGTCACGCTGGTGGCGTTGCAGATGCCGATCGTGTTCGGCGGCGCCATCGTCACCGAACAGATCTTCCGCATCCCCGGCATCGGCTCGCTGCTGATCTCGTCCATCCTGTCCACCGACACGCCAGTGGTGATGGCCGTGACCTTCGTGTTCGCCTGCCTCGTTGTCCTCTTCAACCTGATTGCAGACATCCTCTATGGCTGGCTCGACCCCCGCATCGCTTTCCGTTGAGGGCCCGGCGCCCGCCGGCGCCGCCCCCTCCTCTCGCCCGACGCAGCCGGTCAGCCCGACGCAGGAAGCGTGGCGCCGCTTTCGCAAGCACAAGCTTGCGGTGGTGTCGCTCGGCATCCTCGGCACGCTGATCGCCGTCGTGGTGCTCGGCCCGTTCCTGTGGCCGTTGCCGATCAACGAGATCGATTTCACCTCCAAGCTCCAGGGGCCGTCGGGCGCCCACCCGCTCGGCACCGACGATCTGGGCCAGGACCTCCTGGCCCGCCTGATCTATGGCGGGCGCATCTCGCTGGCCGTGGGCCTCGCCGCCATGGTGGTCGCCGTGCTGGTTGGCGTGCTGATCGGCGCGGTCGCCGGCATGTCCAGCGGCCGGGTGGATGCGGTGCTGATGTGGATCACCGACCTGTTCCTGTCACTGCCGCAGCTGCCGCTGCTGTTGCTGGTGATCTACATGTTCCGCGATGGGCTGAAGGGCGTGTTCGGCCCCGAGGGCGGCGTGTTCGTGCTGATCGTGATCGTCATCGGCGGGCTGCGATGGATGCCGGTCGCCCGCCTGGTCCGCGCCCAGTTCCTCAGCCTGCGCGAGAAGGAGTTCGTCGAGGCCGCCCGCGCGCTTGGCGCCTCGCGCATGCGCCTGATCGTGGTGCACATCCTGCCCAACGCAATGGGCCCGGTGATCGTGGCCGGCACGATCGACGTGGCCGCGGCCATTATCGCGGAATCGACCC
>JBBREK010000298.1:0-4339 GCA_038203025.1 Planctomycetota bacterium
TGATGATGATGCCAACGACCTGTGCCTGGTCACCGGGCGGTGGTCGGTGCCGATGCGCTTGTTCAGCGGCGTCAATCTGCCCGGTGACACCGGCACGGTGAAACTCGTCAGCTTCAACGCCCGGGCCTTCGAACACTATGGCCGCGAGAATAACGCCAACGCCCCGGTCTCGGTCGATGCCGCTGACGCCGTATTCGCAGCGCTCCAGCATCTGCTCACGTCAGGCAACCGCAGCAAGTCGCTGACTAAAAAGACCACCGTCCTGTTCTGGGCCGATGCTCCGGCTACCGAGGATCGGATCGATGATCTGCTCGGCCCGTGCCTGGACGCCGACCCAGCGGCGGTGCGACGGGTAGAGATGATCTACGCTGCGCCCCAGGATGGCCGGACTCTGCCTGGGAAGCTGGATATGACGCCGTTCTGCTCGCTGGTTCTGACGCGTGAAAAGGCCAGGGTCACTGTGCGCAGCGCGATGCTGACCACGGTCGGTGAGGTCGCCCAGGCGATCCGGCGGTGGTTCGCGGATCTGGAGGTCGCTGGCGCCGGCGACCGGCCCTACCGCGCGCTCTGGGCGTTGGCCAAGGCCACCGTCTCGGACAAGTCCAAAGATGGCGAAGCCGTCAACGACCTCATCGCCCGCTTCTACCTCGCCGCCATCACCGGCGTCCCGTTGCCCACCGAGGCGATGGCTGCCGTCCTGCGCCGCATTCGCGCCCACGATGACACAGGCGACTCTCCGTCCCGTATCGCTCTCATCAAAGCCACCCTCATCCGCTCCTACCACCTGGAGATCCCCGTGTCCCTAGACCCCGCCTATCCCGACCAAGCCTACCACCTCGGGCGGTTGTTCGCCGTCCTGGAGCAGATCCAGGACAAGGCAATCAACGCCAATGCCGGCATCGCCGAACGCTACCTCGGCGCCGCCATGGGCACGCCGGCCCTGGTCTTTCCGCGCCTGCTGAAACTCCATCACCACCACCTCGCCAAAATCGGCGGCGGATTGGAGGTGGTGCTGGCCAAGCAGATCGACGGGATCATGGCCCGCTTGCCGCCGACCCTTCCCAACACCCAGGCCCTGAAAGACCAGGGCACCTTCATGGTCGGCTACCACCACCAACGTGCCGAGCGCTTCAAGCCGAGCTCTGCTGCCGACACCACCCCTGCCAAGGACACCAAGTGACCACCCTCGCCAATCGCTATGACCTCGTCCTGCTCTTCGATTGCGCCGACGGCAACCCGAACGGCGATCCCGATGCCGGTAACATGCCGCGCACCGATCCCGAAACCCTCCAGGGTCTGGTCAGCGATGTCTGCCAGAAGCGCAAGGTGCGCGACTGGGTGTACCAGGCCAAGGCCAGCGGCGGCCAGCCGGCAGCAGGCTACGACATCCTGTTTGGACATTCCGGGCTGCCGCAACGCCAGATCCTGAACCGCCAGATCGACGAGGCGCATGAGGCCAGCCTGACCGCCGAGGAGCGGGCCGCACTGGCCAAAGCCAAAGGCAAAGAGGCGGACAAACTGCGCGACGAGGCGGCGAAGCACCATGTCGGCGATGCGCGGGGCCGCCTCTGCGCCAGCCGCTTCGATGTGCGGACCTTTGGTGCCGTGCTGTCCACCGGCCGCAACGCTGGCCAGGTGCGCGGGCCAGTGCAATGCACCTTCGCACGTTCCTTCGACCCGATCCTGGCGCTGGAGGCCTGCATCACCCGCAAGGCGGTCACTACAGAGGAAGAGGCGGAGAAGCAAATGGCCGAGAAGGGGTCGATCACCGGCACCATGGGCCGCAAGAACCTCATCCCCTACGGTCTCTACCGCAGCAGTTGGTTCGTCAGCCCGATGCTGGCCTCCAACAAGGCCGCCGATGGCAGCGAACTCGGCACCGGCTTCAGCCAGGAGGACTTCAAGGTGCTCTGCGAAGCCCTGCTGCGGATGTGGGAACTCGACCGCTCAGCGGCGCGCGGGATGATGGCGACGCGGGCGCTGATCGCCTTCCGGCATGACTCGGCCCTGGGCAACGCCCCGGCCCACCATTTGCTGGAACGGGTGCGGGTGTCGCGGATCGACGCGGCCAAACCGCCACGGGCCTTCAGCGATTACCGGCTTGAGATCGACCGCTCCAAGCTGCCTGCCGGGGTGCAGTGCTTCGATCTCGCAGATGCAGAAGGGATGAAAGCCTGCTTCGGCGGCTGACATGGACGAGGACGACTTCGTCACCCTGTCGGCGGTCGAGCACTTCGTGTTCTGCCCCCGGCAGGTCTATATCAATCTGGTCGAGGGACAGTTCCTCGCCAACCGCTTCACTATCGAAGGCGATCTGCTCCATCAGCGGGTGACCACTGGCGAGGACGAGGCCCGGCCCGGAGTGCGGATCTGCCGCAGCCTTCATCTGGTGTCGCATCGCCTTGGCGTGCGCGGCATCGCCGATGTGGTGGAGTTCCGCAACCAGGTGCCGCTGCCGGTGGAATACAAGCGTGGCGCCCGCGCCGGGCGGCTGTGCGAGCAGGTCCAGCTCGCCTTGCAGGCGATGTGCCTGGAGGAGATGCTGGGCGTGGCCGTCCCCGAGGGCTGTATCTGGCACGGCAAAAGCCGCCGCCGCGAGGCAGTCGCCATCGCGGCTGGGTTACGCGCCGAGGCCGAACGGCTGGTGGTTTTGACGCGGGCCTGCCTGTCCGCCGAACGGGCGCCGCTGGCGGTTGTCGGCGGGCATTGCGAGGCTTGCAGCCAACGGCCGGTCTGCCTGCCGACGGTCAGTGATGGACATTCGATGGCGACGTGGACCGGACAACGCCTGGGGGAATCGTGCGCCAGCACCACAACGTCCTCTACCTGACCACGCCTGGGGCTTACCTGTGCGTCCACGACCAAGCGGTGGAAGTCCGCCGCGACGGGCAGCCGCCGGTGCGGGTGCCGCGCCACCACCTCCAGGCAATCGTCTGCCTTGGGCCGACCACGGTCAGCCCGCCGCTCATGCGGACCTGCGCCGAAGACGGCATCGCCATCGTGTTCTGCACCGAGCAGGGACGCTTCCTCGCCCGCGTCGTCGGCCCGCAGGATGGCAACGTCCATCTGCGCCGGGCGCAATACCGGGCGGCGGACAGCCCGCGACAGCGCCTGGACATCGCCCGGGCCTTCGTGGCGGGTAAGTTGCACAACTGCCGCACCCTGCTGCGGCGCTGGGCGCGCGAGCATCCGGACGTCTCGGCAGCAGCGTCGGTCGGCGAGGCTGCCACCGCTCTGACCCGAATCATCGACGGCTTGCCGGCAATCACTGACCTGGATGTCCTGCGCGGCAACGAGGGCCTGGGGGCGAAACTCTACTTCGAGAGTTTTCCGCTGCTGCTGCGCGGCGATCCGATCTTTATCTGGACGAGTCGCAGCCATCGGCCGCCGATGGATCCGGTCAATGCCATCATGTCCTTCCTTTACAGCATCCTCGCCAGTGAATGCGGCGCCGCCGCCCAGGCGGTGGGGCTGGATTGCCAGGTTGGTTTCCTGCATGTCGAGAAGCCCGGCCGGCCAGCCCTGTCCCTGGATCTGATGGAGGAGTTCCGGCCCCTGCTGGCGGATCGGCTGCTCTTTGCCCTGGTCAACCGGCGGCAGATCCAGCCTAGCCATCTGCGCCGCGAGGAGGCGGGCGCCTGGCTGCTCACCGAGGACGGCCGGCGGCTGGTCCTGACCGCCTGGCACGAACGCAAGCGTGAGGCCCTGACCCACCCGTTGCTCGGCGAGGAGACGATCTGGGGCCTCTGCCCCCATCTTCAGGCCCGGCTGTTGGCTCGGCACCTGCGTGGCGACCTCGACGCCTACCCACCCTGCCTGCCGGACTAAGCATGCTGGTTCTCGTCACCTACGATGTGAACACCGAGACGCGGGAGGGCCGACGACGGTTGCGCCATGTCGCCAAAACTTGCCAGGGGAGCGGGCATCGGGTGCAGTTTTCGGTATTCGAGTGCCAGGTTGACGAGGCAACCTGGGCTAGCTTGCGGGGGTGCCTACTAGGAAGCATCGATGAAAACGAAGACAGCCTACGCTTCTACTTTCTTGGCGAGGAGGGATTCTCACGATGCGAGCATCATGGCATCAAGCCGAGCCTGGACATGGAGGGACCGCTGGTGCTGTGACCGCGAACCCCCAGTGATCAGCCCGCCCCGGGAGGTGCGCGGTGTCAGCCAAGTCATTGACATGTGCAAAGCTGTAGAGAATCGAGGGACCGAAGATGCCCATGCTGCACAGCCTCGCCGGCGAGGTGTGCGGTTTCCGTTGTGCAACATCAACTCAGTTCAGGAATTACGATTGCCGTCGCCCTCCTCGAACGGGGAGGGCGCGGATAGAAACCACC
>JBBREK010000299.1:0-4319 GCA_038203025.1 Planctomycetota bacterium
CAGGCCGCTCTCGGCCGACGCCTCAGTGAACTGACCAGCGGATTCAACCCGTGGGCCGGGTCCTGCGGCTCCGTCCATCAACTCTTTGCCGGTCTCAAGGCCGTTGCAGCCGCCCTTCCCCAACCGCTTGAAAGCAGCGCCTCATGAATCGTCGTCTCTGGATATTTCTCGCACTCACCGTCGGGACCACCTTCCTCATCCTCGGCTTCTTCGGCCGCGAGGTCTACCGCCAGGCGCCACCGTTGCCCAAGACGGTGACTGTCGACGGCAAGGTCCTGTTCACCCAGGACGACATCCTCACCGGCCAACAGGTCTACCAGTCGATCGGCGGCCAGCAGGTGGGCACTGTCTGGGGTCATGGCGCCTACGTCGCCCCCGACTGGTCGGCCGACCAGTTGCACCGCGAGATCACCGGGCTTCTCGACCTCTGGGCCCAGCGCGAGTCGCAAAAGCCGTATGCTGATCTGGAGCCTGAACATCAGGCCGCCCTGCGCGAGCGGGTGAAGCGCACCATGCGCACCAACACCTATGCCGCCGCTGACGGCCAGGTCACCGTGTCAGCCGACCGCGCGACGGTGATGGCGCAGGTCGCCGGCCACTACGACGCCCTCTTTGGTGAGAGTACAGATCCGGCGATCATCAAGCTGCGCGAGGCCTACGCTCTGCAGGACCGTGCTATTCCTGACGCCAAGCGTCGCACCCAACTCACTGCTTTCTTCTGGTGGACGTCCTGGAGTTGCGGCACCGAGCGGCCCGGCAACACCATCACCTATACCAACAACTGGCCACACGAGCCACTGATCGGCAATGTGCCATCCAGCGCCAACCTGCTGTGGTCGCTGATCTCCGTGGTCGTCCTGATCGCCGCCATCGGCGGGCTGGTCTATTGGCAGGCGTATAACCAGGACCACGAGGTGCTGACCGCCCCGCCCCAAGATCCTCTCGACGGTTTCGTTGCCACACCGTCGATGAATGCCACCGTGGTCTACGGCGCGGTCGTGATCGGGCTGTTCCTGCTGCAGATCGTCTTCGGCATCATCACCGCGCACTACGGGGTGGAGGGGCGAGGCTTCTACGGCTTCAATCTGTCGGAATGGCTGCCTTACGCCGTGACCCGCACCTGGCACATCCAGCTCGGCATCTTCTGGATCGCCACCGCCTTCCTCGCCGCCGGTCTGTTCCTGGCCCCGGTGGTCGGCGGTCGCGAGCCGCGCTTCCAGGCCGCTGGCGTGTGGTTCCTGCTGGTCGCACTGGTGGTCATCGTGGTCGGCAGCATGGCTGGCGAGTGGTTTGCGATCATGCAGAAGATGGGCCTCAACGCCGGCTTCTGGTTTGGCCATCAGGGCTATGAGTACGTCGATCTCGGCCGTTTCTGGCAGCTATTCCTCATCGTCGGCCTGGTGCTGTGGCTGGGCCTGATGGTGCGGGGCCTGTGGCCGGCGCTGACCGCCCAGGTGTCGGTCGATGATGTCGAAGGGAACAACCGCAAGCAGCTCCTGACGCTGTTCGTCGGATCCTCGGTTGCCATCGCACTGTTCTACGGGGCCGGGCTGTTCTACGGCGCTCGCACCCACCTGTCGGTGGCGGAATACTGGCGCTGGTGGGTTGTGCACCTGTGGGTCGAGGGTTTCTTCGAGGTCTTCGCCACCGTGGCGATCAGCTTCATCTTCACCCGCCTCGGACTGGTCAGTGCGCAGTTGGCGACACGTGCGGTGCTCTTCGCCACCGCGATCTTTCTGCTCGGCGGCATCCCCGGCACCTTCCACCACATCTACTTCAGTGGCACACCGGTCTCGGTCATGGCCATTGGCGCGGTGTTCTCGGCCCTCGAAGTGGTGCCGCTGGTGCTGATCGGCCATGAGGCGTGGAAGAACCGCGAACTCGGTCGCGCCGCTCCGTGGGCGGCCAGCTATCGCTGGCCAATAGCCTGCTTCCTGGCGGTGGCGTTCTGGAACCTGGTCGGGGCCGGCGTCTTCGGCTTCCTCATCAATCCGCCGATCAGCCTCTACTATCTGCAGGGCCTCAACACCACACCGGTGCACGGCCATACCGCCCTGTTCGGCGTCTATGGCATGCTTTCACTGGGCATGGTGCTGTTCATCTTCCGCCGCATGACCGTGGGCAAGGTATGGAAGGATGGCTCGTTGAAGTTCGCCTTCTGGTCGCTGAACATCGGGCTCGGACTGATGGTGGTGCTGTCGCTGCTGCCGGTCGGCATCTGGCAGGCGCATGAGAGCATTGAGCACGGCCTGTGGTCGGCGCGCTCCGCCGAGTTCATGCAGCAGGACACCATGCAAACCCTGCGCTGGTTGCGCATCGTCGGCGACACCATCTTCGCCGCCGGCGGAGCCGCCCTGGCCTGGTTCACCCTTGGCCTGTGGACCGGCTGGTCGATCAAACGGACCTGATCTGGATCAAGGTGCTGGCGCTGGTGGCGGCTATGCTGTCGCCAGCGCCACGCGCCCATTCCAAGGACCTAGCATGACTATACTCGCCACCATCAACGGCCTCGCCATCACCGTCGACACCCAGGCCTATCTCATCGCCTCTGCCATCCCCGGCGCGGCGCGGGTGTTCACCCGCAACCGTATGGACTGGTGCTGCAAGGGATTGATGCGCCTGGGCGATCACTGCGCCGAGGTCGGTGCTGATCCTGCGGCCTTCCTCAAGGAGGTCGCGGACGAAGCGGCCACGGCTCCGGCCGGCCCCAATTGGGCGGCCAAGCCAACTCCGGATCTCGTCGCCCACATCCTCACCTTCCATGAGGCGCATCGTCGCGATCTGCCTGAGCTATCAGTGATGATCACGGAACTGGCGGTCAGCCAGGGCGAACGTCGGCCGGTGCTGTGTGACCTGGCCGCCGCCTTCCCGGCCTTCATGGCCGAGACCTACCGTCATCTGGAACTGGAGGAGAAGGATCTCTTCCCGCCCATCGCCGCCGGAGTAACCACGGCCCTGGAGCCGTTGACCAAGCGTCTGCGCGATGAGCACGAAGGTCATGACCACCGTCTGGTGGCATTCCGCGATTGGTGCGAGGACTACCGCACGCTGCGTCGCTTCGCGTATCCGCTGCCCAATGATCCCGACCGTCCGATCAATGCTCTGCACCTGCGCTTGGAGGGATTCGAGGCAGATCTCATGGAGCACATGCATCTCGAGAACAACCTGCTGTTCCCCCGCCTGCTGCCCGTGGCCTGAACATGGCCCCTGGACAGCGTCCCGACTTCAACCTGGCCCCGCTGATCGCCATCTGGGAGGCGACCCGCGCCTGCGATTTGGCGTGCAAGCACTGCCGTGCTGAGGCGGTGGCGGAACGCGCAACCGACGAACTCTCCACCGCCGAGGCATGCACCCTGCTCGACCAGGTGCGCGCTGACTTCGGTCCCATCCTGTTCGTCATCACCGGCGGCGATCCGCTCAAACGTCCGGACCTGGAGGAGATCATCGCGCATGGTGCCGGCCTCGGCCTGCACATGGGGCTGACACCCTCAGCGACGCCGCTACTGACCACTGACGTGCTGCGCCGTCTGCGTGCCGCTGGTCTGTCTCGACTGGCCATCAGCCTGGACGGCGCGGACGCTGCCACTCATGACGGATTCCGTGGCGTCACCGGGACCTTCGAGCGTTCGATCCCACTGCTTGAGCAGGCCAGACGACTTGGCCTGTCGACCCAGATCAACAGTTCGATTGGCCAGCACAACGCTGGCCAGATCGACGCTCTCGCCACCATGGGCGGTTGGCTGGGCATCAGCCTGTGGTCGGTGTTTCTGCTGGTGCCGACCGGGCGCGCCGACGCCGGCATGCTGCTGACCGCCGGCGAGCACGAGCGCACCTACCGCCGCCTTGCCGGCATCGCCCTCGATCCCGCCACGCCCTTCGAGATCAAGACCACCGCTGGCCAGCCGTTCTACCGCGTCTTGGAGCAGGAGCGTCTGCGACGCCACGCGCCGCCTGCACCTCGACGCGGCCTCGGGGTCAATGACGGCAACGGCTTCGTCTTCATCAGCCACACTGGCGACGTATGTCCGTCCGGATTCCTGCCCCTGGTGTGCGGCAACGTCCGCACCCAGCGCTTATCCGCGATCTACCGTGACCACCCGACTTTCGTCCGCCTACGTCAGCCGGCGGACTTCACCGGTAAATGCGGCAGATGCGAATTCCAAACTTTATGCGGTGGCAGTCGTAGTCGCACCCATGCCCTGACCGGCGATCCGTTCGCTTCCGACCCGACCTGCGTCTACCAGCCAGCACTGGTGGCCAAGGTATAAACCTAAGAAATCGCAGTTCGTCGTTGCGGCCACGCTGGTTACGCTCCGGGA
>JBBREK010000300.1:0-4316 GCA_038203025.1 Planctomycetota bacterium
CGCTGCCCTGGACCCGCAGGCACGGCTCACTCACGTTCGCCGTTCGGGACTCCGCCGTCCTGCGCTGCTCGCTGGGCGCGCGTGGCTGGTCCACACAGGCTCGCCCACATCGCTCGCCACGCGCTTCGGCGCTCGCTGGACACGATGTTCCCCGTCAACCGCACAGGAGCGATGTCGGTGGTGAGCGCCGAAACGAGCCGCGAACGGTGTCGGTGAGCCTGTGCGGACGTGCGGCGAGTGCCCAGCAAACCTGTTTTTGAGATCGTGTGGCGAATCGACGCGCGTATGCGCGGCGTGCCTGCGGGTCCAGGGCAGAGCCCTGGTCGGGGGTCCTAGGGGGATCGAGATCCCCCTAGACGCTAGGAAAGCGTCTTCTGCAGCTCGAGGATCGGGTAGAAGATTGCGATTACGATCGTGCCGACGATGCCGCCCATGATCGCCAGCATGATCGGTTCGATCAGCGAGGTCAGGGCCTTGACCGTGGCGTGGATCTGCTCGTCGTAGAAGTCGGAGATCTTCGACAGCAGTTGTTCCAGCGAACCAGACTTCTCGCCGATGCCGATCATGCGCGTGACCATGGGCGGAAAGACCCAGGCCGTCTGCAAGTGGGCGGTTATCGCTTCGCCGCGCTTCACCGTGTCGCGCGTTGCCAGCAGGGTGTCCTCAAGGACAGCGTTGCCCGAGGTCGAGGCGACGATCTCAAGGGCCGCGAGCAGCGGCACGCCGGAGGCCAGCAGGGTCGACAGGGTGCGGGCGAAGCGTGAGATGGCGACCTTCTGGCCGAGCGGGCCGAACACCGGCGCCTTCAGCATCACCGTGTCCTTCAAGCGACGGAAGTCACGGTTGGTCATCGCGATCTTGTAGGCGACGTAGACTACGGCGACGATGCCCAGCACCACGTACCACTGGTTCTGCAGGAACTGTGAGCAGTCGAGCACGAACACGGTGATGCCCGGCAGCTTGGCGTTCAGGCTCTTGAACATGCTCTCGAACTTCGGCACCACGAAGACGAGTAGGTAGGCGGTGATGCTCAGCACCAGGACCAGCGAGATGACCGGGTAGGTCATCGCCGACTTGATCTCGCGCTTCAGCGATTCGTTGGCTTCCAGGAAGTCAGCCAGACGGTTGAGGATGGTGTCGAGCTGACCAGAGGCTTCACCGGCCTTGATCATGTTGATGTAGATGTCGGGGAAGATGCGCGGGAAACGCATCATCGCCTCGGACAGTTCGGTGCCGCCGCGGACCATGTCGGCGCATTCCTGCAGCCCCATGCCGAAGCCCTTGTTCAGGTCCATGGTCTGCTCGGCGAGGATCTCGAAGGCCTCGAGCAGCGGGATGCCGGCGCCGATCATGGTCGCCATCTGCCGGGTGAAGAGGGCCAGTTCAGAGGTGTTGGCCGACCGGGTGACGCCGCCAAGGGTGAAGAACCCGCCCGGCTTGACGTCGAGCCGCTTCATCCCGGTGACGATGAGGTTCTGCCCCCTCAGCTTGACGTTGGCCTCGGCCTCGTTTTCGGCGTCGACTTGTCCTTTGACGTCCCTGCCCGAGCTGTCCCGGGCGGTGTAGGCGAACTTCTGCTTGGCCACGGTGGCTCCCGTAAAGAGGTCTACTGACACTATGCGGTCCCACGGAAGGCCGCAACTGCTCAGGTGGCCCCTCAGGGTTCCTTGTCCCAGCGGCTCCAGGCCCGGTCCAGGGCGGCGCGCAGCGGTCCGGCCACCATGATCAACGGGCGATCGACGTGAATGCCTGCTCCGGCCAGCAGATCGACGGTGAAGTCGTGGCAGTTGCCGGTCAGCTCCCAGGGCTTCGATGACGGCCACCAGCAGGTGCCGGGTCGGATGTCGTGACGGCTACCGCCGGGGGTGTTCCAGGAGTCCAGACGGGCCCGGAGTCCGGTGACCTGCGCCGCGCTCACTGGGAACACCCACACGCGCTGCTCACGCGGATCGGTGCCGCCACGGGTGTGGATCCACCAGGGGACGCAGTCTACCTGCACCCCTCCTTCCCCGCTGGCTACGCCCAGCCTGATGGCGTCCCAGCAGCCATCGGCCTCGCCGGTGATCCAGCGCCGTTCACCGAAGTGCACCACCACCCACGGTGTGGAAGACTCTGGAGGTAGCAACGCGGGTGGCGTCTCAGACCGTTCGAGGATGATGCCGGAATGAAATCCGTCGGCGAAAACGATGATCAGCGCATCGGTCGAGCGCTCCGCCCGCGCCGTATCCCCGCAGCCGCCGAGCAGCACCAGCGCAGCGACGAGGAAGTGACGCATGCCGGCAGGGTGGGGACGTGCCCGGCCCCGCAAGATGCTTGCCCCCACCTGCCCCGCACGGAGCATCCCGCCGCATGATCGTCGCCTGGATACCTGGCGCGAAAGGCCTCGCGAAGAACGAGGTCAGCGGGTCGGCTATTCCGCCCGAGGCGATCTGGTTAGACTGCTTCGAGATCACGCCCGAAGAGGAGAAGCTGGTTGAGGGTGCCCTCCACCTCGACATGCCGACGCGGGCCGAGATGCAGGAGATTGAGGCGAGCAGTCGCCTGTACCGCGAAGGCGGCGCCGTCTACATGACCGCCACCATGCTGGTCAAGACCGAGACCGAGCATCCCGAGAGCACGCCGGTCACCTTCATCCTGTCGCGTTCCTGCCTGGTCACCCTGCGTTACGCCGAGCCGTGGAGCTTCCGCACCTACTCGGCCCGTGCCGCCAAGAGCGACGCCAACACCGCCGAACTCGTCTTCATCAGCCTGCTGGAGACCACGGTCGAGCGCCTCGCCGACATGCTTGAACTCGTCTCGGTCGAGATGGAGCGCATCCAGCAGCAAATCTTCCGCCGCAAGGGCGTGTCGGCTGACCTCGACCTGGAACGCATCCTGTTCAAGATCGGGCACTGTGGCAACATCGTCGGCAAGACGCGCGAGTCGCTGGTCGATAAGAACCGCTTGCTGCTCTTCAGTGAAAGCGCCAGCACCGAGTGGTGCCCAGAGGGGCGCTCACGCATCCGCGCCGTGCGCAACGACATCACTTCGCTTGCCGACCACGCCAGCTACACCGCCGGCAAGATCTCGTTCCTGCTCGACGCGACCCTCGGCCTGATCAACAACAACGTCAACCAGCAGATGAAGCGGATGACCATGATCATGCTGGCGGTGTTGTGGCCGGCCCTGGTCAGCGGCTTCTTCGCCATGAACGTCGCCCTGCCGTTCCCGTCGCATGAGCCTTGGCCGTTCTACCTCTGCCTGTGCCTGGCCTTCGGCCCGCTGATCGGCGGTTTCACCTGGTGGTTCCGCCAGCAGCGGCGCAAACGGCGCCATTAATGGCACCGACCCTGCGCGGCGCCCGCGTGGTGGTCTGGGGTCTGGGCCGCCATGGCGGTGGACTGGCCGCCGCCCGCCTCTGCCGCGCCGAGGGCGCCGAGGTCGCCATCCTCGACGCCAAGCCGGCGGACCAGTGCGGCAGTGACGGCGTATCCGCACAGCAGGAAGGATTCTCCTGCCTGGTTGGTGACTCCACCCACCAAGCCTTCGCCGCCGCCGATCTCATCGTCCCATCTCCGGCCATCCCACCGCACGCCTGGCCAGAGCGGCATCCGCCCATCGCCAGCCCCGAGGCCCTGGCACTGCAACGGCATCGCGGCAGGCGCGTCGCGGTCACCGGCACCAAGGGCAAAAGCACCACCGCGATGCTCGCTGGCGCTCTGCTTGGCTGGCGCGTGGCTGGCAACTCCTGGCGTCCGCTGTGCGAAGCAGTGCTCGAGGACCCCGAGGCCGATCTGGTCTGCGAACTGTCCAGCTTCCAGCTGTGGTACCTGCGCGAGGAACGGCCCACGTTCGCCGCCGGCATCCTCACTCTGCTCGCCACCGACCATCTCGACTGGCATCCCGACGTCGCACATTACCGCGCGGCTAAACTCGCCCTGCTCGGCTGGTGCGGCGCAATCGCGGCCGCAGGCCAAGCCCAAAGCCTGCTCCCCGCTGGCCTGCCGCTGCTGCCGCCTGCCGCCGAACCCGCCGCTGGCGACCTGCGCGTCCCCGGGCCGCACAACCGCGCCAACGCCGCCCTCGCCCTGGCCGTCGCCAAACATCTCGGTGTCACCGAGGCCGACCTGCTGCCACGTCTGCGCCAGGCCGAACCGCTGCCGCACCGCCTGCGCACCGTGCATATCGCCAACGGCCTCAGCTTCGTCGACGACTCGATCGCCACCAATCCGCAGGCGGCGATGGCCGGACTA
Source organism: Planctomycetota bacterium (assembly GCA_038203025.1). Classification (GTDB taxonomy): domain Bacteria; phylum Planctomycetota; class UBA11346; order UBA11346; family UBA11346; genus UBA11346. Next base: position 4,233 of record JBBREK010000300.1, read on the forward strand.
GCCTCGTTCGATGGGCCACTCGCCGTCATTCTCGGCGGCAGCGACAAGGGCGCGGACTTCACCGAACTTGCCCAGGCCGTGGCC
>JBBREK010000301.1:0-4311 GCA_038203025.1 Planctomycetota bacterium
AGGCGAAGTGGGGCAACGAGGTGGTGGTACCATCATCCTCGATCCTCGCCGAGCCGCCGGTGGCAGTGGTCGACGCAGTAGCGAAGCAGCACGGCACCGAGGCGCTGGCCAAGGTCTATCTCGCTTTCCTCGGCACGCCCGTGGCGCAGGAAATCGCGGCCAAGCACCGCTACCGGCCGCGCGATCCCGCAGTGCTGGCCCGGCACGCCGCCGACTTCCCCGTCCTGCGCCTGGTCACGGTTGAGGACGCGTTCGGCGGCTGGGCCAAGGCCCAGGCCGAGCACTTCGCCGACGGCGGCAGCTTCGACCGTCTGCTCGAGGGCAACTAACCCGTGAGCGTGCGTGTCCTGCCCGGTTTCCGCCTGTCGCTTGGCATCACTCTGCTGTGGGTGGGCCTTGTCGTGCTGCTGCCGTTGGCGGCGCTGGTGGTGCGCGCGCTCGGCCTGTCGGCTGGTGACCTGTGGCGGGTGTGGAGCGACGCTCGCGTGCTTTCCGCGCTCCGTCTGTCGTTCGGCGTCGCGGCGGCGGCGGCGGTGGTCAACCTGGTTGCCGGCCTGCTTGTGGCCTGGGTGCTGGTGCGCTACCGCTTCCCCGGCCGGCGCCTGGTCGACGCGCTGGTCGATCTGCCGTTCGCGCTGCCCACGGCGGTGGCCGGCATCGCCCTGATCTCGCTCTACGCCACTACCGGCTGGCTTGGCGGGCCGATGCACGATTGGTTCGGTATCGACGTCGCCTTCACCCCGTTGGGCATCGCCATCGCCCTGATCTTCGTCACCCTGCCGTTCGTCGTGCGTACGGTGCAGCCGGTGCTGGAGGCGGTGCCGTTCGAGGTCGAAGAGGCGGCCTCGTCGCTGGGCGCCGGGCGCTGGCAGGTGTGTCGCCGCATCATCCTGCCCGAACTGATTCCAGCCCTGGCCACCGGCTTCGCCCTGGCCCTGGCGCGCGGCGTCGGCGAGTACGGTTCGGTGGTGTTCATCAGTGGTAACCTGCCTGGCAAGACCGAGATCCTGCCGCAGGTCATCGTCGGCAAGCTCGACCAGTTCAAGGTTGGTGTCGCCACCGCCATCGCCGTGCTCATGCTGCTGGTCTCCTTCGTCCTGCTGCTGGCGATCAACCTGTCGCAGCGCTGGGTCCAGCGCCGGGCGGCGGCATGAGCGCCAGGACCGAACCGCGCTGGGTGCGCAACCTGCTGCTGGCAGCGGCGCTGAGCTTCATCGGCCTGTTCCTGGTCGTGCCGCTGGTGGCGGTGTTCCACGAAGGGCTCGCCGCCGGCTGGCGGGTCTACTGGCAGGCGGTGAGTGATTCCTACGCCATGCATGCGTTGTGGCTGACCGTGCTGGCCATGCTCATCAGCCTGGTCATCAACGGGGTGGGCGGCATCGCCGCGGCCTGGGCGATTGCGCGCTTTCGCTTCCGCGGGCGCAGCCTGCTGGTCACCGTCATCGACATCCCGTTTTCGGTCTCGCCGGTGGTTGTCGGCCTGCTCTTCGGCAGCAGCGGCTGGTTCGGGCCGTGGTTCAAGGCGCACGGCTTCCCGGTGATCTTCGCCGTCCCCGGCATCGTCCTGGTCACCCTGTTCATCACCTTCCCCTTCGTTGTCCGCGAACTGATCCCGGTGATGCAGGCGGTAGGCTCGGAAGAGGAAGAGGCCGCTCGTGTGCTCGGCGCGCGTGGCTGGCACATCCTCTGGCGCATCACCCTGCCGAACGTGAAGTGGGGCCTGCTCTACGGCCTGATCCTGTGCAGCGCCCGCGCCATCGGCGAGTTCGGCGCCGTTTCGGTGGTGTCGAGCCACATCGCCGGCGAGACCGCTACCCTGCCCCTCTATGTCGAGCTGCTCTACAACGACCAGAGTGGCGAATTCCAGTACAACGCGGCCTTCGCCTGCGCCTCGCTGCTCACCCTCATGGCCCTGGTGACCCTGGTCTCCAAGGCGGTGGTCGAGTGGCGGGTCGAGCGGGCGCAGCGCGGCGACGGGGCCCACGCATGAGCATCACGGTTGAGCACATTACCAAGCGCTTCGGCGCCTTCATCGCCGGCCTGGAGTCGCCCGACGAGGGGTGCGTGCTGTTCACCGGCCGCGACCAGACCGGCGTGGACGCCAAGGACCGCGGCGTCGGCTTCGTCTTCCAGCACTATGCGCTGTTTCGCCACATGACTGTGGCCGAGAACGTCGCCTTTGGCCTGAGCGTGCGGCCGAAGGCCAGCCGGCCGCCGGTCGAGGAGATCCGCCGCAAGGTCACGCATCTGCTCAAGATGGTCCAGCTCGACTGGACCGCCGACCGCCTGCCGCACCAGCTCTCCGGTGGCCAGCGCCAGCGCATCGCCTTGGCCCGCGCCCTCGCAGTCGAGCCCAAGGTGCTGCTGCTCGACGAGCCGTTCGGCGCGCTTGACGCCAAGGTGCGCGCCGAACTGCGCCGCTGGTTGCGCCAGCTGCACGACCAGACCGGCGTCACCACCGTCTTCGTTACCCACGATCAGGAGGAGGCCCTCGAGGTCGCCGACCGCGTGGTGATCATCAACCAGGGCCGCATCGAGCAGGCCGGCCCGCCCGACGAGGTCTATGCCAATCCGGCGACGCCCTTCGTCCACCACTTCCTCGGCACGATCAATGTGTTCCACGGCCGAATTCACGACGGCCTCGCCGCGGTGGGCGATGCCGATGTAACCTTCGTCCGGCCGCATGACGTGGCGGTCTCGCGTCTGCGCGACGAAACGCATCCCATCGCCGCCACGGTGAAGCAGGTCGGCATCGCCGGTGCCCTGGTGCGCTACGACCTCGAGCGCGAGGGCGGCGGCCGGGTCGAGGCGCTGGTGACCCACGCCCGCCAGCGCGAACTCGTCCTGCAGGCCGGCCAGCAGGTATTCCTCGGCTTCAGCGAATTCTGCACCTATGCCGCAGCTTCGCTGCCCGGCGCTTCCAACGACGATTATACCATCTAAGGATCAGCCATGCCCTCCATCGAGACCCTTGCCCTCCACGCCGGCCAGCAGCCCGATCCGACCACCGGTTCGCGCGCCGTGCCGATCTATCAGACCACCAGCTACGTGTTCAAGGACGCGCAGCACGCAGCCGACCTGTTCGCCCTGCGCGCCTTCGGCAACATCTACACCCGGCTGATGAACCCGACCACCGGCGTGCTGGAGGAGCGGCTCGCCGCCCTGCACGGGGCCAAGGGCGCGGTCGCCACTGCCTCGGGTATGTCGGCGATCTTCTACGCCATCGCCAACATCTGCTCGGCCGGCCAGAACTTCGTCGCCAGCGCCAATCTCTACGGCGGCACCGTCACTCTGTTCCGCCAGACGCTCAAGCGCTTCGGCATTGAGGCTCGTCTGGTCGACTCCTCCGACCCGGCAGCGGTCAAGGCGGCGATCGACGGCAAGACGCGCCTGGTTTACTGCGAATCGATCGGCAACCCCCGTGGCAACGTCGACGACTTCACCGCCCTGGCCAAGGTGGCGCACGACGCAGGCTTGCCGTTGATCGTCGATAACACGGTCAGTCCGCCGCCGCTGTTCAACCCGATGGCGCACGGTGCCGACATCGTGGTCTACTCGCTGACCAAGATGATCGGCGGCCACGGTACCTCGGTAGGCGGGGCAGTGGTCGAGAAGGGCGACTTCCCATGGAACAATGGTAAGTTCCCCGAGATTGCCGGTCCCGATGAGAGCTACCACGGGGTGAACTTCTGGGACGCCTTCGGCGGACATGACAAGGCGGTTGCCCCGGGCATGGCCTTCGTGCTGAAGATCCGCACCGGCCTACTGCGCGACATCGGTGCCTGCCTCAGCCCGTTCAACGCCCAGCAGATCCTGCTCGGGGTCGAGACCTTGCCTCTGCGCGCCGAGCGGCACGTCGCCAACGCCCAGAAGGTCGCGGAGTGGCTGGCGAAGCATCCGTTGGTCAGCTGGGTCAACTACGCCGGCCTGCCCAGCCACAAGGACCACGCCCGCGCCAAGCGCTACCTGCCGCTCGGCCCTGGCGCGATCTTCGGCTTCGGGGTCAAGGGCGGTGCCGTCGCCGGCGCCAAGTTCATCTCTTCGGTCAAGCTCGCCTCGCATCTCGCCAACGTGCTCGATGCCAAGACCCTGGTCATCCATCCGGCCAGCACCACGCACCAGCAGCTTTCCGCCGAGCAGCAGGAGGCGGCCGGCGTCACCCCCGACTTCATCCGCATCTCGGTCGGCCTCGAACACGTCGACGACATCCTCGCCGACCTCGACCAGGCGCTCGCTGCTGCGCAGCGAGCGTAGTTTAGGGGTTAGGGGGTGGGGGGTGGGGGGGCCGCCACCCGGAAGCGCAAGAAGGAA
>JBBREK010000302.1:0-4182 GCA_038203025.1 Planctomycetota bacterium
GCCAACATCTCCGTCGTCTTCGCCGTGTGCTTCCCCATCGCCATCGCAGCAGCCAAACGGCTGGGTCTGACCCATGCTGATGCGCGAACTCAACTCAGGTACGATCGCAAACTGGTCGGGGCGCTCTTGGGGGTCCGACTAGTTTGAGCCGCCCTGCCGCCTGACGGGGGTCAGGAAGTGCGAAAGTCCACCAGGAGTGTACGTCGTGGCTCATAGCCATTCCTATCTGGTCCACGATGGGGCCGGTTAGGAGCGTCCGAATTCCTCAACCCATTACACGCAGCTGATCCGATTCCGTTTCGTCACAGAGCACACATCCGGAGCGGTCAGCAGTGCCGCCGAACCGCCGTCAGCGGCCAGCCTGGCGATGACCTCGGCCGGGGTGGCGATCAAGGGCAGGCTGGGCACAGTCGAGGCAAGCGGTGCGGCCGGTGCCAGCAGTCCGGCCTGGGCCGCGGCCTGGCGGTTATTGAGTGCCTCGGCGGCGGCGCGGCGGTCGCGCTCATCGGGCGAGTGGGCGCCCTCGGTGAGATCGCGGGCGGTCAGCACCAGTGCGGGCTGGCCCTGGACCAGCACCGGCTCGGCTTCGACCAGGGCCGGCACCGGCCCATGCGCGGCGGCCAGCAGCACCTGGCGCGGTCCGGCGCTGCCGCCTGCCGCCAAAACCTGGTCGGCCGGTTCGGCGAACAGTTCGGCCGGTGTCGCCGGGACGCGGCCGAGCAGATCGGTGGCACGGCGGTTGGCGCTGGCCAGCCGGCCGTCGATGATCAGCCACACCGCCTCGCTGGAGGCATGCGCCAGAGTCTCGAAGCGGGCGTGCGAGCGCGTCAGCTCGGCCTCGGCGGCGCAACGGGCGCGTTCGCTGATCCAGCCCTGACGCAGGCCCAGTGCGACCAGCAGGGCGACCAGCGTCCCGATTCCGGCGGCGATCCAGCCGAGGGATCTGGTGGTCCGCGCTGTCTCGGCATCGACGTCGTGCAGGTATAGACCGCTGTCAATCGTCCAGCCCCATGGGGCGAAGCCATGCACGTAGGATAGCTTGGACTCGATCCGGCTGGCGTCGTCCTGCCACTGCCACTGCCAGCGGTAACGGATGAAACCCTCGCCGGACTTGGCGACCAGGGCCACGACTTCGCTGAACAGCTGCACCCCGTCCGGATCTGCATAGTTGGCAAGGTCGTGGCCTTCCAGGTCGGGCCGGTAGGGGTGCGCCACCATGTGCGCCCGGTCGTCGATCACCCAGAGGTAGTCCTTGTTCGCCTCGCCGTAGCGCAGGGCGCGCACATCGGCGGCGGCCAGCGCCTCCGCCTGGTCGCGGTCGATGCTGCCAGCCCGCTCGGCGGCATGGTGGCGCTCGCACAGGCTGATTGCCGAGGCGACAATGGCGCGCAGCGTCTCACGCTTGCCCACCAGCTGTGCCTCGGTGGTGGCCGGGATGGATCAGCAGCCACACCGCCGCGGCGAATAAGGCGATGGCAAGCAGCGGCGGGGCGACCAGCCGGAGGACAGCGAAGCGGTGGCTGGGCGGGGCGTGCGGCACGCCGGCAAGCTGTCAGCCGGGTGGCGGCTGGGGAGTCAGACGGCGGCAGAGGATGAAACCGGTGACGCCGGCGACCATCGACGCGCTGAGGATCCCGGCCTTGGCCACCGCTTGGCGCACCGCGTCGGCCTCACCGAAGGCAAGGCCGGAGACGAAGATGGCCATGGTGAAGCCGACTCCGGCCAGGATCCCGGCGGCGATCAGGGCGGCACGGTCAAGGCCGTTGGGCAGCGAGGCCCAGCCCAGGCGCACGGCGATCAGGCTGGCGGCGACGATGCCGATTGGCTTGCCCAGTATCAGGCCGAGGACGACGCCCCAGAAGACCTTGTCCTGGACGGCGCTGAACATGGCCGTGTCGAAAACCACGCCGGCGTTGGCCAGGGCGAACACCGGTACGATGACGAAGTTGACCCACGGGCCGAGGGCGTGCTCCCACGAGACCAGCGGGCTGCGCCCGCGCTGGATGCCCTCGGCCAGCTTCTCGATGGTATCGCCCGAGTTCGGCGTTTTCAGCTCGGCCTCGGCGAAGCCGGCGGTCCAGGCGATGGTGCGGTCGGGGTCAACGCGGCCATGCATGGGGATGCAGAAAGCGACGAGCACGCCGGCGACGGTGGCATGCACGCCGGAGTTGAGCACCGCCAGCCACAGCGCCAGGCCGCCGAGGATGAAGGGCAGGGGATGGCGCACGCCCGCGCGCCCGAGAATGAGGAGGGTGGCGAGGGCAGCGCCGGCGGCGGCTAGCGCCGTCCATGACAGATGGCTGGTGTAGAAGATGGCGATGACCACCACCGCGCCGAGGTCGTCGGCGATGGCCAGGGCGGCGAGGAACACCAGCACTGCCGCCGGCACCCGGCCGGCCAGGCGCATGATGCCGAGGGCGAAGGCGATGTCGGTGGCCATGGGAATGCCCCAGCCCTTCTCGCCAGCGCCTTGGAAGTTCAGGGCGATGTAGATTGCTGCCGGCACCGCCATGCCGCCGAGGGCGGCGATCAGCGGCAGGGCGGCTTTGCGTGGGTCGCGCAGCTCGCCCAGCAGCAGCTCGCGCTTGATCTCCAGGCCCACGAGGAGGAAGAACGACGCCATCAAGCCGTCGTTGATCAGGTGCCACAGCGACTTCTCGTACGTCGTGCCACCGAGGACCAGGCCGATCGGCGTGTGCAGGAGGTGATCAAAGCTGGTATGCAGCGGGCTGTTGGCGATGGCCAGGGCGATGGCGGTGCAGACCAACACAAGGATGCCGCCCGCCGACGAGAGATGCAGGAAGCGGGCGAAGGGCGAGATCAGCCGCTGGATGGGCGGGCGCGCTTCAGGGGCGGGCGGGATCTGGTGCGGCAGCTGGTCGTTTCCCATCGCCTCCGCTGTACGGCCGGCGCCGGGCAAGGCCAGCGGTGCTAGCTCAGGTCTCATCGCATGGACAGGCCGGCGGAGGTCACTCTGGTGCGGCGAGGCTCGTGGTCTTCGCCCTGCTGGCCGTGATTATTGGCAATCGAAACCGCTAAGTGGAGCCCGTCCCAGAAGCCGAATTCACGGTGTAATTCTGACCTGGCCGCAACGCCGTCCTGCCGCATAGGCGCCAGATTTCCATCAACACTGGCAAATCGGCATCGTATAGATGTACGTGAACACCACGCCGCCGACCCTGCTCCTTCTCCCCAGTGACCGTGCCGAGCAGACCGTCATCCGTCATCCGTCATCCGTCTACCGTTGCCCATTGTTGCTGGCAACCGGGATTATCAGCAGCGCGAGGATGAACTGCGCCGCATGGATGAGTTGCTCATTCACAACGGGGTCGAGGCCGCTTGCGTGGCGCACTTCATCGAGACTGATGTCACGGTCGCTGGCGACGAGGTCAAGCCGCTCAGTCACCGTCGTCGGGAATCTATCCAGCGCCATGCGCGGCAGGCGCTGCGCTGCACGGTGGCTCGGATCCTCAGCAACGAGAGCCACCGGTCGTTCTCGGGCCACCTGGCCGAGTCAGCGCTGCTGCAGTGGTTCTGCGGCATCCGCTTTGACGGCGTGATTCGGGTCCCATCCAAGAGCACGCTGCAACGTATGGAGGCGGAAGTCCCAGCCCAGACGCTGCAGGACCTCAACGTGCTGATGCTGCGTCGTTCGACGACGACGGACGATGCTGGAGCGTCGGTCCTGGGCTTGGCTGATGCGGTTGACCTGTCGCTGATCTGGATGGATTCGACGTGCGCCAAGCTCGATATCCACTACCCGACCGACTGGATCCTCTTGCGCGATGCAACGCGGACGATCATGAAGGCGATCGTCACCATCCGGTCGCACGGCCTCAAGCATCGTATGCCGGCGCCCGAGCTGTTCCTTGCACAGATGAACGCCCAGTGCATGGCGATGAGCGGGGCCAGTCGCCGCGGTCGCGGCGGTGACAAGAAGAAGTCCCGCAAAGCCACGCTGCGGACCATGAAGGATATCTCTGGAAAGGTGCGCAAGCACGGCCTGCGATACCGGGATCTGCTGGCGAAATCCTGGGGCGGCACCGATCTGAGCGAACGCGAAGCCCAACGCATCATCGAGCGCATCAACAACATCCTCGAGCAACTTCCGGCGGCAATCCGCCAAGCACACGAACGCATCATCGGTGAACGCGTCGTCCCCAACGACTCCAAGATCTTGAA
>JBBREK010000303.1:0-4136 GCA_038203025.1 Planctomycetota bacterium
CTCGGCGTCGACGAAGTCAGGATCGTCGCAGCGACTGCTGCCGTCGATGCCGAAGGCGCGCAACGAATCCAGCCACGCGCGACCGGCTGCGGGGTCGTCGGCACAAAAGTAGATGTTCTGGTCACAGTCGGTATCCCGCAGGCGCGCCTTGCTCCCTTCGCCGTGGATGCACATTTCGCCGACGAAGGCCGGCGCGGGACTGGCGCTGTCGATGATGTTGTGCCTGTCCACCAGTCGGTCTGTTGTGCCTGTCCCCCAGTCAGTCGTGTGCATGTCCACGATTCGATCCCCTCTGGCCTGGTCAGCGCGGCAGCGTGCGATCAGTTCGCGGCCTTTGCGGTGATCGACATCGCGTTGGGCGAAGACGTCCTCAAGGTGGGTGCGCAAGGTGAGGCGCAGGTCGAATCATAGGAATTGGGAACAGGCGGCAGCCCTGCCAGGTCGGACGGCACGAAGTCTTCCGCAACACGAGGACAACCAGCACCTGTCGGGTCGCCTTACGCACAGACGACCATACCCCCCCGACGATCACCAGGGTTGGGCGTGGCCGCGTGACGATGCTCCTCGTTAGGAACTTCAAGCACAAAAGTCACATGGTGTGCCCGCCCGAATGCGTCGAACCAGCAGCCAGTGCCCCTGGTCGCCTAGCCGGATTCCCCGTTACGCCATCCGCGAGCTTGCCCTTGCCGCCAGCAGCGACCAGAGCTGCGGCAGCCTGGTGCTATGGAGGCACGCCATCTCGCCATCCAAGATGTGGATCGTCGCGATGATCGTCCGGAATGAAGCCCGCAGCCAGTGCGGCGAGCGGGTTGCTGCTCAGCACGCGGTAGCATTGTCCGAGGTGGAGATCATGCCCTCGTTGGTGATCACGAACGATGTCCCCGTGATGGCGAAGCGGGTGCCTCCTGCGACCGCCGTGCAGGTGATGTCGGGCAGGGCGCCGATGGCAAAACAGGCCGTGAAGACCGTGCGCGGGCCACGAGCCGCGGCGCACACCAGCTCGACGTGCTCGGTGGCCGGCAGAGCCGGGGCCGAGGCGGCACCGAAGCGCGGCTCGGCGCCAGTCGGCCGCCATACGCGCACCGCCAGGCGGCCGCCGGAGGCTGAGGTCCACATGCCGTCAAGCGACTCGCCGGCGAGAAGCTCGCGCTGCTCGGTCACATGCGGGTTAGCGAGGAAGGTGCCAGGCCGCGTATCGGCAGCGCAGGCGAAGGCGGCGCGGGCGTGGAAGCGCCACAGCACCTCGTGCGCCTCGGCCAGATCGACTGCCGTCCGGTCGACTACCCAGCCGTCGCCGACCACCACGGTGCGGTGGATGCTGCCGTTGGGGATGGCGCCGGTGTCACGCACTCGCACCACGCTGATCGGGCCACGGTCCTCGGCCTCAAGAAGGTGCGGGCGGCACGGGGCGTGGTCGGCGCTGTCGATCAGTACGGTGTTGTGCGCTGCGGTGCGCTTGAACCAACCCTGGTGCAGCGGGTGGCCATAGCCGGGATTGCCGAGATCGCCGGCGTCGAGCGAGGCGTCGAGCAGATGCAGGTCGAGAGCCGGCTCATCGAAGTGGTCGTGGTCGCCGCCGTGCGGGTTGGCCTTAACCAGAGCGAGCAGCCCGCCGCGTCTGACGGTGATGATGCCGTCGCACGTGGCGAGGGCGGGTAGCGCCAGATCGCCCTCGGGCAGGTGTTCGGGACCGTAGAGCAGCGCCTCCAGGCTGTGGCGCGCCGCGCCGCGGCGGTAGATCGCAGCGAGGACGTCCGCGCAGCCGCCGACCAAAGCGTCGGCATGTTCGTAGAACGCGGCGTGAGAGGTGATGGGATTCTCCGCTCCACCGTCGTTGAGCAGGGCGAGGTGCCCGTCGGGCTTGAGCAGGCTGAGCGGCGAGCGCACCATGCGGCGCAGCACGTCGAATCCGGGGACATCGCTGCCGAAACGGCGGCACGCCTCGGCCCCAGCCATCACTGCTTTGCAGGCGTAGTAGTGGTAGTGCGTGCTGCACTCAAACCACGAACCATCGGCGAGCACACCGCGTTCAAGGTTGCGGAAAAGATGCTGCCTGGCGAAGCCAGCGATCTCGCTGTCGCTGCAGCGCTCTCCCATGGCGAGGAGAGCCGACGCCATCCACACCTGGATGTTGTGCACTCGATTTGCTTGCGGGTGCAGCAGGACGATGGCCGGGGCGAACAGGTTGTCGCAGACCTCGCGGCGCTCCGCATCAGAGAGCGCGCCGAGCCAGCCCAGCCGGTCGAACACTTCGCTGGCGTGCAGCATCCAAACCGCCTCGCTCAGACCCTGCGACTGCAAGCGGCCCTGACTGCCCGCCCAGCGTCCATGCAACGGCCACTTCAGGTAGCGCCGGGTGTAGCCCAGCAGCACGTCGCAGGCATAGGCGATCGCCGCCGGCGCATCCTCGATCTGAGCCAGCACGCAGGCCTCGACCGCCAGCTGGATCTGCTTCAGATTGACCTTGTAGGTCCAGGCCTCGCGCCGGTCCTGGTCATCATCGACATTGCCGCAAGCGTCGCAGGTGAACGGCCCCGGCATGTCCCAATGGAACGGCAGCGGCCGAGCGCAGCGGCTACAGGTGAAGTTGTGGCTCCAGCCCGAAATCTGGTCGGTGCTGGGGATGGTCGCACCACGGGCGAGGGCATCGCCGACGCGCCGGCGCAACGCGGCGAGCATGGATGCGGCCCACGGTTGGGTTGCGCGGGAACGGAGCTCGGTGGTGTCCATGGAACATAAAAATAAAACATCGGTTACCGCGTACCACTGACGAATACTGGCCAGGCATGCTCAGCGGCCCAGGAGCATCGCCGCGCCGCGCAGGAGAACTGCACCATGTTCTCTCTGCTTGGGCTGCCGGACGCCTTCGTTTCGGGCATGTCCGTAGGTTCGTTGGGTGATCATGTATGTCTCGGGTCGGTGTCGTGGCCTCTGGTGTTCGCATGCGCTTTGACCATCGCCGTTCCCTGATGGCTGGCGCGGCCGTCGACCCGCCGCACGGTTGCGGCGGCGGGGCCGGCGATCTTGCAGATAAACAAGAGTTACGGCTTTATGCATGCTCCATTGGGTTGGATCCATGCCCTCCGCGTTCACACGGGACAGGGTCCTCCGGCTTCCGCCGCATAATCGGGCAGCCCCCGCGAGGCGGGAACGTCGCGGATATCCAGCAAATACAGGTGGTTGGTGTGGGTGACCGGGTCGCCGCCTAACAGCAAGACCCAGCGCCCACAGGGCGTGACGTAGGGATGGGCATGGGATTTCTGTCCCGTGCCATAGGTCGGCCACGGGCCGCTCAGCAGGTGCCAGGATGGTTCGCCAGAATCCGACAATTCACGCAACGTATAGAGGACCCGCCCGCCGTCGGTCACGCCGTCGGTCATCCAGCGATCGCCGGCAGGCACGGCGGCGACGTGCCTGCCTTTGAGATCGGGTGCGAGGAATTCGACGCGCCGATGGGTTCGCGGGCAGGTCATGCCGCCATATGCTTTGCCGCCGCCACCAGCTTCATATTGCACGCCGCGCCGCGTGGCACCGTAGTGGCAGGTGTTCACCCCTGGCATATTCGGCGTGCGCAGGGCCGTGTACCAACCGCCGTCATAATCCGTCATCAGCAGCATGTGCTCGGTGGGCAGATGATCGTAGGAAAAGACCAGGTGACGATCGCCATACGGAATGACGTGCTTGGTCAAGGCGTTTATGCGCACCACCAGATGGTGTTCCCCGGTGTCGAGATCAAAGCGGATCAGCTGCGTATCCGATACCGCGCGACGATGATGTCGGCCAGCATCCTTACCCATTGCCAGCAGCCTTTCCATTTGTTCGGCATCTTGCGAAATGTAGAAGAAATAGCGTCCGCAGGGCGAAGCGCAGTTCTGGCTTTGAATCCGCCGACCTGGCGGAATGTCAAACAGCAGCCGGTCCTCTCCGCTGTCGATCCGTACCGCGCGGTACGCGGCGCCGGTGCAGTAGATCAATTCCCGGCGGGCCGTATTAAAAACGGCTGGTTCGCCCAGCGAGGAAAAGTCCGCGGTCAATGCGACGCGTGCCAGCTCACGCCGTTCGCCCGTGAGCATGTCGAGCACGTCCCAACTCGCTGCGCGGATTATGTCCTCTTCGACCTGAAACCGTTGATGGAC
>JBBREK010000304.1:0-4112 GCA_038203025.1 Planctomycetota bacterium
ATGACTCCTGCCGACGCCCTGCTACGCCTCGCCCTGGTTCCCGGCATCGGGCCGATCCTCGCCGCCCGGCTGGAGGCGGCCTTCGGCGACCTCGGCGGGGTCTTCGCCCAGCGCATGGACCGGCTGCAGGCGGTCGAGGGCATCGGCGCCGACAAGGCGCGACGCATCTGCGATCCGCATGGCGAGGACCTGGTCGCGGCCGAGCGGGCGCGCTGCGCCGCCGCCGGGGTGCACATCCTCACCCGGCATGACGAGGCCTGGCCCAAGGACTTCGCCTCGCTGCCCGATCCGCCGCTGGCGTTGTGGGTGCTTGGCGAGCTGGAAAAACGCGACCGTCTGGCCGTCGCCGTGGTCGGCCCGCGCCGCGCCAGCGCCTACGGCCACCGCACCGCCCAGCGCCTGTCCACCGGCCTGGCCCGGGTCGGCGCCACCATCATCTCCGGCCTCGCGCGCGGCATCGACACCGCCGCACACGAGGCGGCACTGACCGCTGACGGCCGGACCATCGCCGTGCTCGGCAGCGGCATCGGCCGCTGCTATCCCGAGGAGAATCGTCCGCTTGCCGAGCGCATCGCCGCCGGCCACGGCGCCGTGGTCTCGGAGATGCCGTTCGACGCCCAGCCCACGCCCGGCACCTTCCCGCGCCGCAACCGCCTGGTCGCCGCCCTGTCACTAGCCGTGCTGGTGATCGAGGCCGGCGAGACCAGCGGCGCGCTGATCACCGCCCGCCTGGGCGGCGAACTCGGCAAGCAGGTGCTGGTGGTACCCGGCCCGATCGACCGCCCCGAGCACGTCGGCGCCAACAAGCTGATCCGTGACGGGGCCGTGCTGGTCACCTCGCTCGATGACATCCTCAGCGAGGTCGGCCCGCTGGCGACCCTGGCCGGGGCCGGCAACCCGGTGACCGAGCAGCCGATGGCGGCCGGCAGCCTGAGCAGCCGCGAGCGCCAGCTGTGGCAGCTGCTCGACGACGAGCCGCGCGGCGTCGACGATCTCATCCGCACCACCCAGATCCCGCCGAGTGCGATCAGCGCCACGCTGCTGTCCCTGGAGCTGAAGCGCCTGGCGCGGAAGGCCCCGGGCGGCTACGTCCGCGCCGACTGAGACCGTCAGTTCAACGCCCGGGCCTCTCCAGAACAGCACTGAGCCCCCTCCAGCACGCGCAGACGGCAGCAGCCGGAGTCGGCCTCGAGGTAGCGCTGGCGCAGATCCGGGTCGACCAGCGACAGCGCGGCAAGGCGGTCCAGGACCATGGTCGGTGCATGGCTGGCGGTGTCGAGCAGGGCCGCCACCTCCTCGGTGATCGACGGGCGACGGCCGATGATGCGGCGCACGGCGCCGGCGACGCGCTCGGTCAGGCTGTCGTCCAGCGACGGCTCCGGCATGCGCACCAGTTGGGCGAGACGGTAAGGGCGATCACTGGCCAACTCGTGCAGGTGCCAGCGGCCCTCGCCGATGACGACGAGGTGGAAACGGCCGTCGCCCAGCTCGTTGGCTGCCGCCAGGCGCGCGGCGGCGACGATCGGCAGCAGGGGCGGCTCGCCGGCGACCTCGGCCTCGTGGCCTAGGGCGACGCGCGGCACCGCCAGCCAGCGCTCCTCGGCCGGCCGGGCGAGGAGGTCGCGCACCAGGGCGCGGTAGCGCGGCTCGAAAATGTTGAACGGCACCGGCAGGCCGGGCAGCAGGACGTGGCCCGGCAGGGGGAACAGCGGTACGGCATCAAGCGCAAGCACAGTCGGCATGCTGGCGGCCGCCGCGCTTGGGCGACATGCGAAGGCGGCAACCTCGCACACGCTGCGCTTGAGCGGTCGCTCCGACCGGGAGAGTGCCACCGTGCCGCGACCACTGTGCATCTACCACAAGAACTGCCTCGACGGCAAGGCCGCCGCCGCCGTCGTCCTGCGCCGCGTCCCGGCCTGCGAGCTGCTGCCGATGCAGTACCGCGAGCAGCCGCCGGTGGTCGAGGGGCGCGAGGTCTTCATGGTCGACTTCGGCATGCCGATCGAGGCGATGCGGGCGCTGAAGGCCCAGGCCACCATCCTGACCTGGATCGACCACCACGCCTCCAGCCTGCCGATCCACGCCCGCCTGGGCTGGGGCCATCTCGACGTCACCACCTGCGGCGCGGTGCTGGCCTGGCGCGTGCTCTTCCCGGGCAAGCCGATGCCGCCCATCCTGCCCTTCATCGAGGACAAGGACCTGTGGCGCTGGGCCCTGCCCGACAGCCGGGCGGTCTCCGCTGGACTCGCGCGCAGCTTCGCCGGCCTCAAGGTCGAGGGCATCCTCGAAGCCGATCCGGCGGCCATGGCCGAGCTGGGCCGCGACGATCTGGCCAAGCAGGCGGAGCGGGTGCGCGCGGTGGTGCAGACCGGCATAGCGGTCGAGAACGCCTACGGCCTACCCGGTGTGCGCATGCTGGCGGTGCCGGTCAACCACGACCAGAACGAGATCAGCGAGCTCGCCTGCCAGTCGACCGCTGACGGCGGCCTGGGCTACGACCTAGCGGTGATGTTCTACCGCAAGAAGGACGGCCTGTGGGTGCACTCGCTGCGCTCGGCGAAGGTCGACTGCGCCGCCCTGGCCGAGCGCTTCGGCGGCGGCGGCCACCCGAACAGCGCCTGCTACCTGTCCGAGCAGCCGGTGGTGCCCGTCCCGCAGCCATGACCACCATCGTCCTGCTGGTCCTCAGCAACCTCTTCATGACCTTCGCCTGGTACTGGCATCTCAAGGGCCAGGGGCCAGCCTGGCCGCTGTGGATGATCATCGGTGCCTCGTGGCTGATCGCCCTGCCCGAATACTGCCTGGCGGTGCCGGCCAACCGATTCGGCTCGACTGCACATGGCGGCAGCTTCTCGGCGGCACAGCTCAAGGTGGTGCAGGAGGCGGTATCGATCACCGTCTTCCTCGCCTTCCTGCTGTTCTACCTGAAGCAGCTGCCGACCTGGCGCGAGCTGACCGGCTTGGCGCTCGTCCTCACCGGCGTGGCGGTCGCAATCAGCGGGAAACGCTGGTAAGCAGCGTCGTGTTGTAGCCGCCGCTGGCGAAACCAGCGAGGTCCAGGGCGACGAAGGCGTAGCCGGCGGCCTTGACCCCGGCGATCACCGCCTCGCGCTGGCCGATCACGCCGGCGAGGTCCACCACCGGCACCTCAATGCGGCAGAGCCAGGCGGTGCCGCCACCGACAGCGTGGTGGCGGGCCCGGCAGGTGCGCAGGCCGAGGCCGCGCAGATGCGCCTCGGCCGCCTCGATCATGCGCACGCCCGCGGGCGTCACCGCCTCGCCGTAGGGCACGCGCGAGCTCAGGCAGGGCTCGGCCGGACGGTCCCAGGTCGGCAGATCCAGGGCCCGGCTGCGTTCGCGGATCATCACCTTGGTCAGGCCGACCTCGGCGAGCGGGAAGACCGCCCCGCGCTCGCCGGCCGCCCGCATGCCTGGCCGCCAATCGGCGAGATCATCGGCGATGGCGCCGATCCACAATTCGGTGCCGGCCTCGACTGGCAGGGCGCGCATGACGTCGAGCAGCTCGGCCTTGCAGTGGTAGCAGCGCTGGCCGTCGTTGGCGGTATAGGCGGGATTGGCGAACTCGTCGGTCGGCACGATGCGGTGCGCGATGCCGCGCGCGGCGCAGAAGTCGGTGGCCTCGGTCAGTGCGCTACGCGCCAGACTGGGGCTGTCTGCGGTCACCGCCTCGACCTGCGCACCCAGTTCGGCGTGCGCCACCGCCAGCAGGTAGGTGCTGTCGACGCCCGCCGAGTAGGCGACCAGCGCGCGCGGCGCGCGGCGCAACCGCTCGCGCAGCTGGGTCTCGCGGGCGAGGGCTTCAGTCATGGCATTGCCCCTGGTTCGCAGTTCGCGGTTCGCGGTTGGGGCTACCGCCCCTGGATCCGTCCTGTCGATAGGCGGGGGAACCGCGAACCGCGAACCGTGGCAATGCCCTCATGCCGTCGGCGCGTCCGTCTGGTCCGCCTCGCCGTGCGGCCCCTTCAGCGAGATGCCGCTCTGGCCGGGCATCGGGGCGATGCCGATGAAGCCCTGGAAATGATGGATGGGGACGGCACGGGCCGGGAAGCCGAACCACTCGAGCTGTTCCAGCGGCAGGACGACGATCCCCT
>JBBREK010000305.1:0-4108 GCA_038203025.1 Planctomycetota bacterium
TCTGATTGAGCGCGGCAAGGTTTCGATCGCCGAAGTGCCCTCGGTCAAGGGTCACGAATTCGATGCCGTGGTCGTGTCCGTGAGCCCGTCGGCCTGCGCCCTGCTGGACAGCGGAGATCCGCGGGCCATCCATATCCGCAACCAATTGTATGTTGCCAGCACTCGCGCGTGCGGGCGGCTCATGGTGGTGTTCCAGGGCCGGCCAGTCTTGCTTCAGAGCCTGTTGCCCAGCATCTGACAATGGCGGGGACATCGCGGGGACATGCCGTGTCCCCGCGGGGACATCGGTCGCGGGGACATTTGCGGGGACATGATCGCCACCACGTCGAGGCCGCGGGGACATCCGACCAAGTCGCGTCAAGCCACCTCGCGCAGAAGCCGCTGCGCCATCAGCAGATGCGGCACGGCGTCCCCCGCGAGGACTTGCGTGAAGTGCTCGACCCATAGGCTGCCATCTCGTTGACGTTCTAAGGTTGGGCAGCAACCCCGACCAGAGAAACGCACGGTGAAAGCCGTGCGTTTCGGCTTGTATGCCCCGGGACGGACCTGCCGGCGTAGGCCTCGGCGGGGCGGTGACCTTGGGTTCGAGCCTGGGCTAGCCTCCCGTCGGCTCGATCCACTGGGACTCACGCGGAGGTCGTGGCTGCACCCCAGGGTCATGTCGTGAACCTCGTAAGTCCTTTACTGACAACATACCAATGGAGACCGGCTTTCCCTGAGGTTGGCGCAAGCCTTCGGAATCTCCCTGGTTTTCCATGGGGAATCTCATGTCCAGGTTCAACCCAACCAGTTTTCTTGACGGACCCCTGGGCTGCACCCCGCCCGCTCGCCGCTTGCCTTTCCCCCTCGGCTTCGGCTATGCTGCCGGACCCGAGAGGCACCCATGCTCATAACATCTTTCCGTTCCGTCACCCTGCTCGCCCTGGCTTTCGCGCCACTGGCGGCCGCCGACTGGTACGTCCGCGCCGGCGCCGAGGGCGACGGCAGCGCCAAGGACACGCCGCTGCCGGTGATGTGGAAGGCGGTGGAGAAGGCGGCGCGCGGCGACGTCGTCCACGTCGCTGCCGGCACCTACCAGGGCAAGACCGGCTGCGGCCACATCATCGTCACGGTGCCGGGCCTGACGTTGGTCGGCGGCTACAGCGCTGACTTCGTCGCCCGCGACCCGTTCAAGAACCTCACCATCATCGAGAAGTCGGCCGACTACAAGGGCGGCGCCACCGGCATGCCCGAAGGCATCATCGCCGGCAAGGGCGACGTCAGCGGCCTGACCGTCGACGGCTTCGTCCTGAATGCCAAGGCGCGCAACAGCTACGATCCCTCGGGCAAGATCATGCCCAAGGACTCCGAGCAGGGCCTGCTGTTCCAGGCCGAGGGCAGCACGATCAAGCTGCGTAATTCGATCCTGCTCAATCCCTACGGCGACGGCGTCTACTGCTCGTGGAAGGGCGAGGGCAACGAGGTGGTGAACAACTTCATCATCAACACCTTCTACGCCGCAGTCGAGACGCGCTCGGCCCAGCCCGACGCAGTGGTGCTGGTCAAGAACAACACCATCGCCTTCTGCTGGCAGCAGCCGGCCAAGGGCGGCGCCCTCGGCATCATGGTCGGCCGCCAGGGCAAGACGGTGATTCAGGACAACATCTTCGCCTTCATGCAATGCGAGGACAGCGGTCAGAACTACGGCGTGGCGGTGAACAACAACTTCGGCAACGACGAGACGGTGCTGACCGGCAACGTCTTCGCCCAGTGCCAGGGCGGCGCCTACGCCTACATGGATGAGACCAAGGCCAACCTGCTGCTGTGGAAGCCCGAGGAGATCGCCGACCTGAACAAGGATCCGGAGAGCTACCGCCTCGCCAAGGGCAGCACCGGCAACTCGTTCGACGATCCGAAGCTGAGCCCGGACAAGGCCTGGTTCGAACAGTTCTCGAACTTCGTCGCCAGCACTCCGGGCAAGCTGAACATGGACGCGATGAACCAGTGGCGCAGCGCCCTCGGCCTGTCCCTGCAGGCCGAGCCGGGCAGTGCGCGCAAGAACTGGGGCATGGCCTATCCGCTCGAGGGCCTGGTCGCCGGCCTGACCTCGAAGCTGCCGGGTAAGGGCGCGCAGACGGCCAAGACCTTTGAGGCCTACAGCGGCGGCGGTGGCGCCGCCGGGGCAGGTGGCGCAGCGGGTGCTCCGGTGGCGGCGAAGGACTACGCCGAGATCGCCTGGGATGCGCTGAAGAAGGGCGCCGCCGGCCTCAAGGAGCTCAAGGACCTGCCGGTCGTGGTGCGTGCCGGCGTCGGCCCCGGCAAGGGCGATTGGTTCTTCGCCGCCGCTACGCGCGAGAACTACGACTGCGTCGCCCTCAACCTGCCCGGCGAGAACGAGATGACGATGAAGTACGTCTTCGGCTACCTGCTCAAGGGCTCGCCGGCGCACAAGGCGTGGCAGAAGGCCAGCGCCAAGAAGGCGAAGTACGCCAAGGACGGCCTGATCATCAAGGGCACGCTCAGCTACATCGGCAAGGACAGCTACGCCTATCCCGCCGGCCTCATCATCGATGAGGTGGCGACGCCTTGACCGTCCGCCTGTCCGCTGACGGCGCCGCCGGTTCCCCTGGCTTCGACGGCCAGGGGTGGAGCGGATCTGCCGCCCGTGCCTGCGACGGGCGGCGCGGCGGCGATGGCCGGCCGGGCGAGCGCGGGGCCGCTGCCGGCGTTCTTGATGTGGCGCTGCGGGTGGAGGGGGGCGCCGTCCGCCTGGACGGTCCCACCGCCAGCCATGCCTTTGTTCTCGGTGCCCCGGACGACGTGGTGCTCGCAGCCCGCGGCGGCGATGGCGGCTGCGGCGGTGACGCCGGTCGCGGCGAGGACGGCGGGCGCGGCCACGATGGCAGCGATGCGACACGGTATTCCCGCGGCAGCGACGGCGGTCGCGGCGGACACGGCGGCGATGCCGGCGAACCCGCCGACGGCGGCGATGCCGGCGCCGGTGGCAGCGTGCGCCTGGCTTTGGCCGAAGATGACAGCGATCTGCTCGCCGCCCTGGGCTGGGACGTGGCGTCTGGCGCACCCGGACGTCCTGGGCGCGGTGCCGGCGGCGGTCACGGCGGCGCCGGTGGCAGCGGTGGCTCCAGCTACAGCTGGACCGAATCGTACAACGACACCGAGACCTATCACGACAGCCAGGGACGGACGCAGACGCGCACCGTCACCAGGACGCGCCACCACAGCAACTCGGGAGGTTCCGATGGGTCGCGCGGCGCCGATGGCCGGAACAGCACCCACGCCGCCCCGGCCGGCCACCCGGCCCTGCCCGGCAGCGTGGTTCTCACCGTGCGCCTCATCGATGGCGCCGTGGCGACCTATGCTGCGCCGTGGGATCTGGAGCTGCTGGCGGTGGAACTGGAACCAATGGACGAGCGCCTCTTCGCGGGCGACCGCTTCGAGCCCGGCCAGGTGCTGCGCGTCGCCGGCCTGACCGTGCGCAACTGCGGCGGCATGCCGACGCCGCTGGGCCGTGATCTGGAAGTGCGCGTCGAGGCCGGTCCCGGCGTCGCGTGCCTGGCCCCGGCCATCCTCCGGCGTGGCATCGCTGCCGGCGCCACCGTCGAGCTGCGCGACACTGCCGGTCGCCTGCGCGTGACCGACCGGCGTGTGGTCGCCGAGGAGGCCTATGCCGCCGAGGTGGAACTCGCCTTCCGCGTCGTCGTGCCGCGCCTCCAGCGCACCACCGCCACGCGCTTGGTGCATCCGGTCGCGCTCGCCGCGCCGGTGGTACTGGAACGGCCACAGCTCTACACCGCGCTGAACCCGGGCGAGCACAGCGCGTGGACCTGGACGGTGACCAACCGTTCGCTGCTGCCCTTCGGTCGCGACGCCCCGCGCGCCGCCGGCTTGCCACCGCGGTCGGTGGCGACGCTCGCCGCCACCCCGGAGGGCGACGCCCCGGCCGAGACCCTGCAGGTCGACCGCGCCGGCGCGGCGCTGGCCTGGGGCGAGGGGCTGGTCGACGAGCTCGCCCTGCTGCCACCAGGCGGCAGCGCCGTGATCGCCTACCGCCTGGGCTGGCGCGACGGCGGCCGCGCCTTCACCGGCCGCGCCGTGACCGTGGCGCTGC
>JBBREK010000306.1:0-4092 GCA_038203025.1 Planctomycetota bacterium
TCTCGCGGAGCGTCTTCACTTCGGGGAAACGGTCCAAGCCGAGCATGCGCCCCCACTCGCCCGGCGGCAGATATCGTACTCGCTCTAGCGACTTCACGCGCGCCAAGGCCAGGAAGGCGAACAACAGCAACAGGGCTGACAAGGGATAGTAGCCCGGCGGTAGCGCAAAACGCCGATCTGTACCATGGAACAGCCCATTGGCGACCAGGGCCGGGATCGCACAGAGCACGCCGGCCCCTGGAACGTCGGCGGCCGAGGTGAACAACCATGTTGCCGGTCCAGCCGCCCCCAGTGCAACCATCGTCCGACCGGCAACATCGTGGCATGCGGTGCCCAGCACTGCGGCGGCCGGCGCCAGGGCGAGCTGCTCACCCTGATTGAGGTCGAGGGCGGCGAACGGCGCGCACAGGCCAGGCAGCAGACGCTCGGGACGCAACACGAGGTCGACCTGCCGATCGACGTCGCCCTGATCGATGAGCGGGAGGAGGATCCCGCCCCGGCTGACGCAGGGGCTGGCGGCGAGGTCCGCGGGCAGGCGCAGCGGATCGCCGGCGGCGCGCAGAGCCTCGTCGACTAGCCGGCTGGCGAGCTGCGCGGTCAACGCCGACGGGGCCGCCGGGCACCACGGCAGGCCGTCACGGCGGAGCAGCGGCACGCCCGCCGCGAGCTCGAGACGCGTCGTGCCGGAGGCCAGCTTCCAGACGCCATCCACCAGCTCGTCGGCATCACCAGCGCGCGGGATCGACGCACAGCAGCGGGGCCGTGCCCTTCCAGGCGCGCAGGCCATGCGTCGAGGTGACCCAGCCCAGCGGCAGCCCGGCCTTGGCCAGGCGCGACCAGGTCTCGCCGACCAGACTCTCGGCATCGGGACCGCCTGGACTCGGATAGAGCCCGAAGCCCTGGCCACCGAGCTTGCCGCCCATCGCCCGTTCCTGGGCGGCCCAGCTCACCGCCACGCCGAATCCGGCCGGCGCCTCGGGGCGCAGCCGGCCGACGATGGCGCTGGTGCGGGCGAAGGCGTTGAGGTCGGCGATTCCCATGCGCACACCCATCGAGCCCTGCGAGCCGTAGCCAAGGACATGGTAGGGCTTGAAGACGCCGCCCAGATCGACCCGGCCGGCGAAATAGGCCGCATACCACTGGCGTCGGGCCGGTTCGATGGCGCCGTTGTTGGCGAACCACCAGACGTTCTGCTCGCTGTTGGTCCAGCCCCACTGGCCGTAGGCGCCGCTCTCCAGATCCGGATTGACCGCCACCAAGCCGAAGCGGCTGCCGACCGACCACAGCAGGTCCTGGTTGCGCAGCTCCCAGAACAGATCGGTGCCGACGCTCTTGTGGGTCCGCGCCAGGGCGGCGCCCAGCTCGCCGCCGCACAGTGGGAACGAGCCGTGCGTCTCGAAGGTAAAGTCCAGGGCGGCGGCGCGGAAGGCGTCCTGGGTGCGCTGCAGGCTCGCGGCGTAGCGGCTGAGCTGCCAGCGCTGCCAGCGGTCGCCGAGCGTGTCGGTGATCTCCTGCTGGAGCTGCGCGCGCGAGCTCCCGCGCAGACCAGCTTGGCCTGTGGCGCGCAGATGGCGGTCGAAGGCGAGGAACTCGCCCCAGCCCCAGGTCACGTGGATCGGCACGCCGTTCCAGCGGTCAGAGCCCACCACCCACAGCCGCTTGCCCCGGCGTGGATCGGCCTGCATCCACGACTGCAGGGCCGGGGCGATGACATCCCAGTTGTAGCGACCGTCGGGCAGGTCGCGCCAGGGGTTGGTGTAGTGGCTCAGCCGGTTGCTTGAGACCAACAGGCGGCGCGGATCCGGCCGGCTGCCGGGGGACTCCTCCCTCTGCTCATGGGTCCACGCCCAGACCTTGTCGTCCTCGCCGCCCCAGCCCTTGGTGTGGGCCCGCATGCCGAGTCCGAAGCCGAGCGTTGCCACCCAGCCGGGCGAGCACAGCAGGCCGCGCTCGCTGTCGCGCAACGCATCCTTGCGCTGCAATTCCAGGCCGCCCTCGGCGACGACAACGGCGCTCCAGCGTTTGCGCTGCAGGACCCGGCCAG
Source organism: Planctomycetota bacterium (assembly GCA_038203025.1). Lineage (GTDB taxonomy): Bacteria > Planctomycetota > UBA11346 > UBA11346 > UBA11346 > UBA11346. Next base: position 2,045 of record JBBREK010000306.1, read on the forward strand.
CCTCCTCCAGGCGGACTTCGACCCGCAGCAGCGGTCGGGTTGAGAGGACGGGCAGGGGCAGGACCAGCTCGCTGGCGGTACCGCCAGCGAGCTGCAACTCCTGGCGCAGGAGTTCACGGACCGGCCCGCCGGGCAGCTCACGCGCCTCGGCGATGATGGTGACACGGCGTCCGGCCGGCGCGGCGGCCGCAGGCCAGCCCAGCACCTCCCATTCGGCCAGGGCGCAGTTGCTCGGACTGACGTGGTGGGGCTCGCGGTTCGCGGTGGCGTCCAGACCATGCACCCGCAGCTCCAGCGCGCTGGCGACGGTGGTGGGCAGCGCCGCCTCATGCCAGGCGAACACCTCGCCACGGCGGGCGGCGAACGCCGCTTCGGCCGGCTCCGCGAGCACGCGCTCGCCGGTGGCCGTCGTCGCCACCACCCGGTGGCTGCGCGGGTTGGCGGCCTGCCAGTTGCAATGCGTGCCATGACCGACCAGGCGGTGGGCGGCGATCAGCACCGGCTGCTCCCATTCCAGGCGCAACGCCTGGGTGGCCGACGGGCGTCCTGACCAGCCACCCTGCAAGGGCAGGGCGCCGCGCAGGTTGGAGGTGGAGAAGCTGCGATCGGTCAACCCGATCGAGCTGGGGTTTTGAGGCCATTGGCGGTCGCTGACCGTGGCCAGCGGGGCCAGGTTGAGCAAACCGTGACGCACCCGCAGCACCAGCCGCGGCTGCTGACCGGGCCGCCAGACATGGCGTTTCGCCACCCGGCCATCGATGGTGTGCAGCTCGACGGGCATCGCCCAGGCGGCCAAGTCGTCATACGCTGCCGGATCATCCTCGATGTCGAGGGCAAGCGGACCCTCCCGGCACACCGGCACGTCGTCGAGACGGACCAGCTCGCGGCTGCGCGTCTGGTCGAGCACGGCGACGGAGACGCGCCGCCACGGCTCCTCCTCGGCGGCCCGGCGCACCGTCGGATCCCCGAGCAGGGGATCGCGCTCGGGCAGGGCGACGCTGCTGGCGCCGGCGGCCGGGAGGCGCACCGCCACGATGCCGGAGGCCAGCGGTTCGTCCCACCAGGTGCGCACGCGGTAAGCGAGCAGCACCTCCGCCGGCTGCGCGCCGGAATTCACCTCCACCGCCGTCAGGGCGCCAGGCTGGTGCCGCGCGACCCGCAGCTGCACGCCGGCTGGCGCTGCGACCGGGGCCGGCGGGTTGGCCTGCAGACGCCGAACCAGGGCGCTGGCGAAGGCGGCGAGACCCGGCGAGGCGAGCAGCCGACGGTCGTCGAGCGTTCCGGCGAAGACCAGCACCCGCCCCGGTCCGCTGGCCGCCTCGACCAGCGCGGGCAGACCGCCATCGGCAGCGCAGGCCAGCAGCACCTGCCAGTCGCCCGACGCCATCGGCCGTTGCAGCTCGGTCCAGCGGTAGCGGTGCAGACCGCTCTCGATCGGCGCGAACGGCAGATGCAGATCGTAGCGCGCGTCGAGGCCCAGCTCGCCGAGACCGGCGAACGGCCCGCTGGCGGCGGCCAGGGCGCTGTCGGCGCGCCGGATCCGCGTCGTCTTCCAGCTCCAGGCGTTGATTGGCAGGCGGGCGGCCAGCGGCGCGGCCAGCTCCTAGCCGCGTTCGAGCGCCGCCGCCACGCGGGTGCCGACCTTGGACTCGGCCATTCCCGAGCGCACGACCAGCGCCTCGGCCCCCTCCTCGCCGGCCGGCTTCCAGCCGGCGGCATAGGCGGCGTCGAGGAACGGCAGCGGCAGCGCTCCGCCGATCACCGCCAGCCGGCGCGTGGCCCCACCCGGCGTGCCGAGCACTTCATGGCAGCCCAGCGAAGCCAGGTCCAGCGCCCACGGCGTGGAACCCCAGTCGACACGCAGGCCGAAGCGGATGCGGCCCGCGCTCACCCGTCGCGCGCCACCGGTGCCGTGGACGGTGAAGCGCAGTTCGGCCACCGTCGTCGCATCGAGACGGACCGGCACGCCTGCGAGTCCGAGCTGACGCAGATCGGCCTGGACGACGCGCTCGTCGCCCAGGAACAGCTGCAGCACAGCATGCACCGGC
>JBBREK010000307.1:0-4082 GCA_038203025.1 Planctomycetota bacterium
GCTTCGGTCTTTGCGCCGCCGATGGCAGCATCCCGAAGACCGACGGCACCGGCATGTACACGCTGCATGCGCTGTGGATCGAAGCCGGAGCCGGCGGCGGGATCACCACCGGCGATGTCGGCGACGTCGATCTGGGCGGGAGTCGTTTCAAACAGTCGCTCGATGGCGAGTGGCGGCCGGGCATGCACGCCGGCGTCGAATGGTCGCGCTCCCGCCTACATCTCGACGGCGAGGGCTGGACCCTCGGCTTGGCGGTGTGGTACGACCAGATGCCAGGCCGCATCACCGCCGCTTCGACGCCCTCCGGCCCGGTGACCGTCGATGAGAATGTGCGGGTCGATGTCCTCTCCCTGGCCATCCTCCCGTCCTGGACCTACCGGTTCGACAGCGAGGAGCTTGGACGCGTGACCACGCGCGAATGGCAGATGGACCTCGGTCCAGTGGTGGCCCTGGGTACCTCCCGCGCCCAGGTCGGCAGCGGCGACCGGAGTTCGCCTGGCTTCGCCTGGCAGGCCGGCGCCCGACTTCGGCTGCACGGCGAGATCGCCAACGGGTTGCGGGCTGGCGCCTACGCCGGCGGACTGTGGGTCGAATCGCACAACGAGTGGGACAACACCGGCATGGCGGTGTTCAGCGGCTTCTCCCCGGTCGCCGGCCTGATCCTCGGCTACGAACTCTGAAGCGCCGCCTGCACCGCCGCGATCACCTGCCCGGCATCGTCCGGGCTGAGATGCGGGCCAATCGGTAGACTGAGGATGTCGCGGTGGATGGCTTCGGCGATGGGTAGCGAGCCGGCGGCGAGGCCGAGCCCGGCGTAGGCCTGCTGACGATGCGGCGGGACCGGGTAGTGGACGATGGTCTGCACACCGGCCTCGGCCAGCTTGGCCTTGAGCACGTCACGCCGGGCATGGCGGACGGTGAACAGGTGCCACACCGGCTCGGCGCCAGCAGCAACCGTCGGCAGGGTCAGGCCGGGGACGCCAGCCAGTTCGCGCAGGTAGCGCGCGGCGATGGCGGTGCGGCGCGCGTTCCATGCGTCGAGGTGCGCCAGCTTCACCCGCAGCACCGCCGCCTGCAGCTCCTCCAGGCGGCTGTTCAGGCCCTGGACCTCGCAGATGTAGCGCTCGCGCTGGCCGTAGTTGCGCAGCACGCGGATGCGGTCGGCGAGCTGCGCGTCGTCGGTGGTGACGGCGCCGCCGTCAGCCAGAGCACCGAGGTTCTTGGTCGGGTAGAAGCTCCACGCCACCACGTCGCCGTGCGCGCCGAGGCGCTGGCCGCGCCAGCGCGCACCGTGGCACTGCGCGGCATCCTCGATCACGCGCAGGCCGCGCGGCCGGGTGACGGCGAGAATCGCGTCCAGGTCGCAGGGCTGGCCGTAGAGGTGCACCGGCATGACAGCGCGGGTGCGCGGTGTGATCGCGGCGACGAGGCGCGCCGGGTCGAGGTTGCAGGTCGCGACGACCGGCTCGACCGGCACCGGCACAGCGCCGACCTGCGACACCGCCAGCCAGGTGGCGATGTAGGTGTTCGACGGCACGAGGACCTCGTCACCGGGGCCGATGCCGCAGGCACGCAGGGCGAGGTGCAGGGCGTCGAGACCGTTGGCCACACCCAGGCAGTGCTTGGCCTCGGTGTAGGCGGCGAACTCCGCCTCGAAGGCCTCCAGCTCGCGCCCAAGCAGGAACCAGCCGCTGTCGAGCACGCGGGCCATCGCCGCATCCAGCTGCGGCCGCAGCTCGCGCACCTGGTCGGCCAGGGCGAGGAAGGTCACGCTCATGCCATCGCCTTGCGCCAGGCGTCGCGCGTCTTGAGGTAGTCGGCCGGATCGTAGCGCCCGCTCGCCAGCACCACCCAGACGGTGCCTTCGGCGACCGGCGTCTCCTCGGCCCAGGTCAGCGGCGGCAGGTGCAGCAGCTGGTCAGGACGGTCGAGGATGACGGTGCGCTCGCCGGCGGCGTCGGCGACCAGCACCGACAGGCGGCCGGTCGGGCAGAAGATCGCCTGATGCTGGGCGCGGTGGGCATGGCCGCCGCGCATGGCGCCGACCGGGGCGCCGTGGACATAGAAGCAGCGATCGAAGGCGAAGGGCAGGTCGAGGCCGGCGGCGAGCACGGTCAGCGCGCCACGGGCATCGCGGTGGGTCGGGGCGGCCACGGGGTCGGGCATGGCCGCGGAGTGTGCGGGGACGGGAACGCCGGGCCAGCGGGGAGGCAGGACCGCGGGCTTCAGCCCGCGGTCCTGTCGAGGACACTCAGATCAGATGGTGTAGTCGCCAGAGCCGGTCAGCGGCTGGATGACGCGCGCCAGACGAGCGGCAGCCTGGTCGGGCGAGTCGCCGGTCGGGGCCAGCGTGGCTCCCTCGGCATCAGCAGCCGCGAGCACGACGACCTGGCCCTGAGCGGCCAATTCGGCGGCGAGCACCGGCAGGGCCAGGCCAGGGAAGCTCGTCGGATGCAGGGCGATGGCAACCACGCCGCGGCGCAGCAGCGCCAGGACGATAGCCTCGCAGCGTGCCGCTTCGGCTGTGGCACCGATCGCCAGAACAGCGCCGCGGTGGCCGAGCAGGCGCACGCGGGTGGCGCCCGGGTCGGCGCCGAGATCACCGGCCGCCTCGACCGCCTGCAGCATGCCGGCGGCGACGGTGGCGTTGCTGGCGCGGTCGACCAGGACGAACGAACCGGTCGAGCGGTTGCGCGCATACGTGTCGGCGGGGATCGGCCGGGCCAGCTCGATGGTGACGCGACCGATGGCGTTCAGCGCCAGTTCGCGGGCCGGACGATGTTCCAGCGAGTTGATCTCGACCTGATGGCTGATCGCCACCACCTGGGCCGGCACGTAGCCGGTCGCGGCGCGCAGCCAGTAGGTGTGGCCGAGGCGCAGCGGTTCCTCGTGCATCCACACCAGCATGGCCTCGGCGCGCGAGACCAGATGCGGCACGTCGCCTGGATGCACCAGCATGTCGCCGCGCGAGCAGTCGATCTCGTCAGCCAGCTGGATCAGCGCCGCTTGCGGGGCAAAGGCGATCTGCGTTTGCTCGCCGGCGACGGTGATCGCCTTGACCGTGCTGCTGCGCTGGCTGGGCAGATTGAGGATCTGGTCGCCGACCCGCACCACGCCGCTGACCACGGTTCCGGCGAAGCCGCGGAAGTCGAGGTTCGGGCGCAGCGCCAGCTGCACCGGAAAGCGGAAGCTGACGTGGTCGATATCAGAGGCGACCGGCACCTGTTCGAGATGCTGAAGCAGCGTCGGCCCGTGATACCACGGGCTGTGCTCGCCGGGCCGCGCAACGTTGTCGCCGTCGAGCGCCGACACCGGAATGAGTTGCACATCCGGCAGTTCAAGCCCCTTGGCGAAGGCGGCGAACTCCCCACTGATGCGCGTGAAGGCGTCTTCGCTCCAGCCGACCAGGTCCATCTTGTTGATCGCCACGATGACGTGACGGATGCCCAGCAGCGAGACGATGAACGAGTGCCGGCGGGTCTGCTCCTGCACACCGTAGCGCGCATCGACCAGGATGACGGCGAGCTGGCAGCTGCTCGCGCCGGTCGCCATGTTGCGCGTGTACTGCTGGTGTCCGGGGCAGTCGGCGATGATGAACTTGCGCTTTTCGGTGGAGAAATAGCGGTAGGCGACATCGATGGTGATGCCCTGCTCGCGCTCGGCCTTCAGCCCGTCGGTGAGCAGCGCCAGATCGATATGGCCCTTGCCGGTGGTGCCATGGCGTTCGGAATCCTTGACCACCGCCGCCAACTGATCCTCGGGCACCAGATCGGTGTCGTAGAGCAGGCGGCCGATCAACGTGCTCTTGCCGTCGTCGACCGAGCCGCACGTGAGCAAGCGCAGCAGGTCCTTCTGCTGATGCTGGGTGATCCAGGCGTCGAGGATGGCGGACATAAGTGGCTCTGTGAGGGTGTCTTGGTGAACCGTGGCGCGAGCGTTAGCGAGCTATGGAGCGAGGTGTCGGGAGCGGAGGCGGTGAGCGTTAGCGAGCCCACCGACGCCCGTCCAGGGTGGAACCCTGGTCGGGGGGGGGGGGCTTAGTCCCCCCGTGGCTAAAAATACCCCACGCGCTTTTTGACTTC
>JBBREK010000308.1:0-4057 GCA_038203025.1 Planctomycetota bacterium
GGCAACGTTGCCTACGGCGCGATGGTTGGCAGCAATCACACCGGCCGCGCCCCGGACCAGGAGATCTGGCCAGGCGAAGGGGCCTTCTTTGGCCTGGGCTGCGCGATCCGCCTGCCTGCCGACTTCAGCGAGGCGCCGTACACTGTCGTGCAGATGGGCAGCTCGACTCTGCCGCAGAAGGTGCGCTTTCCCTTCAGCCTGATCAGCGTGCCGGTCGAGGCGCTGGAGGCCGATGACGACCGCGTGCCCCGCGCCTACAACGAGATCGTCCCCGGCTGGGGCCTATGGGCCAACGCCTACGGCATCGTCCGCGCAGAGCTGAAGTTCGCCAAGCGCGACCGCAGCCGCCGCCATACCATCGACTACAAGGTGCTGCGCCCGGGCATCATGCGCCTGGTCAAGCAGGCGCGTGATCGGCTGCACAACGTCATCGGGGTGAAGAAAGTCTGGCTGGAGGAGGACATCGATGGCCTCGGGCGCAATTTCCTGCGTGACGAGAGCCGGCGCAAGGCCATCCGCGTCTACGACCAGGCGCTGGTGCGCTACGCCCTGCGCATCCTCCTCGGCGAGCGCGAAGGCCGTCTGACCATCCCTGGTTCCGCCGAGCTGGCACACGAACTGGCCGACGAGCTGCACCCGGCCTCGACCTTCGACGAGCGCATGCGCCGGCTGATCGAGATCGAGCGTGAGAACGCCATCCTGGTCGAGGAGAGCAAGCGACGCGATGACGAGCGCGGTGCGCGTATCATCCCCGGCTATGCCGAGGCCCATGTCGCCGCTGCCGACGATCCGGTGGTGCGCAGTGCCTGGGACCGCGTGCGTCGGACCGAGGAACGCATTGCCAAGGTGCTGGCGTGAGCCAGGTCCCGGCCGACGGCACCTTCCAGTTCGGTGCCGGCACGGTGGTACCGGCCGATGCCGCCCTGATCATCCTCGACTGCTTCGAGACCCTGGTCGAGTTGCGCGGGCGCACCTACATCCCGCGCCAGGGCATCGCCGAGTTCCTCGATCACTTCACCCACCGGCGCAAGGTGCCACTGACGGTGCTGTCCGATGGTGAGCAGGCCGCGGTCGAAGCGGCGGTGACTCAGGCCGGCCTCGACGGCCGCTTCGCCGCCATCGTCGGCGCGCCCGACTCGCTTGGTCAACTGCCCGATGGCCGCGTGCTCAAACGCCTTGATCTGCTCATCGGTCGATTCGGGGTCGAGACGGCGCGTACGGTCTTTGTCGGTGACAGCCCGCTGGATGGCCAGGCCGCCCAACACCACGGGGTTCCCTTCATCCGCGTGCCGCGCTCAGAGGACGACGCCTTCAGCTTCGCCTCATTGATCACCGGCCCCAGCCGCTACCAGAGCAATGCGTTCTCGGCGGTGTTCCTTGAACGTTATCTGCGCAAGCTGTGACCGACCGAATCCGCAACTTCCCCACTGCCGCCGACCTCGCGCACCTCGTCCTCGGTGGGCTGATCAAGTCCTGGCTGCGGTGTTGCTACCGTGTGACGGTACGTTCGGCAGCGCCACTGCCGCAGGGTGGGGTGCTCTACGCCTGCAACCACCGCGCCTTCCTCGACCCGCCGATGGCGGCGATCTGGGGCCGGATGCCGGTATGCTATTTCGCCCGCGCCAACCTGTGGAAGAACCCGCTGATCGGCAAGGTGCTCGATATCTTCAGCGGCATCCCGGTCGACCGTGACAATCCCGGCGCCAGCAGCATGAAGGGCGCGATCGAACGGCTCAAGGCCGGCAAGCAGGTGCTGGTTTTCCCTGAGGGCACGCGCACCCGTGACGGCCGCCTCGGCCGCCTCAAGGACGGTCCGGCCCTGTTTGCCCGGCGTGCCGGTGTGCCGGTCATCCCGGTCTACGTCTGGCGCACCGAGTTGTGCTGGCCCCGGGCCAGCGTCATGCCCAACCCCTTTGGCCCGCGATTGGAGATCCGCTACGGTCGCCCGCTGGTGCCGCCCGCCGACCTCCCGCCGCGCGCCCAGGACCGCTGGGTGATGCTGCGGCTGACGGCATGGATGCGCCTACAGGAACGTCAGTTGCTCGGCTAATCCGCTTGCCGCGGGACCGCCGGCGTCCCGCCGGCACGTGGCAATGGGTGATTTACCCCGCAGCTCCCGCTTCCACCCCACGTACCCTGCCGATAAGTCCAGCATGGTACATCGTTCGCTGCCAGGCTTGCTCCTTGCGCTCCACGTACTCGTCTGTTCGGCCCTGCCGGCCGCGCAAACCGGCGAGCCCCGGCCGCTGATGCGTGATTTCATGGGCATCAACGGCCACTTCACCTTCAAGCCGGCGTTGTACCGCCCGTTGTGCCGACTGGTCCGCAACTACCACGACATCAACTGGGATGTCCGCAAGCCCGGCGATCCGATCACTGTGCCGCGCTGCGTGAACAAGGTCGACTGGGTCGCCAACGTCTACGGACCATGGCAGGCAGCTGGTTTCGAGACCGACGTGTGTCTGCAGTTCAACGCCTTCGCCACGGATGGATACCAAGCCCTGTGGGCCGGCCAGGAGGCGTGGTGTACCGCTTATGGCCAGGCTCTCGCCACCTGCTTCGCCGACAGTGGCGGCCGCCGCCTGGCGACCTCGTACGAGATCGGCAACGAACCGGGTTCGCGCTTCGACGCCGTACTCTACCGCAAGATATTCCTGGCCATGTCGGCAGGCATCCGTGCCGGCGATCCGCAGGCGCGCATCGTCACCGCCACGGCGCGCGTCGGCGCAGCCACCGAGTACGCCCAGGATCTGCAAGCGGTCTACGGCGATCCGGCCATGCTGGCCAGCTTCGATGTGATCAATCTGCACACCTACGCTCAGGTCTCGCGCACTGGCAAGGGGAGTCCCTGGACACGCAGCTATCCGGAAGATCCCGCGATCGAATACCTGCAGGAGGTCGACGCGGCGATTTCCTGGCGCGACCGTACTGCCCCGGGCAAGCAGGTCTGGGTCACCGAGTTCGGTTACGACGCCTGCACCCCCGAGGCCATGTCCCGCCGTACTGGCTGGGCCAAGAAGCTGGATTGGCAGGGAGTCGACGGCCTGCAGCAGGCGCAATACATCGTCCGTTCGTACCTGGCTCTGGCCGAGCGCGAGGTGGATCGCGCTTACCTCTACTTCTATGACGACAAGGATGAACCGGGAGTCCATGCCAGTTCCGGCGTCACCCGGGCCTTCCAGCCCAAGCCGTCATACCATGCCGTGGCCCAGTTGCAGCGGGTCCTGGGTGACTGCCGATTCTCGCGTGTCGTGCTCGACCAGCCCGGTCGCACACGGGTGCAGGAGTACATCGATGGCGAGCAGGACGCCGGCATGGTCGTGTGGGTCGCGTGGTCGCCGACCGGATATCGTACCGACGCCAAGGCTGGGTACGTGCCGGTGCACCATCCGATGACCCTGCGCGGCTTGCCCGCAAAACCCGAGTTGCAGACGATGACGACCGCGGCCGGACCTGCCGAGACAGTGGACGGGCGGTGGTCGGCTGGCTCGATCACCTTCGAGGTCGGCGAGAGTCCGGTCTATCTGGTCATGCATCGCTGAAGAGGTGGATTACTTGCTTCGCACCGCTTCGGCGATGGGCAGGCCGGTGGCGTAGTCGAGTTGGCGCGGTTCGTAGCGCTCGTCCTCAATGCGCTGCCGGGTCATGCCCGAGCAGGCCCAGGTTGCGGGCGCGGCGTCGCGGCGCCATGGCCGGTGAACCCACTGGTAGCCGCGGAAGGGATCACGGCTGGTGTCCATCCAGGCAAGCAGCGCGTCGTGCAGGCGGTCGCGCTCGACGGCAGCGGTCGGGTCGTCAATGCGGTTGGCCAGCTCATGCGGGTCGCTGGCGAGGTCGTACAACTCATCACGGTCGAGTAGGTTCAGCACCAGCTTCCAACGTCCGTCGTGCAGGCAGCGGATGGGCTGGAAGCCGCCAAAGCCGTCGTGGTCGATCTCATAGCGACCGAAGGAGATGGCGACCGCGTCATTGACCCGCACTGCCGGATCAGCCAGGCAGGGCAGCAGATTACGTCCCGGCATCACCGTCTCGGGGATGGGCAGACGGTGCCGTGCCA
>JBBREK010000309.1:0-3988 GCA_038203025.1 Planctomycetota bacterium
GCTCAAATCAACAGGCAGCGGCCTGAGCAGTTACCAAATGGACTACATCAGCTTAAAAATCGCGGTTCGCGGGTCGCGGTTGTCGCGACACGTGTTATGTGTGTTGCTGGTGTTCACCAAACGAGTGACCAAGCGCAAACTCAATATGGTTCGGAATCGACGGTCCAACCGCGAACCGCGAACCGCGAATCCACTGCGGCATTTAGACTGAACGGACTCAACCGTCGAGCGACTGCCGGTCGTTCAGGCCCAGCACATCCCACATGTAGTCCTTGGCCTCGCCCTTGTTGCGTAGCAGGACGGCGAAGAGCGACTGGAAGTCGAGTTCGGTCCAGGTGAGCGCGCGGTTGAGCAGCGGCACCATCGGGCTGGATGGCTCGTGGCGCGCCCACCATTCCGCCAGTTCGCGCAGACGCGCGACCGCCTGCTGCCGGTTGGCGATCGGACCTGAAGACCCGCCGCCGATCGGCCTGGCTGTAGCGGCGGCAGCAATGGCCGCTCCACTTGACGAGGGACTATCGCCGGAGATCGCAGCACCCGCTCCGTCGGCAGGGGCAGGCCCCGAGCGCAGACGGCCACGCAGACTGAGCATGCCGCAGTCCTCACCCTCGAAGCGGCCATCGCTCCAGGTCACGATCCGCTCGACCTCTCCCAGACAGGCAGCGACGCCGATTGGCTCGCTGGCGAGTTGGCCGTCATCCAAGCCTGCTGCGAGCTTCTCGCTCAGCCACTCGAGGGCGGCCCGCCGCGGCCGGATGCGCTGCGGGTGCATCTGATCCCAATACGTCTCCATCAGACCACGGACCAGGCCGAGACCGGCGGCAAGGCCGGCGAAGCCCTCAAGCTGCCACAGCGCCCGGGCGTGCCAGGCCGCCAGCAGCACGTCCTTGCTGCGTGACCCCAGCAGTTCGGCTGTCCCGTCACGGACGGCACGCCAGTCGACCTCGCCGCCCGCAGGATTCTCCAGCTTGGATATCTCGGTCTCAAGCACGCCAAAGGCTTCGTCATAACGCGCCGACTCCCCGGTCGGGCTGTCCCCCGGGATGGCTTCAGCGGCGAGGCGGTTGAGCAGTTCGGCATCCGGCATGGCGATTACCTTTTAGACAGGACGTGGACGACGGACATGGCGGCGAGTTGACCTGCCGGCCTCGTGCAGGAGATCGCGTAGACTGGTGGCCGGATCGCCGAGCGCCTCCGGCACCGTCTCCGGGTCGCCAAAGCTGCCCGGACGCTGCACCGGATCATGGATGCGGGCGGTCTCGGCCCCAGGCATGCCTGGCCACAGCGCCGCCAGGCATTCGCCAGCGGTAGGCCGGCCCCACAGCACGGTCGCACCCGGCGCCTCGCCCGGACGGCCAGGCTGCATGCCGATGAACACCGGGGCGGCGGCGGCCTCACCAAGCAAACGCTGCAGCATCAGCACGAAGGCGAGATGCAGTTGATGTACCATCGGCCGGAGCCGGACACCGATGGCGCGGGATGGGTCGTCAGCCAACGCAAGGAGATCGGCCCACAAGCCAGCCCGCCGCGGATCGGTGGACGAACCCAGCGTGCCACGGAAGAACTCGGCACAGCGATGATCGCCAAGTGCTTCTACCAGGCGGCGCTCTTCAGCGTCGACGTCGACGGGCTGGGCACAGGCCGCCACGGCAGTCTGCAGCTCGGCCTGGCTCTGCGGCCAGCCGCGCGCCGCCTGCTGCAGGCAGCGCACCAGGAACGGGGCCCACACCACCGGGATCAGACCCGGCTCGCCGCCGAACTCGTCCTCGGGCAGACCGGCCAGGACACAGAAGGGATAACGTCGACCGACGGCATCCTGCGACGGGAACAGCGCCATCGCCCACCACGTCCCACGCACACGGACCATGGCCATGCTGGGGCCGGCCGTGTCGAAGGCTTCACTGCGCCCTGACTGGGGCCCAATCGGTGCGTGGCCCAGCCAGGCATCAAGCAGTTCGAGCGGTGCGCCTGGCGGTGCGCCGCGCAGGAAGTCGCCGTGCCAGGGCAGCTTGCCGAAGAAACCCGCATGGACGTTCGACATGACGGTCAGGGCGAAACCTTGGGTGGCGGAACTAGCGAGGCCAAACCGTCGCCGGTAACTAGCGGCAGCAGCGCAGTGTCCTCAAGCACGCCGCCGCCGCGATACTCCTTGCCCTGGTGCGGGAAGATCCAGGTCAGCGACAAGCCGCCCTCGGGACGCACTGCCGAACTCGCCGAGCGCAGCATGCGCAGGATACCCCAGCCAGGACTGGGGAAGTCCTTGTCGCCGGTGATCCACTGGCCGGTGGCCAGGTTCAGCGACACCTTGGCACCACCGCCGTCAGCGTTCTTCCACTCGAAGCGGTAACGGCGGTTGGGGCGGTCGTAGAGGCCGAAGGTCTGCTTGCCGACCGCGACGCTCATGTCCTTGACCGATTCGCGCTGCACCAGCGTCAGGGTGAAGGCCACCGACATATCCTCGCTCTCGCCAGCGAAGAAGGCGTCGCGGAACTGGCGGGCCGGTCCGAGGAGACGCTGGTATTCCAGCGAGGTCGGAAGCAGCTCGCGGCCAGCAAAGCGTGTCTGCCGCAGGTTCTCGATCACCGTGACGCGCGACCACAGTGCACCACTCTTGGGATTCCACAGCTTGGCAACGGCAGGCAGCGGGGCATCGACCGCTGACGCAGAGTCGAAGGGATACTTGCCTGCGAGCTGCTCGACGAAGGGCTTGGCCACCTCGCTGGCCCAGGCCCGGTCGACCTCTTGGCCGAGATCCGCGGCCAGGGCATGATGCACGGCATCAAGGATGTTGCCGAGGCAGGCGGTCGCGGCGTTGCGCGCCTGCTCGTTCTCCAGCTTGCCGGCCGCAGTCTCGAAGGCGGCCTTGGCCTTGTCGGCGGCAGCGCACAGTTCGGACAGGCGCACCGCATCCTTGCCCCGGGATCCGCTCTGCGTCGATTGCAGGAACTTCTCGATCTGGCCCTGCAGTTCGACCATCGCCTTGAGGCCCTCATCGACCCAGGCGCCATCAGTGGGAATGAGCACGCGCACATCGGGGTCGCCGAACTCAATGCCGGCGAAACCGCTGATATTCTTAACCAGGGTGCGGTAAGGTGAGTCCTCACTGGCGAACTGGCGCAATCTGGTCGAGGCCTGGGCGAGATCAGCGAACTGCGCCGGACGAACCGTCGACAGCAGCCGCAGCCAGCGTGAGTTGTACTCGCGGCCATACATCTTGCGCAGTTGGCCACGGATGTCCTCGACCGTGCGGTCGATGCGGATGCCAGCATAGCGCTTGCGCAGCGCAGCGGCCTTCTCGTCCATCACCGGCTGCCAGGTACCTTCCCAGCCTTCCGGAGTGAACAGGGCGGGGACCGCCTGGTCGATCTCGACCAGGTCGCGCAGCGGACCACTGATGATGCGGTCGCGACCGAGCGGCGCACCGCTCTGCAGCGAGGCGATGGCGTCGGTGAAGTCCTGTTGGATCCACAAAGCGCCGCCGCTGAGCGAGTTCTCAACCCGCTCGACCAGCTGCGGATTGATCCGTGCCTGCCACGCCTTGGCCGCCGATCCCGTCGCGGTGATCAGGGCGAGGTGGCGCTTGGCGGCCTGCACATCAGCATCGCTCGGGGTACCCGTGGCGGCAGCGAACCAGCGTCCTTCGTCGATCAGCAACCGCTCAAGCAGACCCTGGTCGGGCTTGATCGTACCGCCGAGCATCTGGTAGGCGCGGAACAGGTCGAAGATGCGGTCGTAGGTCGCGGCATCCTTTGACTCTGCACGACGCAGGTCGTCGAGGTCGCGGCCGATCTTGGCGGCCGCAGGTTCGACGAAGGACTTGGCGATACGTGAACCATACAGCGGATCGAGCCGCTCAATCACCGCCCGGCCGGTGCCGCCACCGTGCACGACCGCGTCGGCCATGACCGCACGGGCACCCTCCAGGGCGCCAACCGCCTCGCCAACGCCCTTGCCCGTCGGGTCCGCAGCCAGGGCAGTGCCGGCGGCG
>JBBREK010000310.1:0-3986 GCA_038203025.1 Planctomycetota bacterium
GCGCTCCAGTTCCGTCGCCAGCCGCTCGCGCCACGCCTCGACCAGGCTTGGACGGCCGGGGCCGCGCGCGCTGACCTCCTGCAGGGTCGGCACGGTCTCGTGCAGGATGCGGCGCACCGAACGGGCGGATACCGGCTCGGCGGGGTTCGTCAGATTCACGGCCGCAGCGATCTCAGCGTGCGACCGCTCCAGCGCGGACATGTGGTGGATGGAGAGTCGGGTCATGGGGTTGATCACGGTCCGGGCACCCTGGTGGGGGTGACCACCCTGCCAACCAGGGCGCCCGGGGCGCGTCAGGCGGGGTGGGCTACCCCGGCCAGAATTTCTGGATTTTTAGCGGCCAGAATTTCCGGAATCTATAACCGCGCCGACCTGCGGCGTGGGATGTGCGGTTCGGTTGCCCTCTCGTCTGGCTTCGGCCTCATCGGCTCCGCCAGGCGTGGTTTCCGCAACGTCCTTGCATCTTCCGTCACTTTCCTGGCGTCCTTCCCCCCACCGGCATTACCCGGCTTCGACGGTACTATGACGCCTCTGTCTCCTGCATGACCGGATTGCTCCGTCGCTACGTCATGCAGGTATCCCCAGTCCACGCACAGCGCCGCCGGTTCGTGCGACGGGCTGCCCTCCGGGTTGAGCTTGAGGATGACGAGCAGGACGATGCAGATGAGAAGGATGCCGACGACATGCCACTGCTGCCGGCGGCCGGCCAGCCAGGCGCCGATGGCCACCACCACGACCAGCGCGGCAAGAATCCCGTTGTACCCCCAGCCGCCGGGCCCCGAGCCGGTGAGCGAACTAATCGGGATGGCGAACGGCGTAACCCCATATTGGTGATAGGCAGCCAGGGCCACCAGGATGGTAGCAATGACGGAGGCGGGCAGCACCGCCGCGACGATGCGCACCGGTGGTCACCGATCCAGCCCCCTGTCGGCCTGCTGAACGGCTTTTCCGGTCCCTGACTGGGCTCGGCCTCCGGCTTGGTATGGCCTATCGCTGCGCAGCCATAGCGTGGGGGAGCAATGTCCGCCTCACCCGACTGGCTGCGCGCCCTGGCCTCGACCGACGGCAACGAACTGCCGCCGACGATGAGCATCCGTCCGGCCCTGGCCGGGCACCTGGCGGCGGCGCGCGCCCTGTGGATGAAGCGGCGCAGTGCCACTCCGCAGCAGGCGCCGCAGGTCGAGCACGTCGGCAAGGATGCGCGCCAGCTGGCCGACGTGCTCGACTCGGTCAACGAGGGCGAGAAGCCCTACGTGCTGCTCGGTCGCATCGGCGCCGGTGGCATGGGCGTGGTCCACCTCGCCCGGCAGCGTTCGACCAGCCGCGAGGTGGCGATCAAGGCAGTGCATCCCGAGAAGGCCCAGGCCGCCTACCTCGACGCCTTCCGCCAGGAGTGCCTTACCACAGCAGCGCTCGAGCACCCGCACATCGTGCCGGTGTACGACGCCGGTCTCGACTTCATGGTGATGAAGCGGCTGGCCGGCAGCAGCCTGGAGCATCACCTGCGCCACGCCGAGGTGCCGCTGAGCGAGCACATCGAAGTGCTGATCAAGGTGTGCGACGCCGTCGCCTACGCGCACAGCCGCGGTGTGCTGCATCGCGACCTCAAGGGCGAGAACGTCTTCGTCGGCTCCTACGGCGAGGTCTGGGTGATGGACTGGGGTCTGGCCGCCGCCTACGGCCCGGCCCAGGAGGGCCGCTGGCTGGCCCCATCGATCGCCGACGCCCAGGGCATGTGCGCCGGCACGCCGATGTGCGTGCCGCCGGAAGTCGCCACCGGCGACCTCAGCCGCATCGGCCCGACCATCGACCTGTTCCTGCTCGGCGGCCTGCTCTACCGCATCCTCTGCGGCCACTACCCCTACGAGTCGAAGACCAGCCAGGACTCGCTGAAGATGGCGGCGCGGCGCGACTTCCAGCCGCTGCTGGTGCGCGCCCCCGGTGCCCCCTTCCGCCTGGTCCAGGCGGCCGAACGCGCCACCGCCTGGAGCGCGGATGACCGCGGTTCGGTACATGACTTCGTCTCTGATCTGCGCACCTGGCTGCACACCTCAGGCGCCAGCGCCGAGGCCCACCAGCTGCTCGAACGCGCCATTGCGCATCTTGCCGCCGGCGATCGCGAGGGCGATGCCGAGGGTCGCTACCGCTCGCTCGGTGCGGCCATCGCCGAAGCCCAGCGGGCCCTCGGCCTGTGCCCCGAGCTGCGTGGGGCCCACGAACTGGTCGCGCGGGCCCGCGCCTCGTTCGCCCAGGCCGCCGAACAGGCCGGCGACCGCAATCTGGCGCGCATGGTCATGCACGGCTTCGTGCCGCCGACCGAGCCGAGCGGCGCGCAGCGCGTACTGCCGAGCTGATCAGCCGAGGGCCGCAAGCGCCCGTCCCACCGCCAAGTCCAGCTGCCAGGAGACATCGATCCGCACCGCCCGGCGTTCGTCGTCGGGGCGCTCCGCCGGTGGCGGCACATCGAGCATCGCCAACGGGTCGCGTCGTTCCGGTCCGCCCTGGACGGCCCGGGCCCGCTCGACCAGGGCTCGGGCGACGGTGCGCTCGGCAGCCCCAAGCCGGTGTCGCGTGGCGATGCCGGCGACCACCTGGACGACGGTGATGCGTAGGTGGAAGGGCAGAGTCCCATCCTCCAACAATGCGCTGAGCACTGCCAGGGAAGCCGGTGTCGCCGAGCCCCGCAGCATGGCGAGGGCGGCCACCCACACCGGCACGACGTTGCGCCAGGAGCGTTCCGGATCGCGGCAGGTGCCATCCGGCCTCAACCACGGGTGGTCCTCGCGGGCAGCGAGGCTGGCGAGCAGACGCGCTTCGGCATGGGCCTCGCCGAGCGCCCCAAGCACAGCCGCGGCACGCCACGACACCAGTGGTTGCGGATCGGCCAGCAACGGGATCAGGGCCGGTATCGCAGCCACCCCCTGTCGCCAGAGCCGCCACATGGCGATGGCCGCCGAAGGCGAGGTGAGATCCTCCGCCTGGCCGGCATCGACCGCACCGCATGCCGGTCCGAAGGCGTCAGCCGGGTCCTCGTCCCCGCCGACCATGGCACCGCTGGCGCGCAAGGCGTCACGCAACACGCCGAGATCGAGGGCGCGCGCCGCGACGTCCTGGCGGACGGCTGCCGCTGCGGCCAGGCCGGCAACCTCACCGATGCGCTGCATGTCACGTTGCATGCGCAGACTGTGGTGCGCCGACTCGCTGACCCCGAGGCAGCGGCTGGCGATCCAGCAATCGTCGAGGTCGCACGGCACCAGACTGCCGTAGGGGATCTCGCACCTGGTGCGCTCGGACCAGCCGCGGCAGGCCCACATCCAGAAGGCCGCCTCGTCGCATTCGAATTCCATGTCCTTGGCATGGTTGTCGTAGTGGCAGCCGGTGGTGCCGATCGCATCGGGGTAGCGACGGCCGGTGATCAGATCGTCGAGGGCGATGGTCGTCTCGGTGACGATATGCCGGCCCTGGCGCAGACCGATCGCTGGCGAGACGCCGTTGGGCCGGGCGTGCTCACCGTAGCGGCGCTGCGCCAGCAGAGCGCATCCGGCCAAGCGCGCCCGCGTCAGGTCCTCGGGATCGGTCGGATCGCACCAGCCGGCATCGAAGTTGACGATCTCCATGCACACCGTGCCATCCTGCAGACGCGCCCGGCCGCAGCTCTGCGAATACGCGTGCAGCAGGCCATCACCGCTGCGGCCTTTGCGGAAGGCCGCTCCGGCCATGGCGCAGAGGTCCCCATCACCGGTGCCGTCGATCCATGCCTGCGCCTGCAGGCGCAGCGGTGCCCCCGGGGTGGCCATGAGGCAGGAGGCGATGCGCCGGCCCGACCGCGCCACGCTGGCGAGCTGGCAACCGAAGCGCAGCTCCACCCCAGCTTCGCGCAGCATCGCCGCCAGCACCGCCTTCTTGGCATCGGGATGGAAGCCGCGCACCTGGCCGGCAGTGCCGAATAGACT
Source organism: Planctomycetota bacterium (assembly GCA_038203025.1). Taxonomy (GTDB): domain Bacteria; phylum Planctomycetota; class UBA11346; order UBA11346; family UBA11346; genus UBA11346. The sequence continues at coordinate 3,954 of JBBREK010000310.1, forward strand.
GCCGGCCAGACGGACCCGCACATCCACCTCCTC
>JBBREK010000311.1:0-3877 GCA_038203025.1 Planctomycetota bacterium
GACATCCATCGGCAGCTCGGTCCGGTCGCCCCTGGCCCATGTCCCCAGCCGACGCTCGGATGGCGCACCTGGCTGGGCTGGATCCGCCGACGCGCCGTCGCCTGAACCTTGACACACGACTCCAGATGTCCTCCACCTGTATCGTCTGCAGCCGCTCCACCCGCCCCGACGAACGCGTCTGGGATGATCGCTACGGCCATCCGGGGACTTTCGACCATAAGCGCTGCCCCGCCTGCGGCCACACCCGCACGCACGATCCAGCGGGTCATGTAGATCCATCGCGACTCTACAGCGACTGGTATCCACGCCGCAGCTTCAGCCTGGAAGACTGGGCACCGAACAGCCTCAACCACGGATGGAGCGGCTGGCTGCGCGGCGAACGCGCCGCCGCCTTCGCCTGGGTACCCGCGAAGGTCCGCATCCTCGACGTCGGCACCGGCTGGGGCCAATCCCTAGGCTATCACGCCAACCGGGGCTGCGAGGTCTGGGGCGTCGATGCGGATGAGAACCTGCAACGCGTAGCTGACAAGCATGGCTTTCGCGTGCGTATCGGTCCGTTCACGGCCGAGGGCTTCGAAGCTGATTCTTTCGACTGGATAACCCTCGACCAGGTGATGGAGCACCTGCCGGATCCAGCCCGCGCCCTGGCCGATGTCTGGCGCATCCTCAAGCCGGGCGGACACGCTGTGGTGACCACGCCCAACGGCCGCTCGCTGCTGGCGCGGCTGCTGGGACGACGTTGGGTTCATGTGCATGCCCCCTACCATCTGCACCTGTTCAGCCGGGCCTCACTGCGTCTGGCCGCGCAGGCGGCGGGATTCACTGTTGAGACCCACGCCACCATCACCAACAGTGCCTGGTACCACTTTCAGTGGATGCATCTTGTCGGTCTGCGTCCGGCCGGACAGCGGTCGCCTTATTGGTCGCGGGAGGTCCCCTGGCGCCTGACCGAACGGGCCATGCGCGTCCTGGTCGCCATCGCTGACCGCTTCCTGGGGGTCAACCACCTCCTCGCCAGGACGCTTGATCTGCTGCGCATCGGCGACAACCAGGTGATGGTCCTGCGCAAGCCGGAACGCCCCGGCACGTGAATCGCCCACCGCACGTCTTCATCCTTACCGCCTGCCATGACCGCAGGTCGCTGACCGAGGCGTTCGCCCGGGTGATCGCCGGGCAGGATCATACGGCCACCACGCTGGTCCTGGTCGATGATGGCAGCCGCGATGGGACGGCCGAGGGCGTGCGTGCGATCCTTGGCGGACGGGTTAGGATCGTCACCGGCGATGGACGCTGGTGGTGGGGCGGAGCTATGCAGCGCGGCCTGGTGGCCATCGCCCGTCTGCGCCCGCGCGACGAAGACGTGGTACTGTTCTGCAACGACGACGTCGTATTCGACCCCGATTTCGTCAGCGCCGGATTGCGTACCATGGCAGAACACCCCGGGACGCTGCTGCTGGCCCAGGGCGACGACGAGGCGAGCGGAGCGGTGGTGGAGTCCGGCCAGCACCTGCGGCTGTGGCGGCTGGCCGTTCGCCCGGCCCGACATCCCGGCGAGCTCGACTGCGCCCCGACCCGCGGGCTGTTCGTACGCTGGGCCGAGGTGCGACGCATCGGCGGCTTCATCCCGCACCGGTTGCCGCACTACTACTCGGACTACGAATGGACGCGGCGGGCCGTCCGTCTCGGTATCCGCATCGTGTGCCTGCCGCATCCCCGGCTGCGCGTCCATGTCGGAGCCACCGGCCTGCACGGACTGCAGGACCGCGGCTGCCGGTTCCGCCGCCGGCTGTGGTCGATCCGCCATGCCGGCAACCCGGTCTACCAGATCCGCTTCGCCGCCCGGGTCTGCCCCTGGCCGCTGGCCAGCCTCCATCTGGTGCGGATCTGGATGCAGACCATGCTCCGGCTCGTCATCAGGGCCTGACCCATGCCATCTGCCGCTGCACCCATCGCTGTCTTCTCCTATCGCCGCCCAGGACACCTCGAACAGACCCTGGCGGCGCTGGCCGCCAACCACGGTGCCCACGACCACGATCTGGCAATCCTCGGCGATGGTCCGAGGCGGCCCGAACATCTCGCCACCGTCGAGGCAACCCGGGCTGTTGCACGCCGGTACGGAGACAGCGGAGCCTTCCGTTCGGTGCGGATCGTGGCTCGCGATGACAACCTCGGTCTGGCCCGGTCGATCATCGCCGGCGTCACCGATCTGGTCGCCGAACATGGCCAGGTGATCGTGGTCGAGGACGATCTGGTAACCTCGCCGCATTTCCTGGCCTACATGCGCGACGGTCTCGCGCGCTATGCGGACCAGGCGCAGATCGCATCGATCCATGGCTTCGCCCACGAACTCGGCCCCGGCATGCCGGAGACCTTCTTCCTGCGCGGGGCCGACTGCTGGGGCTGGGCGACATGGAAGCGCGCCTGGGACCGATTCGAACCGGATGGTTCCCGTCTACTCGAACAGTTGCAAGCCCGGAGACTGACCACGGACTTCGATATCGGTGGAGCGATGCCGTTCACCAGGATGCTGCTCGACCAGATTGATGGTCGCAACGACTCCTGGGCCATCCGCTGGCACGCCTCCGCCTTCCTGGCCGGCATGTACACCCTGCATCCGGGACGCTCGCTGGTACTGAACATCGGGCAGGACGACAGCGGCGAGCACTGTGCCGGCACGGACCGCCTACCGTGCGTCCTCAGCGATGCACCCGTGGCAGTGCTGCCCATTACGGTCGAGGAGAATGCCGCGGCGCGTGCGCGTCTGGCTGCGCACCTGCGACGCCAAAACTCGCTGTTCAGACGCCTGGCCGGACGCGTGCGCTTCCGTCTCGGTCGCCTGCTGGGCCGGCGCTGATGCGGGAGGACCTCCGCCGCTGGCTGCCGCCAGCCGCCGTCGATCTGCTCCGCCGCTTTTCGCGCCACGGCTGGCACGGCGATTATCCGACCTGGGCGGCGGCCGCCGCTGCCTGCACCGGTTACCAGGAGACCGGCATCGCCGAACGGGTCGAGCGGGCCGTGCGCAGCGTCCTTGGCGGCCACGCAGCCTGCGAGCGCGACGGGGTGACGTTCGCTGAGGCCGAACCGCGCTGGCCGGCGCTGGCTCTGCTACTGCGCGCCGCCGCCCGTGACGGGCGCCTGTCGGTGGTCGATGTCGGCGGCTCGCTCGGCAGCTGCTGGCTGCAGCATCGCGCCTTCTGGACGGGCCTGCCGGAACTGCGCTGGACCGTGGTCGAACAGCCCGAGTTCGTCCGGCGCGGCCGGACCCTGTTCCCGCAGGGGATGCCGGCCTTCACCACCTCACTGGACGAAGCCTGGGAAGCCAAACCCACGGTCGTCCTGCTCAGTGCCGTGCTGCATTACCTGCCAGAACCGCACCGGCTGCTGGCCGACATCGTAGCGCGTAAACCAGAGTGGATCATCATCGACCGGACTCCGGTCTGGCGGCGTGGCCGGGACCGCATCACGGTGCAGCGGGTGCCGCCGCACATCTATCCGGCGAGCTATCCGTCATGGGTGTTCGACCGCGACCGGCTGGAGTCGGACTGGGCCGGGCGCTACCGCATCGACAGCGTCTTCGACGGCCTGGACCGCACCGGCCTGCCCGGCGTTGCATTCCTCGGCTGGAGCCTGTGCCGCTACGACGGGGGCGCCGTTTGAGCGAGCACTACGTCACCCTCTTCGACGCCGGCTTCCTGCCTTACGCCCTGGCGCTGCACGCCTCGTTGGTCCGGCATGGCGGCGACTTCCACCTGTGGGCTGTGTGCCTCGACGACGCTGCCGTCGCCGCGCTCGGACGCCTGGCGCTGCCGGGAGTATCTGTGATCCCGCTGGCCGAAGTCGAAGCCGTCGATCCCCGCCTGCCGGCGACCAAGGTCAG
>JBBREK010000312.1:0-3862 GCA_038203025.1 Planctomycetota bacterium
CGCCATCAAGTCGGACGAGCCGGCGTAGGCCGCCACCGCCAGGGCGTCGATCCAGCCGATCGAGTTGGAGCGGGCGAAGACCGGGTCGGCGAAGCTGTGCGACGCCCACAGTGGCAGGTTCTTGATCGTCATCGCCTGCGCAGCACTGCTGGCGATGTTGAGTTCGACTGTCAGTGCGGCGGCGAGATCGCCCGGATACGCCACCGCGAAGCGCAGCGCGCCGTTCGCCCCTTCCAGGCAACCAGTCATATAGATGCGATTGACGTCGACCCGGTAGTTGACCTTGGCATATTCGATCACGTTCTTCACGTTCAGCGGTTTGGCCCAGTTGGTCGCCACCTGCGGTGCAATAGTGTGGTAGCACTTGCCGGCGTAGCCCGGTTAGGTCGCCATCACGTCAGAGGCGCCGACGTCGGCCTGCGTGGCCTGGTCGACCAAGGCGATGCTGCTGGTCCGCGCGATGTCCGGATCGCTGAAGCAGTGCGCGGCCCACATGGGTAGGTCACGGATGGCGGCTCCGTTTCCGGTCTTTGGATTCGTGGCAACCTCAATCGGCATGATGCCGGCGAGATAGCCGGGGTATTGCGTGGCATGGTTAAGCACGCCGACGGCGCCATCGCACAGTCCGGTCAGGTAGTTGCGCGTGGTGTCGCCCGGTAGTTGGTCTTGGCGTATTCCATCAGGAGCTTGAGTGACGTGGTGTTGCTCCACGAGCTTTGCGACTGCGCGGCGATGACGATTCCGGGGAAGTCCCACTGTGCCGCCGTGATCTGATGCAGCGGGCCAGGCTTGGTCATGTTGGCGTACAATTGATGACCATTGGCGACGGTGTCCGTGCCGTTGCCGATCTCGCCGATGCCTGTGCAGAACACCACCAGCGGCCAGACCACGGTCTGATTGCCCGGGACGTAGCCCTTCGGCAGGTAGACGACGAACCCGAGCGGAGATCTGGGCAGGGTCGTGTCGACCGCCTGGGTGGCGACCGTGCCTTCCATCACGCCGGGAATGTTCGTCCACCCGTTACGGCCGGACGAAGGCTCGGCAGATTGGACAGTCGCCAGCAGGAGGAGGACGCAGAGCAGTCGGAGAGGGCGAGTGGCTAGAACGGGATTGGTGGTCGAGGAATGTTTGGTACCCAGATGCAAGCCCAGCAGCAAAAGGCCAAGGGCGAGGCCAGTTGCCGTGCCCGCACCGCAGCCGCCACCGCCGCTCGTGGCGGTGGGGCTGGCCGGTACGATCTCGACAGGCGCAACGGTGACGGTCAGCAGGGCCGAAGCCGATGTCACGCTGCCGTCAGAACTTCCGACCGTCGCGGTAAAGGTGGCCCCGTCATCCGCAAGAGTGACGGCATTGATGCTGTAATCCGCAGCGGTAGCACCGGCGATGACCAAGGCACCGCGTTTCCACTGGTAGGTCAGCGGTGGGGAGGCCGACGCCGTCACGGTGAAGGTGGCGCGGGTACCGATCGTCCGTGAGAGCGACTGCGGCTGGGCGGTGATCAGCGGGGCGCGCACCAGTCGTTGGCTGAACAACCAGTCCCAGCAATCACCGTTGGCATAGGTGTCGATCCAGGCCTGAGAGTGGTTATTGTACCAGGTCATGGTGAAGATGAGCCCGCTCGGCCGGCTGCGATCCCAGTTCTGGTTGCGCTGCCAGGCCCACGCCGCGGCCTCCGCATCGAAGTAGGCCGTCGTGTTGTAGCCGATCGGCAGTTGGATGGAGATATCCCGAACCGCTGTCGGGCCGACGTAGGGCTGGGTTAAGAACACCCCGTCGGCCTTGCCCAGCGCGACGACCAGGCGTGGGGCGTTCTCGCCGACCCTGACGGTAAGGGTCTGGTCGCCCTCGACCGGCTGATAGGCGAAGTTGAATTGATCTGCGGAATCAGCGATGTCCGCGCCACCGCCGACCACCGTCCAGACGCCATCGACCAGCGTCGCTGATCCGGCCAGCCGGGGCGAGCCGATATCGACGTCGGTGAGGCTTTCCGCTGCCGCGCCGCCCACCTCGAGGCTGCTGAAGGTCTGGGCGTAGGTGGTGTTGTCGTTGTGCGCGGTGACCGCCAGACCGGCGAGGCCGGCGCTGCCGGCGAAAGGCACCGTAGGGCTGCCCAGCGCGACCCAGTCCGTACCGTTCACGCTGTAACTGCCGGTGAATGCCGAGCCGCTCCGGACAAGCCGGAGCCACTTCACTGAGGTGGTGCCGCCAGAGCGCGCGCCGAAGCTGGTCGTGCCGCCGGCGCTGCTGCGCCATTGCATGAACACCTCGTTGTTCGCCCCCTGGGCGACCATCACCTCCATGGCGTTGGCGGCAGTCGAATCGCGGAACATCAGTCCGGCCTTGGCTCCGCGAGCCGGCGGGGTGCCGAACACCACGTGGGCATAGGGTTGCGCATCGGAGCCGTTCCAAGAGTTGAACATCGCGCTGCCAAAGGTGGTCGTGGGGAACTGGATCCAGTCGCTGCCGTTGGTCAGGGTGCTGGCGGGTACCAGCATGGCCGGGCCGAAGGGGTCAAGAGGCAGGCCGGTCCCCGTATCGATGTCGACGGCCATGTGGTAGGGCACACCGGCATACCCCGGGTAGGTCGACATGACTTCGGCGGCGCCGGCCTGCGTGGCCTGGATCGTCTGATCGACCCACAGGATGGTCGAGGTGCGGGCGCTTTCGTCGTCGTTGAACGAATGTACGGTCCACATCGGCAGACTGGAGATGGCGGCTGCCATACCGGGATTTGGACCGGATCCGACCGCGATCGGAATGATCCCGGCGAGGATGCCGGGATGCTGCGAGGCGAAGTTGAGCGTGCCGGGGGCGCCATCGCTCAATCCTGTCAGGTACATGCGCTGCGGGTCGACGCGGTAGCGCGCCTGCAGGTAGTCGAACACTGGCTGGAGGATGGTGGCGTTGTTCCACGCGCCGGGGGGCTGCACCGCGACGACGATGGCGGGGAAATCCCAACCCGATTTGACCATCTGGCGGAAGGGGCCGTGTCTGATCATGTTGGTCATGAGCTGGTAGCCGTTGGCCGCGGTGTCGGTCCCGTCGCCCACCTCGCCGAGGCCGGAAATGAAGACCACCAGCGGCCAGGCCGTCAACGCATCGCTGGGATCGTACCCCAGCGGCAGATATTCGAGGTAGCCCAGCGGCGGCTGCGGCACGGTGACGTCGACCGCCCTGGCCGTGATCGTGCCTTCGAGAGTGCCCGGCACGTTGCTCCAGCCATTGCTGCCGACCGACGGTTCGGCAGCGGCCAGTGCAGTGATGAACAACGTAGCGAGAATGAGGCAGAGCGGAATTGAACGGCGCATGGTGGACGACGCTACCTGTTCTTTCCGCGGCCATGTTGGGGTGTTCCCCCTACGCACGCCGCCGCAGCGCAGTCCGAACATCGCGCAGAGGCCAACGTCCTGCCTAAGCTACCTAAGCAGCCCGACAACGCGATCCGTTCGGCTGTGGGCCATCACAACGGCGGCGGTGCTGGCAGCACTGTGCGCACGGCTCGCCGTGGGCGGCCTGCCGGTACAGACCTCCTATCCGTTCGCCACCACCATCCTGCTCGATGCCGATGCGCGGATCTGCGATGGCCAGATCCCCTACCAGGATTTCCACACCCCGATCGGTTTCACCTACCTGTGGCTGGTTTCGCTCTGCCTGCGGCTGGCTGATGGTCTGCCGCAGGCCCTGGCATTGCTGAGTGCCGGTGTCGGTCTGGTGATCGGGGCGTGGTGCTGGTGGCTGGCCATCGCCCGAGGTCCCGGCGCTGGCGGCGGCAGTACTCGCGCTCGGATTGGTCATCTCGGCCACCACCGGCATCGAGGACGCCAGCCCCGGCTACCTGCTCGCGATCCTGGTCCTGGCCTGT
>JBBREK010000313.1:0-3856 GCA_038203025.1 Planctomycetota bacterium
GCTGGCCCGCCCGTCGCCCTGGGCGGCCCGCCCAGGGCTCGGATGCACCCCCGGCCGAGCCGGCGGGGGGACGGGCGGGCCAGCGGCCCGCGCTCCCAGGTCAGAACAGCTTCTTCCCGTCTGGGCCGGCGATGGCCTCCAGCTTCGCGCGCAACAGACGCAGGGCATGGAACATGCGGCTGCGCAGGGTGCCCAGGCTGACCCCACCGAGGATCTCGCTGGCGGCCTCGTAGGTCATGTCCTGGTAGACCACCAACTCGATGATCTCGCGGTAGATCTGCGGCAGCTCGGCCAGGGCCTTGGCGACGAACGCCGCTGCTTCGGCGCGCTGCAGCGGGTTGTCGACTTCGGGCAGGGTGCGATCCGGCGGCTGCGGGACGCCGGGCGAGTCCTCGTCAGCGTCGGCGAAGGACACCTGGGGACGGCGGTTCCGCGCCTGCAGCCAGTCGAGGGCGGTGTTGCGCGCGACGGTGTAGAACCAGGTTGAGAAGCGGCGCGACGGGTCGTAGCGGTCGGCGCGCTGGAAGACTTTGAGGAAGACGTCCTGGCCGATGCACGCGGCCTGATCGTAGTCGCGCACAATCTGGTAGAGGTAGGCGAGGATTGGCCGGCGATAGCGCTCGTAGAGCAGCCCGAACGCCTCCAGGTCACCGTCGCGGCAGCGCTCGGCAAGGCGTTCGTCGCTGTCCTCGCCGGGCTTGGCCAGCATCAGCCCAGCGTGGCCTCGATAAGCAAGGTGTCGCCGGGGCGGACCGGCTCGCGGAAGGCGATGCGGCGCAGGCTGGAGACGCGCGGCACGCCGCCGTCGTCGACCAGGGCGAGTTCGCGGACCTCGGCCACCTCGCTGCCGTCGGGGCGCTTCACGCTGCCGGAGGCGGTGCAGGCCTTCAGGCCCAGGCGCATCGCCGCCACCCAGGCGGCGTCGGCCACACTGGCGAACTGGGTTACGCCCATCATCAGCGGGGCGCCGGGGAAGTGGCCGGGGACGAAGGGGTGGTCGTGCGGATAGGTGTAGGAGCAGACGATCTTCTTGGCGGCCGGATCCCAGCTGACCACGCCATCGACGAAGCGGATCGGCCGCGCCTTCCAGGTGAACTCGGGGATCGGTTCGGCGGGCGGCAGGGGCAGCGGGCGGGGCGGCCGGCCGCTGACCTCGGCCAGGGTCGCGACGCCGCTCATCACCTCGGCCTCCAGCACGCGCTGGCCATCGACCTCGGCCCAGGTGCCGAAGACGGTGAACGGGGCACGGTCGCGGGTGATTTCGGCATGTCCGACCAGTTTGCCGCTGAATGGCACCTGGCGGTTGAACACGACGCGCGAAATCGAGCTGAACACCGCCACCTGGCCCTGCGGAGCCAGGCGCGGGGTGAGCAGCGGTACCCCGGTCAGGGCGAGGAACTCGAAGACGAACGGTTCGTACCAGCAGGGGCTGCCGGCCCCGTCTAGCCGGCCCAGGACCTCGCGGCCGCGGGCATCGCCGCGCGGCACGCTGGCGGTCGAGCGGGCGACCTTGCCGCAATCATGCAACTCGACGGTGTCGGGCAGCATGTTGATGCCGCGGTGCGGCAGGTGGGATTCGAGGGCCTTGGGGTCCAGGATGGTAGGCATCCGCAATACCCTCCCGGTGCGGCGCGGGATCGCAAGCTAGCGGGTCAGCAGCCGGGCGAGCGCACGGGGGTACAACTCGCGCTCTGCCGCCTGGACCCGCGCCGCCAGGCTGTCCGGCGTATCGCCGTCCTCGACCTGCACCGCCAGCTGATCGACGATCGGCCCGGTGTCGTAGCCGCCCTGGACGAGGTGCACGGTGCAGCCGCTGACCTTGCAGCCGTGCGCCAGGACAGCTTCGTGGACGTGGTGGCCGTACATACCCTTGCCGCCAAAGGCCGGCAGCAGACTGGGATGCACGTTCACGGTCTGGCCCGCCCACGGCGCCGGTGGGTCCCAGAAGCGCATCCAGCCGCACATGGCGACGAATTCGGCGTCATGTGCGCGCAGCGCTTCGACCGGATCCTTGGCCACGACGCAGGGATGCCCCAGGCGTTGGGCCCGTTCGATGCCGCCGGCATCCGCCCGGCTGGCCACGACCACCGCAATGGTCGCCGGCAGCGTCCCGTCGGCGATACGGTCGGCGAGGTTCTGGTAGGTGGTGCCGGAGCCTGAGATGAGGATGCCGAGGCGTCGCATGGCGGCATGGTAGCGGGGATGACGGCGTACTGAAGTCCGCCGACCGGACCGGCTGAAGCCGGCGCTACGGGCGTCACGGTTGAGTGCGGCGTGGCGAGTTGTGCGTGGATGGCGGCGGAGGCGCAGGCTTGGCCGTCGCCGAGCACGCCTCTACTGACGTCGTGCCTGCAATCGGCGAACGTGAGTGAGCCGTGCCGAGCGGGTCCCGGGTCAAGACCCGGGGCGGGGGGTCGGGGGCCTGCGGCCCCCGGGCTACTGGTGGATGGCGTGGCCCAACGCGTCGGCAGCCGCCTCCATGACCGCCTCGGCCAGGGTCGGGTGCGCGTGCACCGTCTCGGCAATCTCGCGGGCGGTACACTCCAGCCGCAGGGCCAGGCACAGCTCGCCGAGCATCTCGGTGGCGTCGACGCCGACGATGTGGGCACCGACCAGCTGCTCGTACTCGGCATCGAAGATCAGTTTGACCATGCCCTCAGGGTGGCCGATCGCCTTGGCCTTGCCCGAGGCGACGAACTGGAAGCGGCCGATCTTGAGCTTCCGGCCGCCTTCCAGCGCCTTCTTCTCGGTCAGGCCGATCGAGGCGACCTGCGGCTGGCAATAGGTGCAGCCGGGGATCTGGCGGTAGTCGACCGGCGCCGGCTTGCCGCAGATGTGGCCGACGGCGGCCTCGCCCTCGAAGCTGGCCTTGTGCGCCAGCAACTGCTTGCCGGCGACGTCGCCGATGGCGTAGACGCCGGGGGCGCTGGTCAGCTGGTTGGCGTCGACGGCGATGAAACCGCGCTCGTCCAGCTTCACCCCGGCGGTGTCGAGGTTGAGTTGTTCGGTGTTGGCGACGAAGCCGACCGCGACCAGGACCTTCTCGACCTCGACGATCTCGGCCTTGCCGTCCTTCTCCAGATGGACCTTCACGCCGGCCGGGCTGTCCTCCAGCTTGGTCACCTTGGTCTGCGTCTTCACCGTCACGCCCTGCTTGGTGAACTGACGCTCGACGAATTTGGCGATTTCGCCGTCCTCGACCGGCAGGACCTGGTCCATGACCTCGACGATGGTCACGGCGGTGCCCATCGAGCGCAGGAAGAAGCCGAACTCCATGCCGATGGCGCCGGCCCCGATGCACAGCACCGACGTGGGCAGGCTCTCAAGTGCGAGAGCGTGGCGGTAGTTGATCACCTTCTTGCCGTCGACCGGCAGGTGCGGGAAGGTGCGCGGCTTATGGCCGCTGGCGATGATGAGGTTGTCGGCGGTGACGCTCTGGGTGCTGCCGTCGGCCTTGGTCAGGGTCAGGGTCTTGGGGCCGGCGAACGAGGCCGTGCCGTTCAGCACGGCGATCTTGTTCTTCTTCATCAGGAAATCGATGCCCTTCGACATGCCGTTGGCGACGTCGCGCGAACGCTTCATCACCGCCGGGAAGTCGGCCTTCACCTCGGTCGCAACCAAGCCGAAGTCCTTGGCGTGGCGCATGCTTTCCAGCATCTCGGCGCTCTTCAGCAGGGCCTTGGTCGGGATGCAGCCCCAGTTGAGGCAGATGCCGCCGAGGGCCTCGCGCTCGACCACGGCGGTCTTCTTGCCGTGCTGTGCGGCCTTGATCGCCGCGACGTAGCCGCCGGGGCCGGCGCCGATGACCAGGACGTCGTAGTCAGACATGATATTGCCCCTGTTTCGGGTTTCGGGG
>JBBREK010000314.1:0-3825 GCA_038203025.1 Planctomycetota bacterium
GCACCTTGCGCGGCAACCCCGGAACCGGCCAATCATGCACAACGTCCTCATGCTCCTGGCCTTGTCTGCGCTCCTGCGCAGCGAGGTGGTGGTCGAGGCGGTCCCCACCCAGACCCTGCGACCGCATCAGGATCTGGTCTATGTGGTCATCTCGCTGGAGAACCGTTCCGACAAGCCGTCCGCCATCAGCCGGGTGCAGCTCCGTTCGAGCCTCGACGTTGCTGCCAAGCCGCAACTTGTCGATCAGATGGGGCGGATCCAGCTGCGCCCGCGCGAGCAGTCGCAGATCGTGTTGGAATTGGTCCGGGCTGCGGACATGCCGTACTACATCAATTCCTACGACCTCGAATGGATCGATGGGGACGGCAAGACCGGGGCGACGCGATTCAGCATCCAGGTCAACCAGGAATGGCCGTGGCGCGGGCACAAGACCTCTCTGTGGTGGGATCAGAGCGTCGGCGAGAACGGCCCAAAGGGGTACGTGCTCGAACTCGAGCCCGGCTATACCGCTACGGTTAATCCAGGTCCGACCACGAGCGTCGATGTCACAGGCATTGCGGACGGGCAGCACTTCACGCTAACCTTCATGCCCAAGGTTCCGCTCTCGGATTTATTCAACGAACCAGCTGGGATTCTCGTGCATGCTCCGGATGGAACGGTGCAGTTGGTGACCACCTACTGCTTCCGTGTGGAGAAGATCCACCATTGACCCAGCAGCCAGCACCCGGGTTCGCTGACGGCGGTCAGGGCTTGGGCGGCTCGGTCTTCGGCTTGTCCGTCGGCGCAACGGCCGGCTTGTCGCCGGGCTTGCCGCCAACCTCGATGTCGAGGGGGTCCTTGGCGGTCTTGTCGCTGGTGATCTCCAGCGAGATGACGATGCGGAATTCGCCGTTGGGGTAGATTTTCTTGAACGCCTCGGCCGCCTTGGGCAGGTCCGTCTCGATGTCTTGCAGTTTCTGCAGCACCTCGGCCAGGGTCGGTTCCTTGGTCTTGGCGTTGAGGTCGGCGATGCGCTGTTGCAGCTCGGTCAGCTGGCTGCCCAGGCTGCCGACGCGCGAGCGCGGTGCCTCCTGCAGCACGCCTGACAGCTTCAGCACCTGGGGCAGGCCGTCCTTGCCCTGTGGCCGCACGGCTTCGAGGTCGATCTTGTCGCCGGGCTTCTTCGCCGCGATGGCGGCAGCGAGCTCGTCCTGATTCTTCAGTACCTTGCCGTCCAAGCTGGTCAGGCGGTCGCCGGCAGCCAGGCCCATGACCGCGGCTGGGCTGTTCGGCTCGACCCGCAGGATGGCAAGGCCCTTGGCGTCAAAGGTGGTGGCGGCCTGATCGATGGCGATGCCAAGGTAGGCCTTCACCGCCGGTTTTTCGGCTGGCGGCGTGACGGGTGACGTGACGGGTTGAGCGTCGCCAGCGGCGAGCAGGCCGCAGGCGGTGAGGATGAGCAGGGCGCGCATGGGGTCCTTCAGAAGATGGTCGGCGCCGGGGTGCCGATCAGCACCCGGGCATCCCACGTCACCGTTTGACCGCGCAGGACGACGCCGCTGTCGATAGCGTCGTGGCTGGCGCGCAGGTGCAGGCGGAAGGCGGGCAAGGCGGCCAGGGCCTGGTCGGCGGGTAGCGACAAGGCCTGCATCGGGTTGACCGGTGCGACCGGGGCCTGGGACGGCTGGGTACGCCGCTCGAGGTCCTCGACCTGCTTGCGCAGGTTGGTCACCGCCGTCTGGGTGCGGTCGAGACGGCGGGCCTGCCAGTCGCGGAAGCGGCGCTCGGCGGCCTCGTCGATCGGCTCGTAGGGGATGTTCTTCGGCCACTCGGTCAGGGTGTCGTGCAGCACCATCTTCTCACCGCTACGCATCACCTCGACAGTGGCGTCGCCGCCGACGCTGGTCAGCGCAACCTCGTTGCGCAGGTCGTTCATCGAGCCGATCTGTCCCCCATTGACCCCGACGATGAGGTCACCGGGTTGGATGCCCATACGCTCGGCTGCGGTGCCGGGATAGACCTTCTGGGTCTCGACCCCGACGGACGGCTCGGTGCCGTTGGCTGCCTGCGTGGCGCTGCTGGGAGGCGTCATGTTGACGCCGAGCATGGCCCGGGCATCGAACTGCTGGTAGTCGTCGCTGGCGCAGAGGACGCCGACGCAAAGCAGAGGTAGAAGGAGGCGCATGGTTGGATGATGCCCTGGTCGCCAGTACGGCACAAGCGCTGTTACCTTGGACACCGTACGGGCGTCCCTCGACCCATCGAATCCGGGCCCGGATCTACGGTTTCCACACCCAGAACAGCCCCTTGGCCATCCACACCTCCTCGCAGGTGACCACATAGCTGCCGTCCTTGCGGAGCTGGCTCTGCACCGCGTTGTTGATGTCGATCCAGCCAGTGACCCCGCCGAGGTCGGCGGTCGGCAGCAACCGGCCGACGCGCACCCCATCGTCGAGCCGCCAGACGTCGATGGCGAGCTGTTCATGCTGCCAGGTCGAGGCGACGAAGGCGTAGGCGGTTTCGAAGCTCCAGGCCTTGGGGAGGCCGTTTTTGCAGCCTTTGGGCGGCACCAGCAGGCGCTCCCAGGACAGCTTGGGGGCGGTGCTCCAGGCATCGAAGCGTTGCAGCACCGGGCCGGTGTTCATCTGTCCCCAGCCACCGCCTTTGAACGGATGGTCGGTGGTCCAACACCCCAGGTACAATCGGTCGTTGGCCGGATCGTAGGCGAGCTTGGCGACCCGCTGGATGCCGGTGTTGGTCGAGATCGCGGTGCTGGTGACCGACTCGGGCTTCCAGGTCGGCGCACCGTGGGCGTTGAGCCCTGCGAACGGGAGGCATTGGATGCGACCTGTGTTGGCATCCCAGGTACCGGCCGTGCTCCACAGGCCGAGCGCGGCGTCGAGGTGCGCGCTCTGGCCGTTGAACCACGCCGCCGGGACGGGGTGCATCTCGCCGGGCTGGGGGGGGCGCCATCGCCATCGTCGTCCAGCTCTGGCCGGGTGGTTTGGCCGGATCGATGGCGTAGCGGAAGGCGCGGCTGTAGAGCGTGTTCTCGTCGCCCGGATCGGCGTCGGCGCAGGTGACGAATTCCAGGCCCTGGCGCACCCACACCTCGGCGCCCGTGACGTCGAACTTGTGCAGCCGCGTGCCGAAGGCGTCGTCACTGACGTAGAGGCTGCCGTCGGCGTCGCAGGCGATGGCATTGATGCGGTAGAAGCGCGCTGGACCGACCGCGCCGGGCTTGGCGCCGCTTCAGATCGGCGAGCCGAGGTCCTTGCCGCTGCGCTTCCATGTCGTGGCGGCGTAGCGACGAAACCTCGACCGTCTGGCTGCTGAAGGCGTGCGACTCGAACGCTGCTTCTGTACCGCTGCGCAGTGCTCACCAAGCCGCGTCTCGATCCTCACCGGCCGGTCGCCTCAGGAAGTGGGCATGCATGGTCTGGTCGGCGACGGCTTCGCCGTGCCGGACGACGGCGAGACCCTGCCCAAGCGCTTGCGCGCCGCTGGCTACAGTACGCACATGTTCGGCTTTCAGCACGAGAACGATAATCGTCCGTTGGCGCGAGGTGGCGATGCTGCTGCGCTGGCCGCGCTGCCTGCCCGCCAACCGCACCGTCTCGTCCTTGATCAGCAACGCCGACCTGGCAACCACTCTCTGCCAACTGGCCGGCCTCGATCAGGCCCTAGTTCTACATGATCGGATTCGCGAACCGTGTCCAGACTGGCTGAATTCCCTGCTTTTTGTATCGACTTCGGGTTGACGCCCAGCGCTGGTCCTGGCGAATGGCAATGGTCTCGAAGGTCATGATATCAGGACTTCCGGTGGCCGCCAAGAGTTGGGCCAGC
>JBBREK010000315.1:0-3815 GCA_038203025.1 Planctomycetota bacterium
GAGTAGTTACAACTGCTCCACTTGGACGAAGCCGGTCGGCGTGACAGCTCCTTACCCTGCCACCAATCCCAATTCCAGTCCATCCGTGGCCGAGGCATTTCCCCTAACCCGTTGCGCGGATTTCTCTTGCAGTGAGTGCGACACGGACCCGGCGAACTACCACAGCTAGCGGTTGTGTTTCTCTCATCCCACCATATGTAGTGGCTCTCCGGCCGCTGCTGCATCGATCCTTACCTCGCTCTTATGATCCTCATACGGACCCACCAGCGGTGGATCCGGCGCCAGCGGCCTACTCCCCAGGATTCCCCCGATGACTCTCGCCCAGCTCCAGGACTACACCTTCAACACCAAGTACGCGCGGTACAATCCGGCCATCGGCCGGCGCGAGACCTTCGGCGAAGCCGCCGACCGCGTGTTTGCGATGCATGAAGGCAAGTACGCCCGCTTCGGCGTGCAGGAGCAGATCGAGTTCGCCAAGGCGGCGGTGAAGGACCGTCTGGTGCTTGGCAGCCAGCGCGCCCTGCAGTTCGGCGGCAAGCCGGTCGAGGACAAGAACGCCCGCCTCTACAACTGCACGGTCAGCTACTGCGACCGGCCGCGCTTCTTCCAGGAATCACTGTGGCTGCTGCTGTGTGGCTGCGGCGTCGGCTTCTCGGTGCAGCGCCACCACGTCGCCAAGCTGCCGCCGATCGCCAAGCCCGGCACCGGCAAGGTCGTGTTCACCGTGCCCGACTCGATCGAGGGCTGGGCCGACGCGTTGGGCGTGCTGGTCAGCAGCTATCTCACCACCGAGCAGCCCTTCCCCGAGTACGCCGGCCGCACCATCGAGTTCGACTTCAGCAAGATCCGCCCGCAGGGCAGCCCGCTGAGCAGCGGCATCGGCAAGGCCCCGGGGCCCAAGCCGCTGCAGCGCTCGCTGGAGCAGATCCGCAAGGTTCTCGACGAGCGCCTGGTCGTCGCCGGCGGCGGCTGCACGCTGCGCCCGATCGATGCCTACGACATGATCATGCATGCCAGCGACGCGGTGCTGGCCGGCGGCGTGCGGCGCAGCGCCACCATCTGCATTTTCTCGCTCGACGACGAGGAGATGATCACGGCCAAGACCGGCGATTGGTTCATCAAGAACGCCCAGCGTGGTCGTTCCAACAACTCGGCCCTATTGCTGCGCAGCACGACCACCTTCGAGCAGTTCAACGGCCTGATGCAGTCGGTGCGCGAATTCGGCGAACCAGGCTTCGTCTGGGCCGACAGCACCGAGATCATGTACAACCCGTGCGTCGAGATCGGCATGTACCCGGTCGACATCGAGACCGGGCAGACCGGTTGGCATTTCTGCAACCTGTGCGAAATCAACATGAAGGCCTGCGTCGACGAGGCGACCTTCGAGCGCGCCTGCCGCGCCGCCGCCATCCTCGGCACCCTGCAGGCCGGCTACAGCTCGTTCGACTACCTCGGCGCCACCACCGAGCGCATCGTCAAGCGCGAGGCCCTGCTGGGCTGCTCGATGACCGGCATGATGGACAACCCGAAGATCGCCTTCGACCCGGCGCTGCAGCGGCGCATGGCACAGCTGATCCTCGACGTCAACGCCGAGCTGGCGCCCAAGCTCGACATCCAGGTGTGCGCCCGCGCCACCTGCGTCAAACCGGCTGGCACCACCTCGTGCATCCTCGGCACCGCCTCGGGCATCCACCCGCACCACGCCAAGCGCTACTTCCGCCGCGTCCAGGCCAACATCAACGAGGCACCGCTGCAGTTCTTCGAGGCGCACAACGCCCGCGCCGTCGAGAAGAGCGTGTGGAACCCCAACGGCACCGACAAGGTCATCACCTTCTGCGTCGAGGTGCCCAAGGACGCGCTGATCAAGACCGAGGTCTCGGCGATCAAGCTGCTTGAGCACGTCAAGCTCACCCAGGAGAACTGGGTCATGGGTGGCCGCCGCGCCGAACGCTGCACCGCGCCGTGGCTGCGCCACAACGTCTCCAACACCATCACCGTGCGCGAAAGCGAGTGGGAGCAGGTGTCGCGCTACATCTACGAGTACCGCGAAGCCTTCGCCGGCGTCTCGCTGCTGCCCGAAGGCGGTGACCTGGAATACCCCCAGGCCCCCTTCACCAGCGTCCTGACCTTCGAGGAGATCGTCGCCGAGTACGGCACCGGCAGCCTGTTCGCCTCGGGCCTGATCGTCGACGGCCTGCACGCCTTCAACAACGACCTGTGGTCGGCCTGCGACTGCGCCCTCGGCCGTGGCCAGAGCCTTGAGGTGCCGCAGCTGCCCGACGGCGCCGACGAGCAGACCTTCTCGTCCTACCAGGCCACCGTCCGCCAGATCCTGGCCAAGAAGGACTGGGTCCGCCGGTCGCGCAAGTTCGCCACCAACTACTTCGCCGGCGACGTCCGGCGGATGAGCTACTGCCTCAAGCGGGTCAACAACTGCAAGCTGTGGGAGGATCTGACCCGTGAATACATCCCCGTGGACTACACGCTGATGTTCGAAGACTCGGACAACACCAAGCTGGTCGACGCCGTCGCCTGCGCCGGCGGCAAGTGCGACGCCTAGAAAAAAAAACTGACCCGTTGCAACTATAGTGCAACTAAAGCGCCGCGGGGCGGGTGCCGGACGGGTGCCCGCCCCGCGGTCGTTTAGGTCGCAGTTGCAACAGCCCGTCCTGGCCATTGGGCGAGACCGACATCGCCGACGCCATCGGGCTGGGCAAGACCATCGAGGTCGGCATCCTGGTCACCGAGTTGATCAAACGGGGTAGCGGCGATCGCATCCTATGCCTGGCCAAGAAGAGCATGCTCCCCTTGAACTCCTCGGCGGCTGGCCCGGCGCCTTCCTGGCCCAGCGACTGATCCGGCACAAGAACGTCAAGGTCAGCTATCAGATCGTGTACTGGTTAATCGTCGCGGCCCATGTCGCTGGCTGGGTCGCCATCGCGCGGTGGCGATGAACGTCTCCTTCGATTGCAGCCTGGATGGACCTCCACTCACACCTGTTCGGCCAGCAACGTTGCCCATCGCGCTGGACCCGTGCGATGTGGCTCCAGGAGTGCCATCAGCTTCGGCGACGGATGCCTGGTCGAGTACCCGTCCCGTTCGGTCCAGGAGGCGGTCTTGGTCCAGGCCAAGGCGTCGCCGACCTGGACCATCTGCGCATAGCTCATCGCCTAGAGCCTGCTCTCGGAGGACGATCGGCAGTTCATGACGAAGACCATGATGAGACGCGGAATCTTCGCGTACTTCCGGTCCATCCCGAAGCTGAACGCGCTTGCCGCCTTGATCTGGATTGGATAGGCGGCGAACAGGCCGTCCCGGTTCCACCGGTAGACGATGAGGTCGATGCCGTTGTCTCGCTCGGGTGTGGCCACCTCGATGCCGGCCTCGATCAGGGAAGCCTTCACCAGATTCCGACCAAGGATCTCCACCTGCTGGCTGTCGAGAGGGCGCATTTCGGGCATCGGGGTCATCATGGATCTGTTCGTAGGCGACGAGGCGGATGGGAGAGGGCGTTGGCACGCAGTGTGGAGGACAGTCAGGCCCGAGTCTCGACACGGCGACGATTGTTCCAGAGCCCGACGGCGCTGGTGATCGAGTAGACGGCGTACATCGCCAGCAGCCCCCAGGCCGCGGTCTGCACGGACCATGCGATCAAGCAGGCGTTCGACATGATCCAGAGCCCGAAGCCCCAGCGCCGCGCCCGCGGCGTCGCTCCGGCGACCAGGACGGCGCCGGTCAGGCCCAGCGCCACGCCGGTGTACTGGATGCCATCCCAGGCGGTGATCATCGCGTCCCCTCGGCAGCCACGGCTGCGA
>JBBREK010000316.1:0-3634 GCA_038203025.1 Planctomycetota bacterium
TGCGTACAGCGCGTGGGCGGTCAGGGAGTAGACCACGACGCCGTCGGCACGCACCCGGTCGGTGGGCAGCACGCCCTCCGGCAGGTCGAGATGGCCGGCGGCGAGGGAGATCATCGCATTGCCCCGGTTCGCGGTTCGCGGTTCGTGGTTCGCGGTTGGTCGACCGAGGGAATACGTCCGGTGCAGTTGCCGGAGCCCCAGCAACCGCGAACCGCGAACCGCGAACCGCGAACGCCCAGGCTCATCGCGTGACCGGCTCCACCACCAGGTTCTTGCGGATTACCACCAAGCCGTTTTCGGTGACGTGGAAGCGTTTGGCGTCGTCGTCGCGGTTGTAGCCGATGACATCATTGGGCGGGATGATCACGTGCTTGTCAATGATGCAGCGGCGGATGCGGGCGCCGCGGCAGATCTCGACGTCCTCCAGCAGGATGCTGCTGTGGACCTCGGAGAAGCTGTTGATCTTGCAGCGCGTGCCGATCACCGAGTCGATGACGGTGGCGCCGCTGATGATGGCGCCCTCGCAGACGATCGACTGGATAGCCTGACCGACGCGGCCTTCGCTGTTGTGCACGAACTTGGCCGGCGGCCAGTTGTTGGGCTCGGCGCGGATCGGCCAGTCCTGGTTGTAGAGGTCGAGTTCCGGCGCGATGGCGCGCAGGTCCATGGTCGCGTCGTAGTAGGCGTCAAGTGAACCGACGTCGCGCCAGTAGCCATCGTTGGCAGGGTTGCTGCTACCGGGGATGCGGTTGCGGCTAAAGTCCCAGGCGTACATCGGCTTGCCGGCGGCGAGCATAGCGGGCAGGACGTTCTTGCCGAAGTCGTGGCTGCTGGCCTGGTTGGCGGCATCGGCTTTCAGCGCGTCGACTAGCGGATGGCGGTCGAAGATGTAGTTGCCCATCGAGGCCAGGGCGAGATCGGGCCGGCCAGGGATCGGGGTCGGATTTTTCGGCTTCTCTTGGAAGCCGGTGATGCGCCAGTGCTCGTCGACCTGCATGACGCCGAACTCGCTGGCTTCAGCGATTGGCACCGGGATGGCGCCTACCGTCACCTCGGCCTTCATCTGCTGGTGGAAGTTGACCATCTGCTCGACGTTCATCTTGAAGATGTGGTCGCCGCCGAAGATTGCCACGCGCTCGGGGTTGTGGTCACCGATGAGGTTGAAGTTCTGGTAGATGGCGTCGGCGGTGCCGCGGTACCAGTGTTCACCGGTGCGCTGCTGGGCCGGCACGGCGCGGATGAACTGGTTGCGCAGCAGCGAACCGAAGGTCCACGAGGTCTGCAGGTGCTCGCTTAGGCTCTGGCTTTTGAATTGGGTCAGCACGTAGATGCTGTTGATGCCCGAGTTGATCAGGTTCGAGAGCACGAAGTCGATGATGCGGAACTTGCCGCCGAATGGCACCGACGGCTTCGACCGGTCGAGGGTGAGGGGCTCGAGCCGGGTGCCTTTGCCGCCGGCCATCACGAATACGAGGGTGGGGATGCGCATGGTCCTGTTGGCGGGCAGCGGAGGGGGCTGCTCGCGCGCAGGCAACCTACGATGCGCGGCGCCTTACGCCAAGCCCCTGTTGTCGGGGCGTTACCCGATGGTTAAGGACTTGCGTAGCGCCTACGGGGTGACTGATTCCATGGTCGGCACGCCAAGTTGTCCGGCGGTCGCCAGGAGTTCGCGCTTGAGGAAGCGGCGCAGACCGGTGAGTTCGCCCAGCACGCCCGGCTTGCCAGCGGCTTCGAGGGCGAGGACGGCGAAGAGTTCGGTCCGAACGGACTCATCCTGCAGGGCCTGCGGCAGCACCCGGGCGACGGCACTCGCCAGGTCGCTGTCAGCCGGCGGCAGGTTGACTGGGACGGTCATTGCCAGCTGGCGTCCGACCTCGGCCGCCACCAGCACGGCCAGGTCGCGGACTTCGCCCGCCGGCCCCGGCTGGGCCATCGGCGCGGTGGCCACGTCCGAGGATGATGTGGGTTGGGCCTCCGGCATGCTGAACGCCTCGCCGAGGGTGGAGGCAGCGGCGCCACGCAGGGCCTTTTCGACTTCCGCAGTCACCAGATCGTGCAGCGAGGAAGCGTCGCCGGCCGTGCTGTTCGGCGCGGTGGTCTCGGTGACGGCCGTGGACTCCTTCGGCGGAGCAACCGATACGGGAACCCGCTTAGTGAACAGGGTCGTGCTGCCGTGCTCGCGACGGGTGGCGTCGAGTGCCTCGGCTGGGACGGGGTCGAGGTCCGTTTCGGTCGACGGCTTCTCGATCGTCCGCTGCATGCCGGTGATCGCGGCCATGCGCGAGGACCCCTCCCCAGTGCCTGCCGACAGCGATGGCGATGGCGATGGCGAGAGCTCCTCGGTCTCGTGCTTCGATTGGGTCGGGCTGGCATCCCGCACCAGCAGGCGCTTGGTCAGTGACTTGGTCCGCTGCACCACCTTGTCCGCCAGGGCGGCGATCAGCCGGTCCTGTTGGTCCTTCGACTGCTGGACGAACTCGGCCAGGGCGATCTCCAGCCTGCCAAGTTGCGAGCCCGAGCCCATGGTTCCTGGATCCTGCTCGGCCATGGCCTTGCGTACGCTCGACTGCACATCGGACAGCGAGCACCAGCCATGCTCGGCGGCCGCCTTCTCCAGCCGCCAGTCGAGGTCAGCGCGCAGTGTTTCGGCGATCTGATGGAGGTCGTCGCGCGTCGGCAGCTTGGCGATCGCCTCGCGTAGGAGTTCCGAGGCCTGGCGCGGAACGGCTTCGGCGACCGACTTGGCGACGATCTCCGCGACGGCAGATTCATCGAGTTCAGCCGTGGGTCGTTGTTCGAGTGCTTCAAGTCGATTGCCGAGCGTTTGCAGTTTGCCGGCGACGGCCGCGGCATCGGCGGCATGGCCGATCACCTCGCCCAGCCGGGATTCCAGGGCTGCAAGTCGCTTGTCGAGAGGAGCCAGATCGACCGTCTGCCCCGGCACGGGCGCTGGTGCAGTGCTGTCGAGCTGCGCCTTGACCTCGGCGTCGATGGCGGCGCGTACCTCGTCGGCGAGTTGGGCTCGACCGATCTTGACCTTGCGCATTTCCTCGGTGCCCGGCTCCCTGGACGGGATGGGCGTGCCGTAGGCCGGGGTGCGGACCTGCGAGGCGCGCGATCCGAGTTCCGCCAGACGGCGGGCGGCGCCGACCACCTCGTCGCAGATCGCCTCAATGTCCGCCAGTCGTCCTTCGCGCAGGGCGTGGTGGGCGAACGCGAGCTGGGCCCGCAGGGCGGCGGTGTCGACGCCCGCGTCCTGCATCGCAGCGATGCGTTTCTCGACGGTCTCGATGCGGTCGCGCGCTGCGCGAATATCTGTGTCGCCCATGATGCCCTCCGTGGCTTCTTGTCCCAGGATCGGCTGCCGCGGGCGGGACTTGAGTGGCGGCAAAGGGTTAACCTAAATGCCGCAGTGGGTTCGCGGTTCGCGGTTGGACCAGCGAATACGGACCATATTGGGTTTACACTTGGTCACCCGTTTGGTGAACACCCTCAACACACACAACAGTGTAGCTACAACCGCGAACCGCGAACTGCGATTTCTAGGGTTAACTGGTAGTAACTACTCAGCCGGGGCCCCGTCGCGCAGCGATGGGGCGGGCGCCGAGTGGTGGTGGGCGGATATACTGGGCGA
>JBBREK010000317.1:0-3609 GCA_038203025.1 Planctomycetota bacterium
TCACCAGAGGCCATGTCCAACACCCGTTGCTTCAACCCGCGGCGCACCGACGCCCTGGGCGGGGGCGGCGTCAACCGCGCCGCGACTCGAAGCAACGCAATGCATTTCTCACACTTCTTGCGTTCAGTTCTTGAAATGGTCTGTTGGTCATTCATGACCATATAGTCATATCCGCTCCATGGTCGTTTTCAGGCCTTTCATTCGTGTGTTTTACATCTGCTTTTCTTAGTTCACGCTCACCCCAGCAGTGGTCATGAGCAATATTTCCACTGCTGCTCCAACCAAACGACCTTGACCTTTTCCTACACTTCCCGGGTCTGCTCCTCGACCAACCTGCTGAACAGCCCACCACGGGCCAGCAGATCGTCATGGCTGCCGTGCTCGGCGATGCGTCCGTGCTCCATCACCACGATCTCGTCGACGTCTTTGATCGTCGACAGCCGGTGCGCGATGACCACCACGGTGCGCGTACCGCGTAGTCCGTCGACCACCTGCTTTATCGCCCGCTCGGTGACTGCATCGAGGGCGCTGGTCGCCTCGTCGAGGATGAGCAGCTTCGGCTGGCGTAGCAGGGCGCGGGCAATGGCGATGCGCTGACGCTGACCGCCGGACAGCGACACGCCGCGCTCGCCAAGGTTGGTGTCGTAGCCCTGGGGCAGGGCGGTGATGAAATCGTGCGCCTGGGCGGCGCGGGCCGCCGCCTCGATCTCCGCCTGGCCGATACCATCGCGGGCGAAGTCGATGTTGTCGGACACCGAGGTCGAGAAGAGGATCGGATCCTGCAGCACCACCGCGACGTGGTTGCGCCACCACTGCTGGCGCAGATCGCGCAGGTCGTGGCCGTCGACGCGCACCGCCCCGCCATCCGGATCGTAGAAGCGCAGCATCAGCTGGGCCAGGGTGCTCTTGCCGCTGCCCGACGGGCCGACCAGGGCATAGGTGCGGCCGCGGCGGAAGGTGAAGGAAAACCTGTCGAGTACCGGCGCCTTGCCTGGGTAGGCGAAGCGCACGTCGTCGAAGGTCAGCTCGCCGTGGATCGGTGGTTCGCCGGCATCGGGCTTGTCGGCCGGTGACGGCAGCACATGCAGATAGTCGTTGATGCGTTCGAGGGCGGCCAGGCTCTCCTGCAGCTGCAGCAGGTTGTCGATCATGCGCTGCACCGCGTTGGTCATGTTGCCCAGGTACATGAGGAACGACACCAGCGTGCCGATGCTCAGGGTCGAGTGGCCATGACTGATCAACCAAGCGCCGCTGAGTGCAACCAGGGCGCCGTTGAGCACCACCATGCCGTGCGTGATGGTGGTGAAGCGGCCCTGCATGCGCGCGGTCTGGCGCTGCAAGCTGCGCACCAGGGCCGAACGCTCGGTGAAGGCCTCGCCCGCCTCGTGCTCGCCGGCGCTGGCCTTGACCAGGGTGATACCGGCGAACATCTCGGCGGCGATGCCGGTGACGCGGCTCTGCCCCTCCTGCACCGCCTTCTGCTGCCGGCGCAAGGCCGGCGCAACCCGCCACATCACCAGCGCGGTGATGCTCAGCGGGACGCAGGCAATCAGGGTGAGCTGCCAACTGACCAGCATCAGCCAGACGCCGACGCCGAGGAACAGCGCGATGTCCATGGCGTAGTTGACGATGCCCTTGTCGAACATCTGCCCGGCGGCGGTGATGTCGGAGCTGACCCGGGCCCCCAGTGCCCCGGCGTGCTGGCGCTGGAAAAAGGCCATGCTCAGGCGCTGCAGATGATGGAACAGCCGCCGGCGCAGGCGGTGCGTCACCTCCGACTGGATGAGCTGCGCCAGCACATGGCGCCAGTAGGTCGCCACCGCCGCCAACAGCACCGCACCCAGGGCGATGAGGCCGTAGCGGATCAGCAGCGGCTCGGCCAGCTCGGCCGGCAACGCCGGTTTGAGCACCTGGTCTATGACGTGACCGATGACCCAGGGGATGGCCAGCGGGATGAAGAACTTGCCCCAACCGCACACCACCGTGATGGCCAAGCGCACGCGCACGCGGCGGAAGGGTTCGCGCAGGGGTTCCAGAAGCTGGCCGAGCGGCACCTCACCGCCCGGCCCGGTACCGCCATCAGGTTCGGCCATGGCTGGACATGATGGCGGGCGGCACGCGGCGGCCAGCGGCGCGCCGACTCGTACCCCGTCCGAGACACTCGCTGCATAGGCCTCGGGGCTTCGTCCTCTACGGCTGCGCGCAGCCTTATGCGCGAGTGAAACGAGCCGTAGCTCGACAGCCTCCGCGACACTACGTGCCTGACCGCACCCAACCGGCGATGAACGCCGCCTGGGCCTTGCGCACCGGTTCGGTGAAATGGACATGGTCGCAGAAGATCTCGTCGCCGCCGCAGGCTCTGGTGAACCGTTCGAGGTCGATGGTCGCCAACCCGGCTTCCCGCATGACCGTGGCGGCGATTCCGGCATATCGCACACGATCGGCATCGTGACGGTGGAAACCGGCGATCTTGGCGTTGTGTACCGCATCCACCACGTGAGTGGTGGCGATCCACACGGTTCGATCCGCCAACGCCGCTGCCTCGCCAACCACAACCTGCAGATTAGCCCGATATTCCTCGTCACCAATCTGACGCGGACCACCACCGGGCGGAGTCTTGATGTCGTGCAGGCCGCAGTTGATCAACAGCATGTCCCAATGCCTGCTGGCCACACGGCAGCCACGCAGGTACGTCAGCACGCGTGCCGAATCGCCGCCGTTGGCACCGTCCGGCTGGTCGAGGTCGCCGACCGGCCCCTCCTTCCGGCTGTAGTCCCAAGATCCCCCGACAAGGAATCGTTCAAGCCACGGGCCGTAGTGGATGGAGATCGAATCGCCGAGGACATGGAGGATGGGCATGAACCATCATTCTACCGATGGACCTTAGCGTGCAATCCGCCTACCCCGGTGACCACCACCGACTTGCCCGCACAGCGATGCGCCGGTTGGGAACGAGTCCCTGGGAGCGCGGCGCTCCCAGGGGTCAGGTCCGCCCGAACACTGACAGATCGGTGAGGCCGGGCGTCAGGCCGGACGGCCAGCCGGTGACGGACAGGCGGATGCGCCGGGCCGGACGCTCGACGAAGGTCTGATAGTCGATCAACATATCCACATCACTGCCGGTGGCGTCGACAGCCACCTGCCACGCACCATCGGCCAGCGCCGTCTCCAGCCGCCAGCGGTACGGCCCCGGCACGTGCCCAGCGCTGTAATCGAGACCGACGTCCCGCCACACCACGCGCACCGCCGAGACGGCGGCGTCGATGCCGAGATCCTGCTCCAGCACCGGGACGGCATCACCGGCGGCCGGCTCCCACCACGTGTGCATGCAGTTGTCGACCGCGTAGATGCCCGGGCGCCCGATGGCGTGGCTGCTGACCCGCGCGCGACGACGATGGTTCATCGGCAGCAGGCCGGCGAGGTTGCCACGTGCGGGGTCGGGCAGGACGCCCGGTGCCCACTGCGGGAATTCGCTGACCGTCACCGCCAGTTCGCCGTCGGCATCGAGGCCGCAGGGGTCGCAGCCGATGCGGCGCTCGAAGATGTGCTCGTAGCACACCCGGCAGGTGTAGAAGGCCCACAGCGTATCGCCCGGGCCGCGCACCACGC
>JBBREK010000318.1:0-3597 GCA_038203025.1 Planctomycetota bacterium
GCGCCAGCATGGCGGCGGCGCCCAGCAGCAGGATGGCGAGGATGGTGGCGACGACCCAGGGATCGATGGCCAGCAGCAGGCCGCTGGCGCCGGTCGCCAGCCAGGCGGCCGGGACGGCGCGGCCGCGGGCGATCAGGCAGCTGCCGATGGCCAGGGCAAGCAGGGCGGCGCCGAGGCCGAGCGGGGCGTCCCAGATCAGGCGATCGGCGAGGAGGATGGACAGTCCGGCGAGGATGGGCAGGGCGAGCAGGTGTCGGGGATGCATGGGCGGGTCTCCGCCGAGGAGTGTGCCCGGGCGTGTGCGCGCCGTGTGCGCGCCGTGTGCGCTGTCGAAGGACCGTAGGCTTCAGTCCGCGTCGCCATTGCCCCGGGCCGGCGAGACGCCGGCGGTCCCCGCGGCAGGCGTTGTTCCCACGGTTTGCTCAGTCGCCCAAGGTCAGCACCGCCTCGGCGCCGCCGCCGTCGCGGTTGGCCAGCGCCAGCGTGCCCCCGTGCAGGCGGGCGATTTCGCGGGTGATCGACAGGCCCAGGCCAGTCCCTTTTGTGCCGTCGGCATCGGGCAGGGCGTAGAAACGTTCGCCGAGCCTGGCGAGCGCGAAGTCGGGGAAGCCCGGTCCGCGGTCTGCGACCCGGATGGCGCCGCCGCTGACCGCGAGGTCGATGGCCGTGTCGGCCGGCGCATAGCGTAGGGCGTTGGCCAGTAAATTACCGACCGCGATGCGCAAGAGGCCGGGATCGCCGGTCGCCTGTCCCTGGCCGGTAATCGCCACCTGCCGGGTGCCGGTCAGTGGTGCAAGATCATCGGCGGCGAGCTGGGCGAGTCCGGCGAGGTCGATGCGCTCGCGCACTGGCGGTGCATCCAGTCGCTCGAGGCGGGCCAGCTCCAGCAGGCGGCCGGTCAATCCGGTCAGGCGCTCGGCCTGGGTCTGCACGTGGCCGGCGAGGCGGGCGCGCTCGTCGGGGTCGGTGGCCTCCTCAAGCAGTTCGCCGGAGGCGCGGATCGCGGCCAGCGGGGCCTTGAACTCGTGCACCAGGTCGCGCACGTAGACCTCGACGTGGCGGCGACCTTCCAACTCCGAGCGGAGTTCGGTGAGGGCGATGGCCAAGCGTCCGATCTCGCCACCGCCGACCACGGGCACGGGCTCACGCCGGCCGCTGCGCAGCCGCTCGACATGGCGGGTCAGGCGGGCGAGCGGATCAGTGACCCACCAGGCCACCGTCAGCGAGGCGGCCAGCGCGGCGACGAAGACGACCAGGGCGCCCCACAGCAGCTGGCGCTGCGCCGAGGCTTCCAGCACGGCGATGCTGCCGCCGGCCTTGAACACGGTGACCACGCCGACGATGCGGCCGGCATGGCGTATCGGCGCGGCGACATGCAGCACGGCATCGAGCGGATCGCCACCGTCCGGGGCGGTGGCGCGGGCCCCATAGCGGCCCTGCAGGGTCCGCGCCACGTCGTTCCAACGCGAGTAGTCGCGGCCGACCAGGCCGGGATCGTCGCTGTGCCACAGCACGATGCCGGCGTCGTCGGTGCAGTAGGCCCCCATGTTCAGGCTGCGTTTGTCGTATCCGTGGATGCGCGCCGGCAGGGGGGCGGCCTGGGCGGCGGCGAAGGCGCGGGCCAGGTTATCGGTGTCCGGACGTTCCCCGCCGCCAGCCACGACCGCCAGCACCTGCACCGTGTCGTGCAGCGTGTCCTCGATCGCTTCGAGGTAGCGCGGGCGCAATTCGGAGAGGGCGACGCGGACCGCCACCGCCCAGGCGGCGCAGGCCACCAGCACGATGCCGAGGATCAGGCGCAGCCGGAGGCTCAGGCATCCTCCAGGGCGTAGCCCTCGCCGCGCACGGTGCGGATCGGATCGGCGTCGGCGTCGATGGCGCGCAGCTTGACGCGCAGGTCGCGGACCGTGGCGTCGACAGCGCGGTCGTAGGGGCCGGCCGGGTCGTCCCAGGCGAGGTCGAGCAGGCGCGTTCGCGACAGCACGGCGCCGCGATGCTCGCACAGCGCGGCCAGCAGGCGGTACTCCTGGCGGGTCAGATCGAGCGTCCGACCGCGCCAGCGGATGCGTTGCGCTGCTGCATCGACGGCGAAGCCGCCGGCCGGCCGCTGCACTGGTCCAGCCCGGCGCAGCAACGCACGCAGCCGCGCCACCAGCTCGCGCGGGCTGAACGGCTTGGTCAGGTAGTCGTCAGCGCCAATCTCCAGGCCAACGATGCGGTCGATCTCGTCGGCCCGGCTGCTGAGGAAGAGGATGGGCACCGACGAGGCAGCGCGCAGCTCGAGGCACAGGTCCAGACCGCTGCCGTCGGGCAGGCCGACATCAAGGACGACGGCATCGCAGCTGCTGCCTGCCAGCGTCCGGGCCTGCGCCAGCAGGCCGGCCAACGACACCTCCCAGCCTTCGCGGCCCAACGCCGTGGCGATGGTGTCGGCGATCGCCGGGTCGTCCTCGACCACCAGGATGCGGGTCATTCGTGCGTCGCCGCCGCAGCCGGCGGCGGCCCGGGGTCGGCCAGGTACAGCCAATAGTCGTCCGCACCCAGGTCGATCTCGTAGAGCAGGCAGGCGCGTGGACCGCCCGGCTGGTCGAGGGTCGCGACGCCGGCGTGGTTGAGCAGGGTGTGCGAGGCCCACGACCGCGGGGCACCGGTCAGTAGATCCGGATCCTCGGGTTGTGCGCTGTCGTGGCGGACGTGGCGCACCGCCAGCAGCGCCTTGGGGGCTTCCCAGCCGCGTAGCTTGGCGGGATCGGCCAAGCGTTTGCGCACTTCGGCCAGCAGGGTGCCCTGGCTGCTTTCAATGGCCGCCGCCGAGGCGCGCTTGGGCAGGTCGAAGACCCGGTTCGCGCCCAGGGCCACGGCGCCGACGATCGCCAGGATCAGGACCACCACGACGACACCGATGGCGGCGAAGCAGCCGAAGGTGAGTTTGAGGCAGGCCATGCCTGCGATGCTTCAGGGCTTGTTGCCGCTGTGCAACCCGCATTCCTTGCCTGCGGCATCCTCCCACCACCAACGGCCCTCGCGTTCATGCTGGCCGGGCAGCACCGGGCGGGTGCACGGTTCGCAGCCGATCGAGACGTAGCCACGCGTGTGCAGCTCGTTGAACGGCAGGTCGAGGGCGCGGAGCACCGTCCACACCTGCTCCGAGGTCTGCGTCGCCAGGGGATTGAATTTCATCAGGTCGCCATCGTTGCGCCCACGGAAGGTCGGGTCGGTCTGCACCAGCGGCAGGGCGGTGCGGGTGGCCCCCTGGTCCTGGCGCTGGCCGGTGATCCAGGCGCGCAGGCCGGACAGGTGGCGCTGCAGCGGGGCGACCTTGCGGATGCCGCAGCACTCCTGGTGACCGTCGGCGCGGAAGGAGAATAGGCCCTTGGCGCGCACCAGCGCCTCGACCGCGGCCTTCTCCGGGAACAGCACCTCGATGCGGATGCCGTAGTGGCGCTCGACGGCGTCGAGGTAGCGGTAGGTCTCTGGGTGCAGGCGGCCGGTGTCGAGGGTGAAGACGCGGAACGGACGCCCACTCTGCTTGGCGTATTCCAGCACCACCACGTCCTCGGCGCCGCTGAAGGCGATGGCACAGTCCTCGCCGAAGGC
>JBBREK010000319.1:0-3542 GCA_038203025.1 Planctomycetota bacterium
ATGGTATCGGCCACCGATCCGAGGCGACCGGCGGGAATTCACCGGAGGCCCAGGCGTGTCAGTGCGGATTAGACGGCGATTTCTGTGCAATCAGCGTCTCTGCCTTCGGCTGGGCAGGGATAGGGGATCCGGGGCCCTGAGGTTTCTACACCGCCTTGATGCTGCTGCTGGTAACCCTGATTTTCCGCGCCGTCGCCATTGAGTTCCGCAGCAAACGACCGTCCCCGCGCTGGCGCCAGGGCTGGGATATCGCCTTTGCGGTTGGCTCCTTTGGCGCCGCGCTGCTCATGGGCGTGGCCTTTGGCAACATCGCCGCCGGCCTGCCGATGGACGCGCAGCACAACATCACCGGAGGTCTGCTCGGCCTGCTGAATCCCTATGCCTTGTTGGTCGGGGGCACCACCGTCGTGCTGTTCGCCATGCATGGAGCGATCTACCTCGTGCTCAAGACCGAGGGAGAGTTGCAGACCCGCATCCGGGGCTGGGTGCGCCCACGCATCGTCTGGTTCGTCATCTGCTACGCACTGACCACCATGGCGACCCTACTCTGGCAGCCGCATCTGGCCGAACGCATGCGCGTCCAGCCGGTGTGGTTCCTGGTGCCGGTGCTGACCATGTTGGCGGTGGCCAACGTCCCGCGCGAGATCTTCCATGGCCACGAGTTCCGCGCCTTCCTCTCCAGCAGCGCTGCCATCGGCCTGCTGGTGACGCTGATCGGAGTTGGACTGTACCCGAGTCTACTGCTCGCCAGCAACGACCCGGCCAACTCACTGACCATCGTCAACGGAGCATCCTCGCAGAAGACGCTGGGGATCATGTTGGTGATCGCCCTCATCGGCGTGCCCCTGGTGCTGGCCTACACCGCCGGCATTTACTGGGTGTTCCGCGGCAAGGTGAAGCCGGAGAAGACGAGCTACTAAGGGAGTCACTCTCCACTGTGCCACGGAGAGGCCCAAGCCTACGCCCCTGGAGCCCTGACATAGACGATTGATCCAAGCACCGCCTGCTCAGCGCAGTTGTAAGCGTCGGGCGAGTCGTTGGAGATTGCTCGGCGTGAGGCTGAGGGCGCGAGCGGTCGCGCTCCAGCGGCCTTGGTTGGCGTCGAGAGCCTGGCTGACCTCGATGCGGACGAAAGCGTCGATGCGGTCTCGCAGCGGGCCTTGACCCGATGACTGCGGAGCGGATGCGATACTGGTCACAAACGCCGTTCCATCCAGCCCGAGATGCTCAGGCGTGAGTACGACTGCTGATCTGCGGGCGGCCCCTCCGCTGGAGGCCCGCACCAGGGCCCGCATCAGGACGTGCTCAAGTTCCCGCACATTGCCAGGCCAGGGATAGTCGGTCAGGGCGGTACGGGAGGCTGCGTCGAGGCGGGCGCCGCTGCATCCCAGACGCACGGCCTCGCGATCCAGGATGTGCCCAGCCAGGAGCGGGATGTCCTCGCGGCGGTCCCGGAGCGGTGGGATGTGCAGTGGGTAGACCGACAAGCGGTGGTAGAGGTCGGAGCGGAAGCGGCCGCCGGCCTGCTCGACGACCAGGTCACGATTGGTTGCGGCGATGATGCGGGCATCGACCTTGAGCAGTTTGTCGGAGCCGACGCGCTGGATCTCGCCCTGCTGCAGAGCGCGGAGTAGCTTGGGCTGGATGGTTAGCGGCAGTTCGCCGATCTCGTCGAGGAACAGGGTGCCGCCATCGGCGATCTCAAACTTGCCGGCGCGATCGTTGGTGGCGCCGGTGAATGCCCCGCGCAGGTGGCCGAACAATTCGCTTTCAGCGATGGACTCTGGGAGGGCTGCGCAGTTGACCTGCACCAGCGGTTCTTCGCGTCGGCGCGAGGCGGCATGGATGGCCGAGGCGACCAACTCCTTGCCGACGCCGGTTTCACCGGTGAGCAGCACCGTGAGGTCGGAGGTTGCCACCAGATCGATCTCCTGCCGTAGGCGCTGCATCGCCGGGCTGGTGCCCAGGAGTTGACCGCCGCGCCGCTCGCGATCGTCATGCACCAACTGCTTGAGCACGGTGTCGCGACGGCGCGAGGTCCGTTCAAGAGCTTCGATGAGTCCGGCCGTATGCAGGCTGGCGGCGGCAACGGCAGCCAAGGTCGCCACGGTCTCATCGCTCAACCCGGCGAACGCCTGGGGGTCCCGGGAATCGACCGTCAAAACGCCGATGACCTCGCTGCCGACCAGCAGCGGGCAGCCCATGCAGGCGTGGACGTGCGCACAGGCGTGCGCATCCGCCAGCAGCAGTCCATCGTAGGGATCGGGCAGGGTGCTGTCCGGTGGGAAGCGCAGTGGTCCGACATGGTTGAGGATGAGTTCCAAGCGCGGATTGCTGCGTAGGGGTAGGCGTCGGCCGGCGAGATCGGGCACCAGGCCGGTGAAAGCTACTGGCACCAGGCTGTCGCCATCGCGGCGGAGCACGGCTGCGGCTTCGCATGGGATGACGCGCTCAACCACGGCGAGCAACCGGCGGTAGCGATCGTCCGCTGCGAGTCCGGCGGTGAGATCGCACGCGAGGGTCAGGAGATCGCTGGCGGTGAGCATGATGTCATGATCATAATGAATTATTTAAGCTCAATATGAATAATCTGAGAATTGCTCGTAATGAGCAATCGGTATATAACTCGTTGTCACAACAGTGCGATCATGGTGGCACGATGCATGCATAGGAACCAACAACACCCGTACCGAGGTTCCCATGTCCTGCGCCGATCATCTCCCTCCCGTCGATCTCGCCCGTGTCAGCGCCACCAGCATCCTGTCCGGCGAGCATCGGGTCATCCTGCAGGTGCTCGATGTCCTGGAAAAGTTGGCCGCCGTTGCGACCCGCGATCGGCGCATTCCCACCGACCACGCCAACCAGGTGTTGGAGGTCCTGACCAAGTTCGCCGATAGCTGCCACCACGGCAAGGAGGAGACCAT
This sequence comes from Planctomycetota bacterium, assembly GCA_038203025.1. GTDB lineage: Bacteria > Planctomycetota > UBA11346 > UBA11346 > UBA11346 > UBA11346. The sequence goes on from JBBREK010000319.1 coordinate 2,925, forward strand.
CCTCTTCCCCGCCCTAGAGGCAATCCAGCCCGGCTTCGGCCCGGTCCAGGTCATGCTCGCCGAGCATGTTGACGGCCGCGCCTTCATCCGCGCGATGAAGGACGCGGTGGAGCAGGGCGATGCCGTCCGTTACGCCCAGGCCGCTACCGGCTATGTCGACCTACTGCGTCAGCACATCGACAAGGAGGATACCATCCTGTTTCGCCTCGCCGGCGAGATGCTGACGCCAGCCCAGGACGCCGAGATTCTGCAAGCCTATCGCCGCATCGAGCATGACGACATGGGTGACGGCACCCACGAACGACTCCTCGGCATCGCGGATACTCTGGCCACTACCTACGGCATCCCGCGCGCCAGCGACAACCCACAGATCATGGATCTGCTGACCGCCATCTGCGGTTGCAAGAAAGGCTAAGTCATGACCACCGCCACCCCCGCCTGGCGCGAGCAGACCGCTGCGCTGCGTTTCCTCGCCCACAAGGTCGCCCGCGTCCACGGACCGACCCATCCTGACGCCGCCATCCTGGCCGAGGTGGTGAACACCCTGGTCGACACGCCGATTGCCGACACCGCCGCCCAGGCCGCTCTCGGCCGACGCCTCAGTGAACTGACCAGCGG
>JBBREK010000320.1:0-3532 GCA_038203025.1 Planctomycetota bacterium
TGTCGGCGGACAACTGGGAGGACGCCCGCATGGTTCCGCTGGACGAGGCCTTCGTGCGGACGGGGCCCTGGCGCACCATCCCCGCCGGCGACCCCTTCCTGAAACAGGTCGGCGCGAAGTATCCCACCTACCTCGCCGGCAGCCCGGGCGCGACGCTCACCTTCACGGTCAAGGCACGTTCGGTCGGGGTCCTCGACCTCAAGGCGGTGTCCTCCGGCCGCCTGAGCGTGGTGATCGACGGCCAACAGCCGGTGACCAAAAACTTGTTCAGCCATTGGCTGGTCAACACCGAGGTCGGCCGCGTCGGGATGCAGCCCCTGGCCGACGGCCTGGATCCCACGCGCGCCACCAGCATCGCCCTCACCTGCGTCGAGTTTCCAGCCGCTGAGAAGCGGGCGATCATCGCCAAGGACCGCGCTGAGGAGCATAAAGCGATCCTGGCCCTTGACGACACCGCCTTCGCCACGCGCTACGGCGTCAGCGAGTTCTATCCGGTAATGCTGCTGATCCGCGGCACCGTCCAGCCGTGAGTCAGACCGTCGTGGATCTGCGCCGCGAACCGTTCAGTCGGCGCGGCACATGGTGGTCGATCGCCCGGCTCACTGCCTACCCCGGCCGACCGGCCGGCCTGTTCCTCCGCACCCATCACGCCAACGAGGTCAGTCGCGACCTCATGCACCTCGAGACGCTGAATGGAGACGAGCCGGTCGAGCTCGCGTGTCAGGCTACGCCCACCCGGCTGCGCCTGGGCACGGCGGCGCGTGGCCTGGATATCTGCATGCCCCGGCCTGGCCGCATCCGGCTGCGCGGCACGGGCCTCGGCCTGCGCCTGACCACCTGGCGCCAGCATTGGGAGATGCTCATCCCGCAGTCCGGCGCCGCCTGGATCCTGCGTCTGGGCAGCCACAATCTCTCCGCCACCCTAACTGCAGTCACCGGCCAGGCGACGGCGGTGATGCAGCCCGACGAGGCGGGCAAGCGGCAGTTCCGATTCACTCTGCGGCCGGCGGCCGACGGCAGCTGCGAACTGGTCATCGACGATACCCGGATGGTCGAGGACCCGGTCTGCGCCCTGCCAGCCTGGGCCGACGACCTCGCCACGGTCGAGGCGGAGTGGCGCCACTGGCTCGACCGCGCCCTGCCGGCGCCCGCCAGCCTGGCCGCGACCCGGGCCAAGGCTGCCTACGTCGGTTGGTCGGCGATCGTCGCGCCGAGTGGGGCGATCCTTCGCGAGGCGATGCTGATGAGTAAGAACTACATGGATCACGTGTGGTCCTGGGACCACTGCTTCAACGCCATGGCAACGGCGACCCAGGATGTCGATCTCGCCTGGGACCAGTTCGCCATGTTCTTCGACCATCAGGCCCCGGACGGGTCGTGGCCGGACAGCATCCGCGACAACACCGTGTGCTGGCTGGCGTGGAAACCACCGATCCACGGCTGGGCCCTGGCCTGGATGCTGCGCCGCGGCGTGCGCTTCGACCGCACCCGTCTCGCCCAGGCCTACGCTGCACTGAGTCGCCAGGCCGAGCTGTGGCTGGCCCGACGCGATGGCGACGACGACGGCATCCCCGGCTACCACTGCGGCGCTGACAGCGGCTGGGACAACGGCACCAGCTTCGATACCAGTCCTACTGGCGAGGTCGAGAGCCCCGACCTGTCAGCCTACCTCATCCTCCAGCTCGACACTCTGGCCGACCTCGCCCGCCGCCTCGGCCACCCCGCCGCCGCGCGGCGCTGGCGCCAGCGCGCCGACGACCTGCTCGCGGCCCTCATCGCCCATAGCTGGCGTGACGACCGCTTCGTCGCCCTGCAGTCGGGCGCGCATCAGCCGTCGGGCCCCGGCGACTGCCTGCTCGACTATGTGCCGCTGGTGCTCGGCGAGCGGCTGCCGCGGCCAATCTTCCGCCGCCTCGCCACCGGTCTGGCGACACCGGGCCGCTTCCTCACCCGCTGGGGCCTGGCCACCGAGAGCCCGCGCAGCCCATTGTACAAGTCCGATGGCTACTGGCGCGGCCCGATCTGGGCGCCGTCGACCATGCTGATCGTCGACGGCCTGCACCGCGGCGGGGCCAAGCTCCTTGCCGCCAACATCGCCCAGCGTTTCTGCCGGCTGTGCCGGCGCAGCGGCTTTGCCGAGAACTTCGACGCGGTCAGCGGCGCGCCGCTTCGCGATCAGGCCTACACCTGGACCTCCAGTGTCTTCCAGCTGCTGGCCAACGGCTACCTTGGAACCCGGCGGTGAACACGGCCGCGGCCACGCCCGAGTCGGCCGGGAGGGAGGCATCGACGTCGTCATGACCGACGGTCGTTGCGCCTCGGGGCTGGATCGGGAGGCTGCGGCCATGCCGGAGCAGAACAAGGTCACCGCCCGTGATGTGGCCCGACGCTGCGGGGTCTCGACGACCACGGTCTACGAGATCGTCGGCAAGGCCGGGCACCGCTACAACGCGCAGACCCGGGAGGAGGTGCTGGCCGCCGCCGCAGCCCTCGGCTTCCGGCCCAATGCCGCAGCGCGCGCCATGGCCAGCGGACGCTTCGGCATGATCGGAGTGATCGCCAGCTACGGTGGAGTCACGGCGCAGTTGCATACCGACATACTCGGCGGGATCGAGGACGAGGCGGCCCGCCTGGAGACCAGTGTGGTCTTCGCGCGCGTGACCCAGCGGCAGGGAGACAGGACGGAGCGGCGCCTGATTAACGAGGACTTTGTCGACGGCTGCATCGTCCTGCCCGACCTCACGCTCGACCAGCTGCGCCGGCTGGACGTGCGCGTGCCGATGGTCTACGTCAACTACAAGCAGGAGCTCGACAGCGTCTATCCCGACGAGGTCGGGGCGGGCCGGCGCGCCACTGACCTGCTCCTCGCCAGCGGCTGCGCCGACGTGGTTTATGCCGGGTTTGCGGGCAACCCGCACACCAGCGCCATGGATCGCCGCGAAGGCTACATCGAGGCCATGCTCGCCGTCGGGCGCCAACCGCACATCGCCAGGCAGCCCGCCGATCCGGCCGGCACCGACTGGCCCGACCAAGCCCGTGCCTGGCTGGCCGGTCTCACCCGGCCGGTCGGCGTGCTGACCTATGATCTGGGCACGGCGGTGGCGATCGTGCGTGCGGCGCGCGAGCTGGGCTGGCAAGTGCCCGCCGACCTGCGCGTCATCGCCTTCGGGGGGCCGGAAATCGGCTCGTTCCGCTGGCTGCCGATCGCCGGCCTGGTCGTGCCGCAGGCCGAGATGGGGCGGGCGGCAATGCGCCTGCTCTCAGATCGGATCGCCGCGCCACAGCAGCCGCTGCCCTCGGTCAGCGTGTCCTATGATAAGACCAAGGACATGGTCACCCCGGAAATGCACGCGGTGCTCAGCGGCGCAGGCTGACCTGCCTAGTTCTACAGGTTGAAGTACTTCGCCCCGGGGTGGTGCACGATCAGCGCGCTGGTGCTCTGCTCGGGGACCAGCTGGTGCTCGTCGCTGAGGGCGATGCCGACCTCCTCCCAGCGCAGCAGGCGCTGCAGGATGCGCTGGTCCTCCAGGCG
>JBBREK010000321.1:0-3480 GCA_038203025.1 Planctomycetota bacterium
TTCTGGTCGAGCCAGGAGGAGTAGTTGCCCTCGAACGGATAACCGCGGCCGCGCTCGATCTCCAGGATCCAGTTGGTCACGTTCTCCAGGAAGTAGCGATCGTGGGTGATCACCAGCACGGTGCCGGCGAAATCGCGCAGCGTCTTTTCCAGCCAGGCGACGGATTCGGCGTCCAGATGGTTGGTCGGCTCGTCGAGCAGCAGCAGGTCGGGCTTTTCCAGTAGCAGGCGGCACAGCGCCACGCGCCGGCGCTCGCCGCCCGACAGGTTGGTGACGGGGCTGTCCGGCGGCGGGCAGCGCAGCGCGTCGAGCGCGATCTCAACCCGCCGGTCGAGCTCCCATCCATCCTCGTGGTCGATCATCTCCTGCAGGTCGCCCTGTTCGGCCAGCAGCTCATTCATCTTGTCGTCGTCCATCGGCTCGGCGAACAGGTTCGAAATCTCGTTGAACCGGTCCAGCCCCGCACGCAGCTTCCCGAAGGCGAGCTGCACATTGCCCGAAACCGTCAGGCTCTCGTCCAGATGCGGCTCCTGCTCCAGGTAGCCGATCCGCACGCCTTCCGCGGCCCAGGCCTCGCCACCGTAATCGGTCTCGACCCCGGCCATGATCTTCAGCAGGGTCGACTTGCCCGCGCCGTTCACGCCGAGCACGCCGATCTTAACCCCGGGCAGGAAGGACAGCGTGATGCCCTTGAACACCTCGCGCCCACCGGCATAGACCTTGGTGAGGTCTTTCATCACATAGACGTACTGGTAGGCGGCCATGAATGGCTCCTCGCAGGCGGGGCAGGGGAGGCGGTGTTCTAGGGGGCCGGGCGGCCGGACGCAATCGCGCGGCGGCGCTGGGGACCCGGCTTTGGAGGATATGGTGCGCCTGGCAGGACTTGAACCCGCGACCAAGCCGTTATGAGCGGCCCGCTCTAACCAACTGAGCTACAGGCGCCCCACCCGGCACAATTCCGCAGCCCGGGCGGCTTGGCAACCATATCTTGCCGCGCCCTCCGGTTGCCTGCGACTGTCTTCTCTGTCATATGCCGCCCCCGTACTGCGGAAATTTCGCCGGCCCGCGGGCCGGACACGGCCGGGCACGACCAGAGCCCGCAGCAAGTTGAGGGGAATCCACCGACATGGCCTTGGCCACAATCATCGTCATCGCCTGCGGGGTGCTGGCCCTGCTGTACGGGCTGGTGGCATCGCGACAGGTGCTGGCCGCCGATGCCGGCAACGCACGCATGCAGGAAATCGGCAACGCCATCCAGGAAGGTGCCCGTGCCTACCTGAACCGCCAATACCTCACGATCGGCGTGGTTGGCGTGGTCATCCTCGTCCTGCTCGGCCTGGCGTTGGGCATGACGGTGGCAATCGGTTTCGCCATCGGCGCCATCCTGTCGGGCGTGGCCGGCTACATCGGCATGAACGTGTCGGTCCGCGCCAATGTCCGCACCGCCCAGGCCTCGCGCCAGGGTCTCGCGGCGGGCCTGGACATCGCCTTCAAGGCGGGTGCCATCACCGGCATGCTGGTGGTCGGGCTCGGCCTGTTGGGCGTGTCGATCTACTACTTCGTGCTGCGCGCCGGCATGGCCCCGGGGGCGGACATGCGCCCGGTGCTGGAGGCGCTGGTGGCGCTGTCGTTCGGCGCCTCGCTGATCTCCATCTTCGCGCGCCTCGGCGGCGGCATCTTCACCAAAGGCGCTGACGTCGGCGCGGACCTGGTGGGCAAGGTCGAGGCCGGCATCCCCGAGGACGACCCCCGCAACCCCGCCACCATCGCTGACAACGTGGGCGACAACGTGGGCGACTGCGCCGGCATGGCCGCCGACCTGTTCGAGACCTACGCGGTCACCATCGTCGCCACGATGCTGCTGGGCGCTATCTTCTTCAAGGCCGGCCCCGACGCCGACGCCATGATGCTGCTGCCGCTGCTGATCGGCGCCGTGTGCATCATCGCTTCGATCGCTGGCACGTATTTCGTGAAGCTCGGCGCTTCGAACAACATCATGGGCGCGCTGTACAAGGGCCTGGCCGTCACCGGCGGGCTCTCGGCGATCCTGATCGCGCTGACGATCATGATGACCACGGGCTTTGGCGGCACGCTGACCATGAGCACCGGCGTCGTCATCTCCGGCATGAGCCTGTTCATCTGCGCCCTCGTCGGCCTGGCCGTGACCGGCCTGCTGGTGTGGATCACTGAATACTACACCTCCACCGAATACCGCCCGGTGCGCAGCATCGCGCAGTCGTCCACCACCGGGCACGGGACCAACGTGATCCAGGGCCTCGCGATCTCGATGGAATCCACCGCCCTCCCGGTGATCGTCATCGCCATCGGCATCATCGTGTCGTACCTCACCGCGGGCCTGTTCGGCATCGCGGTGGCCGCTACCACCATGCTGGCGCTGGCCGGCATGGTCGTGGCGCTCGACGCCTATGGCCCCGTCACCGACAACGCCGGCGGCATCGCCGAGATGGCCGAGCTGCCGCCCGACGTCCGCAAGGTGACCGACGCGCTGGACGCGGTTGGCAACACCACCAAGGCGGTGACCAAGGGCTATGCGATCGGCTCTGCGGGCCTGGCCTCGCTGGTGCTGTTCGCCGCCTATACCGAGGACCTGAAGCACTACTTCCCGAACGTGCAGGTGGACTTCACCCTGCAGAACCCCTGGGTGGTGATCGGCCTGTTCATGGGCGGGCTGCTGCCCTACCTGTTCGGCGCCATGGGCATGATCGCGGTCGGCCGTGCCGCCGGCGCGGTGGTGGTCGAGGTTCGCCGCCAGTTCAAGGAAATGCCGGGCATCATGCTGGGCACCCAGAAACCCGACTATGGCCGTGCGGTCGACATGCTCACCAAGGCCGCGATCCGGGAAATGATCCTGCCGTCGTTGCTGCCGGTGGCAGCCCCGATCGTGCTGTATTTCGTGGTCCTGTGGGTCGGCGGCCAGGGCGCTGCGTTCAGCGCGGTGGGCGCGATGCTGCTCGGCACCATCGTGACCGGCCTGTTCGTCGCGATCTCGATGACCTCGGGCGGCGGCGCCTGGGACAATGCGAAGAAATACATCGAGGAAGGCAACCACGGCGGCAAGGGCTCCGACGCGCACAAGGCGGCGGTCACCGGCGACACCGTGGGCGACCCCTACAAGGACACCGCCGGCCCGGCGGTGAACCCGATGATCAAGATCACCAACATCGTGGCGTTGCTGCTGCTGGCGATCCTGGCCCACTGGGGGTAAGCGCCTTCTGCCTCTCCCCGGTCCATCTCGATAGGGACCGGGGGGAGGGTCGATCCAGGTTCGTGAAGCTGAATGAAGCGGGAGAAAGACCATGGCGAGCAAGCATCCTGAGACGCTGGCGCTGCATGCCGGCTGGCGGCGCGACCCCGCCACCACGGCGGTCGCGGTGCCGATCTACCAGACCACGTCGTTCCAATTCGACGACTCCGACCACGCGGCCGATCTGTTCGGCCTACGCAAGCTCGGCAACATCT
>JBBREK010000322.1:0-3439 GCA_038203025.1 Planctomycetota bacterium
AGCAGGCAGACCACATTCCCATGTTGTCCGCCAGAGACATCCGCACAGCGCTGGCCCAACTCTTGGCGGCCTCAGGAAGTCCTGATATCAGGACCTTCGAGACCATTGCCAATCGCCAGGCCCAGCGCTGGGCGTCAACCCAAAGTCGATACAAAAAGCAGGGAATTCAGCCAGTCTGGACACGGTTCGCGAATCCGATCATGTAGAACTAGGCTGTCGGCGCAACCGGGGCGGGGGCTGTAGCAGTAGCAGCCAGCGACGCTCAGCGCCATTCCGCCTCCGGAGTGACGATGAGGAACGGCTCGCCCCACTGCCCCAGATCATCGGTGCTCCAGCTGGTCACCGACCCTTCGCCCAGGCGCAGGCCGAGCGGCCCGCCATGCACCAGGCGGGCTGGGCCGTCACCGCTCTCTTCGATCGCCTGGATGCTGGCCGGGACCGGGCCAGATTCGTCCCAGCCGGTGACGCTGCACCAGGACCAGCGGCCGTTGCGCCACAACCGTAGTTCGTGGACGGGCTTGGCCGGGCCGTCTTCCTTGAAGGTGGCCATGGCTGGCTCGTCGAGATTGGCGCTGACAGGGAGGTCCAGGTACATGACGTGATTCCTGGGACTTTCCGCAGGGCCGCAACCGGCGGGTTGCGGGGGCTGCACGCCCCGCTAGCGTCCCGCCTGTTCAGGTGTCGTGCAAATGACGCAGACGGGAACGCCTGTCGCGTCGCGAGCACGGTGAAACGGGAAGCCGGTGCGAATCCGGCGCTGACCCGCAACGGTGACCAGGGACCGGACCCGGAGATGCCACTGCGCTGAGGCGCGGGAAGGCCGGGCGAGGGATGATCTGGGAGTCCGGAGACCGGCCTGGAACTCGCGGTCTGCCCTCTCGGGGACGAGGAGCGGTACCAGACCCGGCGTGTCGCCGGGATGCTGGGCCGTTCCGTCTTCGTGAGGCACCGCGGGCAGCCAATCCCGCCGCCTAGGACGGCGTCCCACATGCCCCGCACCCTGTCCCTCACCCTGCTCGCTGTCGCCCTGGCCGCGGTCGAGCAGTCCCCCACCATCATCGTCACCGCCGAACGCGGCGAGACGGAACTCGATCGCGCTCCGGTCTCGGTCACGGTCGTCGAGGCCGGGACGATCCGCGATCGCGGCTACGTCCTCAATGGACACGACTGGCTGCGCGAGCAACCCGGCGTCACCGTGCTCAACCGCTACGGTGGCATCGACGGCAGCATCGCCGACGTGCGTATCCGCGGCGTCGATCCGTCGTTCACCCAGATCCTGGTCGACGGCATCCCGCTCAACGATCCGACCTCGATTGGCGGCGATCTCAATCCGTCGCTGATCAATCCAGCCGGCATCAGCCGCGTCGAGGTACTGCGCGGCCCGCAGTCCGCGTTGTACGGCAGTCGCGCCCTAGGCGGTGTGATCGATTACCAGAGCGCCAGGCCGACGAGGCAGACTGCGGGCAACGCCCGGCTCACCGGCGGCAGCTTCGGCACGGTCGGCGGCGAGGCCGTGCTGACCGGACCGCTTGGTGTCTCGTCCGGCTATGCAGTGGGTCTCAGTGGCCTACGCAGCGCGGGTTTCTCGACCCGCACGGATGACGAACCGGGCACGAATGGCGACCCGTCTGGATACGAGAAGGATGGTGTGCGTCGGACCTCCGGTTCCGCCCGGGTCGAGTTCCACCCGGTCAGCGAGGCGACCCTCTACGCCGCGGCCTTTGGTCTGCGTGCGCACCAGGATATCGACGAGACCGGTCCCGACGACACCTTCGCCAAAAGCGAGTTGCGCACCCGCCGGTTCACCGCCGGCGGGTCCACCACGGCTGGCCAGTTACGGCTCAGCGCAGATGCGGCGTGGACGGACAGCACTCGCACCTCGTCGACGAACTACGGCCCACCGCCGGGCTACGCGCCGACCAAGCAGTCCTACGACGGCGACGAGCGCTTTGTCCAGGGCAAGGCGGCCTACGTCCCAGTCGATGGCTTGACCGCGTCGGTTGGCGTGGATCACCGACGCGAACATGCTTCGCAGGCCTACGAGGGACTGCCCGATGATTGGAATGAGATCGCCAGTGACAGCGGACTGTACGGTCAGCTAGCGTGGGATCGCGATCGCATTGGTCTGTCGCTGGCGGGGAGGGTTGATCACCACAGCGATTTTGGCAACGCGGTGACCGGTCGGGCGGCGGCGGCGGTGTGGCCGGTCGCCGGTGTGTGGAAGCTGCGCGGATCGGTCGCCAACGCCTTCCGCGCCCCTAGCCTCTATCAACTCAACGGCTACCAGGACTTCGGCTTCGGCTCGACCTATAGTGGCAACCCCGACCTAGAACCGGAGACGGCGCTGGCTGGTGAAGTCGGCATGGACTGGTATCCGGGCGATGGCGTCAAGGTCGGCGCTACCGCCTTTCTCATCGATTACCGCCGCAAGATCGGCTACGATCTGACCAACAACACCTACGAGAACCTGGACAGCAGCGCCTCGTCGCGGGGTATCGAGTTCGGGGCCGAGCTGACCGACGTCGGCGGCTCGCCGGTCGATCTGTCGAGCTGGGCAACCCTGCTGGACAGCGACGATGGCGACGGCAACGCGTTGGCCTACGTACCGGAAGCGAGCGGTGGCCTGCGCGCCACCATCCGCCAGGAGCATGGCGACTGGCGTCCCTGGCAGTCCCTGGCCGTGTCGCGGTCGACCGGCTATGCGACCCAACTGGCGGGTGGCAACGTAGTCGATGGATTCAACCTGGTCGAGGCTGCCGCCGGCGTCTCGCTGGGCCGCACCTGGGAGTTGTCGTTGAAGGTCGAGAACCTCTTCGATGAACGCTACACGCTGAGCAGTGCGCCGGGCTCGATGTTCGGTCCCGCCTACGCCTACAGCACACCGGGGCGGTCCTATTACCTGACCGCCGCCGCGCGGTTCTGATGACTGCCAGCAGCGCCGCCGCCCTCGATGTACTGGCCGATCTGGTCGATACCTCTGGATGGGCGGCGGATCTGGTGATGCTGGATCCCCCGTGAGCCGCAGACTTGGCATCGTCCTCGCCGTCCTCGCCGTCCTCCTGGCGGCCAGCGTCGTTCTTTCGCTGATCACCGGGTCCGGCGGCGTGGTTGCCGACGCCTCGGTACGCGATCTGCGCCTGATGCGCACCGCTTGTGCTGCCCTCGCTGGGGCAGCGCTGGCGGTGGCTGGCGTGCTGGTGCAGGGACTGTTCCGGAATCCGCTCGCTTCACCCGACGTGGTCGGCACCACCGCTGGCGCGACCCTCGGCGGGCAACTCGCCCTGGTGGCGCATACCGTCGCTATCGGCGTCCTGCCGGCCTGGCTGGCGCCTGAACTATTTCTGCCCCTTGGCTGCCTGGCCGGGGCCGCCGGGGCCCTGGCGCTGCTTCTGGCCACAGCCGGACGTGGTGGTGGCAGCATGGTCGCGGTGCTGCTCAC
>JBBREK010000323.1:0-3430 GCA_038203025.1 Planctomycetota bacterium
GCACGGCTCTGAAACCGTGGGCGGATGGGCTTCGCCCAGTATATCCGCCCACCGCCACTCGGCGCCCGCCCCATCGCTGCGCGACGGGGCCCCGGGCCTGAGTTGTTACCGGCAATCATCCTGCACCCAGGTCATCTCAGCTGCGAGGATGAAAGCTGGAGGGGCTGACGCTGACAGCACGGCGTAGCCCTCGACCACAGCGAGGGTGCGGATCAGTTGCTCGGCGCTGCACGGATGCAGCTTCCGACCACAGCGAGCGGATTCTGTCCACCTGATCTTGGCTGGATCCGCCGAGGATGTTGGCATGACCACCCGAACCCACTGGCTGCAGCTGGTCGAACGCATCGCCCGGCCGGTCCTGACGGCCCTCGCCGTCGGGGAGTTGCGCCAGCGCATGCCAGTCGAGCAGAAGTCCGAAGCGGGACGCGCCGTCGTGTCGCCGATGGAGGCCGTCTGCCGACTGCTCTGCGGCATCGCCCCGTGGCTGGAATCCAAGGCCGGCGATGCCGAGGAACGGAGTCTGCGCCACGACCTACACAGCCTCGCCCTGGCCGGACTCCGCCAGGCGCTGCAACCGCACGGCCCGGACCGCTTCGCCATCGAGTCGGGCCACCAGCCGATCGTCGAAGGTGCGTTCCTCGCCCAGGCCCTGCTGCGCGCCCCGAGATGCCTGCGCGACGCCCTTGATCCGGCCACGGCCGGGCAGCTCGCCGAGATGCTGATCTCGACCCGGGAGCGCAAGCCGTTCTTCAACAACTGGCTGCTGTTCGCTGCCTGCATTGAGGCAGGCATCGCCGCGCTGGGTCGTCAGTGGGATCCGATGCGCGTCGATTACGCGCTGCGCCAACACCAGACCTGGTATGTCGGCGATGGCGCCTATGCCGACGGTCCCCAGTTCCATTGGGACTACTACAACAGCTTCGTCATTCAGCCGATGCTGGTCGACATCCTCGCCGCCCTCGCCGGACGTGAGCAGGCCTGGGACGCCATGACCGGCGAGGTCCGACGCCGCGCCACGCGTTGGGCAGCGGTGCAGGAACGCCTCATCGCCCCCGACGGGACCTATCCGGTCATCGGCCGCTCGATCGCCTACCGCTGCGGGGCCTTCCAGTCACTCGCCCAGGCCGCCCTGCTGGGTCTGCTGCCCGACGACTTGCCGCCGGCACAGGCGCGCTGCGCCCTCGACGCGGTGATCCGCCGGACGCTGGAGGCGCCCGGCACCTGCGATGACGCCGGCTGGCTGCGCATCGGCCTGTGCGGACATCAACCATCGTTGGGCGAGACCTACATTTCGACTGGCAGCCTGTACCTGTGCATGGCCGCCTTCCTACCCCTGGGACTGCCGCCGGAGCACCCGTTCTGGAGCGCTCCGGACCAGCCGTGGACTGCCTGCCGGGCGTGGTCGGGCGGGGATCTACCCGCCGACCACGCGCTCTGATCTATTCCTCAGATCTTGCGCAGATCGACTTCGGCGCCCTTGGCCGACGAGCGGTAGACGCCGGTCAGCACCGACTGCACCGCCAGGGCCTGGTCGATGGTCACGCAGGGCTGCTCCTTGCCCAGGATCGCGTTGACGAAGTTGTTGAAGCGGTCGCAGTGCGGGTACTTCACTTTCGCCTTGGGATCTTCGTTGTTGATGAACTCCTTGCCCTTCCGCGTCGACAGCACGACGCTCTCCTTGCCGCCGGCGACAGCCTCGTCCTGGCCGACCCACAGGCTGCCCTCGGTGCCGAAGATGATCGACTCCATGATGTTGCTCTTGGGCATGTGCGCCGCCCAGCTGACGTCGAGGTCGATGCTCATGCCGCCGGCTAGGCGGATGTGCGCGTTGGCGAAGTCTTCGACATCGAAGGTCATCTTCGGATCGCGGTCCGACTTGCCCCAGCCGCCCTCGCCCAGGCCGCGGTGGCCGAACTTGCCGTAGACCGAGCCCGAGCAGGTCAGCGGCTTGAAGTTGCCGGCGATGTACATGGTCTGGTCGAGCATGTGCACGCCGATGTCGAGCAGGCAGCCGCCGCCGGACAGTTGCTTGTGGCCGAACCAGGTCTGCAACTTCGGGCAGCCCCAGCGTCGCTGCCACCGCGCCTTGGCGTGGTAGACCTCTCCGATGACGCCGCGGGCAACCAGGTCGTGGGCCTTCTGCATCATCGCCGGGAAGCGGCGGTTCATGCCCAACATCCACAGCTTCTTCGACTTCTTCACCGCCGCAGCGACCAGGCGGGCCTCGTCGATGTCCATGGCGAAGGGCTTCTCGGCGATGACATGCTTGCCTGCGGCGAGAGCCTTCAGCGTGTAGGCGACGTGAAACTTGTTCGGCACCGCGACGTAGATCGCATCGATCTCGGGATCGTCGAGCAGCGCATCGAGCGAGCGCGGCCGCTTGGCGATACCAAACTCGTCGCACAGCGCCGCCTGGCGGCCGGCGTGGACGTCGTAGTCAGCAACCACCTTGGCCTGCTTGTGCTTGGAAAGGGCATTGCACAGGCTGGGCGCGATGGCGCCGGCACCGATGATGCCGAAACGGACGATGGCGGGCATGAAGACTCCTGGATTGTTAGATCGCACAGCATGCGCGGTGGAGTCCCTGCATTCAATTGCCTATTCGCATCTACAATTGACGATTCCTCCACATGGACGACTTCGGTCTGCATCACGTCCGCGGCCTGACCAGTTGCACCCACTACCAGCACCGGGCGGTGCGGCAGCCCGGTGGGCCGCCGCTGGACGACGGCCTGGAGAAGGTCGAGTTGATCACCGGAGGCCGCTGCTGGGCGATGGACGGTGAACGCGAGGTCGAGGCCCCGCCCGGTACCATTATCTGGCACCTGCCCGGCGAGCGCCTGGTCAGCCGTACCGACCTGCACCAGCCCTACAGCTGTCTGGTGGTCACCTGGGCGGTGTTCCCGTCTGCATCCCGGCGCGTCCCGCGCTTCAGCCGCTGGGACGACCATGGCGACATCATGACCTACGCGCGTCAGCTCATCGCCTCCTTCAGCGACGAACGCGTCGACCGCCGGGTCCTCGCCCAAGCCAGCTATGCGCATCTGCAGTGGCGGGCGCACCTGTGGATGGCCACCGCCGCCGATCCGGCCCTACCCGACCCCCTGCGCCGGTTGGTTGCCGCCCTGGAGGCCGAACCCGCCCGCAACTGGTCAGTCGGAGACATGTCCGCCATCGCCGGCTGGTCGCCCTCGCGCCTGCACGCCGCCTTCCGCACGCATCTGCGCACCTCGCCGCATCAGCATCTGGTCGAGCTGCGCCTGCGTCGGGTCCGATCGCTGCTGGCATCCACGCGCCTGCAGTTGCCAGACATCGCCCGGCGCACCGGCCTGGGCAGCGAGGAGCGGCTGCGGCGCGCCTTCCGCCGCAACCTCGGAATGAGCCCGCGCGAATACCACGATCGCTATCACGAGGCGGCGGGCGTCACCGA
>JBBREK010000324.1:0-3421 GCA_038203025.1 Planctomycetota bacterium
CCAGGTCTACCGTCTGCAGGCCCTGACCGAGGCGGAATCGGCCGAGGTTCTGCCGCATCGCGGCACGCAAAGCCGCCTGCGCCTCGCCTCGCCGCCGTTCGCGGCTCTGGATCGGGTGCTAGCCAGCTTCGATCTGGCGGCGGTCGCCGAAGTGGTCGCCGCGTTGCCCAGCAAGGCGGTGGACGACGATAGCGACGAGGCCCGCACTCCAGCCGCGGTACAGCGCGCCTGCCTGCGGGAGTGGCTGGTCGGCCTCAACACGCGGGTGCGCACAGGTTTACGTAGCCCCGACCGGGGCACGGCCGGCTCCGCCCTCGATCATCTCGAACGCATCCACCGCGCCCTTGGCGATCTCGACCGCAACCATCCGCCGCGGCTGGTCCTCGAAGCGCTCGCCCTGGGCAGATGAGTAATTAGAAGGCAGATCCGTGGCACGGGACTATCTGCTCGACATCTATCTGGAGGAGGTCTCGCGCTTTCCGGTGCTGGGACGGGATGAGGAGTCCGCCCTGGGCCGCCGCGTGCGGCACGGCGACCGCGAGGCCCGCCAGGAGATGATCCAGGCCAACCTCCGCCTGGTCGTGTCGGTGGCCCGGCAGTACGACAACCTTGGTCTACCCCTGCTCGACATCATCGAGGAGGGGAACATCGGCCTGATGCGCGCCGTCGAACGCTTCGATCCGACGATGGAATTCCGCTTCTCCACCTACGCCGTGCACTGGATCCGTCAGGGCATCCGTCGGGCCCTGGCCGACAAGGGGCGGAACATCCGCCTGCCCACCTACATGGTCGAGCTGATCTCGCGTCTGCGGCGCTTCGATCGCACCGGGAATGGCCGCGAGGACGCGCTGGAACTGGCCCGCGCCCTCGGTCTCGATCCCGACAAGGTCGATCTCATTGAACGGGTCGTGGCCACTGCCGCACAGACCACTGGCCCGGTTGATCCGCTGATCATCGCCGAGGGTGGCGAGTTGGTGACCGACGTCCTCCCGGAAGAGCCCCTGTTGTCGGCTGAGGACGCCGCCCTGGTACGCGAGCGGCTGCGCCGGCTGCCGGCGCGCGAGGCCGAGGTCCTGCGCTACCGCTTCGGTCTCGATGGACTGCCCGTGCTGACGCTGGAGGAGATTGGCGATGGGTTCGATCTGACCCGTGAACGCATCCGCCAGATTGAGGGCGAGGCTCTCGGCCGCCTGCGTGCCATGATCGGCGTGGAGACGGTGCTGTAGGCGGATCGGGCGTGACACCAGCCGGTGTCCGGGACCACATGCAGCCGGAAGTAGTGGGCGTCAGGTCCTTGTGCGAACGGTCCAGGTCGACCGTGTACTCGCTTAATTCTGTAGTGGCCGCACGATTTCGACTAATTTCATTCCAGACGGTAATTATTTGGCGGATCGTACGTCTGTAGGGGTGCTGCACGGATTACCGTTGACGGGGCCTGGGCTCTGTCGCTACAATCCCACCGTGAGGGCGCCCCCACCTCACGTCATACCCCACAGAGACCGGCAGGGCGGGGCGGCCGGCCGACGACGGAGAGCATCCGACATGCCTGAAATCCAGATCACCGGTGTCCACTTTGAGGTTTCGGATCGGATACGCAGTTACATCAGCGAGAAGCTGGGTGGCTTGCGCAAGTTCAATGCCACACTCACCAAGGTCCACGTGACCATCCATCAGGGCGAGAAGAAGGGTTACCGCGTCGACGTCGACATGCACCTCCCGCACGGCAAGGACGTCATCGCCCACGACAGCGAGGATACGGTCTATGCCGCTATCGATGTCGTCGCCGACAAGTGCGCCTCGCAGTTGCGCAAGTTGCACGACAAGGAGGCGCACCACAACATGCGCCACGGCGAACGCGCCATCGCCTGAACGGTTTCGCATCCTGTCGATGCCGGACCCCGCCTGGATCAGGCGGGGTCCGTCGTTTTCAGGACTCCGGGGCAGCGATCGCCGCGGCCTGGGTGCGTAACTCGGACAGGATGGCGAGCGCATCTGCTTCACCCCAGGCCGGATTGCTCACCGCGATGGCGGCAACGGCAGGGGATCCGCTTGCGATGCCAATGGATACGGTCCCGTCGACGTGCGTCCGTACGGCGAAGCCCTGGCGGCGCGCCAGGTCCAGGCGCGTCCGGCACGTCGCCGCGTCCTGCGGCCAGGCCGCGCGGGCACGGGTCACGATCGCCGCCGGGGCAAGTGCAAGCAGGGCAACGCCTGCAGTGGAGACGAACGGATCACCTGGTGGCATGGCGCCGACCGCCTCGCCGAGCGCGGCTCCCGGGCGCGCTGCGATCAGATGGCAGAAATGGTGGCGCCATAGAACGCCGAGAGTGAAGCGGCAGCCGCGGCGGGTCCACGACTCGGCGTGCGGCAGGGCGCGGGCGAGCAGGCCAGACGATCGCAGGCTGACCGCGGCCAGGCTGTGCACGCCGTGGCCGGGGAGATAGCGGCCCGCCTCCGTCCGCTGTAGCATGCCCTGCGAGGCGAGCGTCAGCAGCAGGCGGTTCACGACGCTGCGGTCGAGGCCGAGGCTGCGCGCCAGTTCGCGTGATCCTACCGGCCCGGCCGCCGCCAGGACCGCCTCCAGCACGTTCAAGCCGTTGATCAGGCTGAGGTTGGGTTGCGATGCCTTGGGCATGACTGAAGAGTGCCGGGAGCCCGGGCCGAGCAACCACGGCCTGGCTTGTGTCCGGACTATCGTCTCTATTATAGAGACATGACTACCACCCGCCAACCACCAGTCCGACCCGTCGTCTGGCTGCTGCTCGCCAGACTCGATGACCCGCTGGTTTCGGCCGTGCTGCCGACCGTCGCATGGATGGCGGCCGAGGCTGGCGCGCTGTGCGAGTGTTACCTTGAATCGCCACGATCCGGCGAGCTGTTCGCGCCAACCGGCTCGCTGGTGCTGTCGGGTCAGCACCACCAGGCGTGGAACTATGTGCATGCTCGCTGCACGGTGCGCTACATGGTGCTTGGGCGTCCGCGACTGTTCGCCTCGTCGCTGCCGCTGATGGGGGAGGTGCTGGTGGAGGCCGATGGCCCGGCTGCAATCTATGCCGCCCTGCTGCGTCAGCCGGGCGTCGGCACTCCTGCAGGCGCCGCGCTGCTGCCGGTCGGCGATCTCGCGGATGGTCCGCCGCGCATGCCGGTGGCGACCTACCTCTTTCCCGAGGTCTGCTTTGGACGGCGCCTCGGTTTCACCGCAGCGGAGCAGGCCGACGCCTGGCCATCCCTGCCACGCCTTGCCTTCTTCACCAGTGCGCCGGGCTGGTCGACGGCTGATGCCCTGTTGCCGGACGACGATCATACGTCGATCTGCACACGTATCGCCGAGCGCTGGCGGCATGCCGCGCGCGGCGTCGCCTTCGGTGATCCGCTCGCCATCCTGGCCCAGCTGGCGTGGCACTGCCGCGCCGGCCGGGTC
>JBBREK010000325.1:0-3398 GCA_038203025.1 Planctomycetota bacterium
CGGCTTGGATCTCAGCCAATCCCGCGTCATCAAACTGCCGACCCTGAACGGTGATCGTTGGCATGGTGACGGAATATCACGACCCGGGCTGGAACCCAGCGAAAAGTCTATCCGACTACTGGACCGCCTGAGCAGTTACTCCTTTTTTAACCTGACCGGCGATGCGCCGCCCTCCAGCCGTGGAACTCCTCGACTTCGGCGGCGGCCGATCGTTCGCCCTACGGCGGACCAACCCGTCAGCCGGTTGGGCCTTCAACTGGCATCGGCATCCGGAATGGGAGCTGACCCTGATCCGCGCCGGCTGCGGTGTGCGCTTTGTCGGCGAACGGGTCGAGGACTTCGCGCCGGGTGATCTGTGCCTGCTGCCGCCGGAATTGCCGCATACCTGGATGTCGCGACCTACTGGTGAAGCCGGCGAGGCGGTGGTGCTGCAGGTGCCGGCAGTCCGGCTCAACGCGGCAGCGGCCTTGCCGGAAGGAGCGGCCCTGCGGCGACTGCTGGCGGCGGCGGGTGGCGGTCTGCGCTTCACCGACTCCGCCGTGCCGGCACAGCGGCTGGAGGAACTGCTCGGCTGCGAGGGTCTGGCCCGCTACGGCGGTCTGCTCGCGCTGTTCGAGCTACTGGCTACCGCGCCGGCCATCGCCCTGGCCAGCCATCCGGTTCCAGGAGAGGGACCGCGCGCCCAGCGCCTGGCGCGGGTCCTTGCCCTGGTCGAGGAGCGGCTGCCCGCCGGCCTCAGTCAGCGCCGCGCCGCCGCCACGGCCGGCATGACGCCAGCGGCGTTCAGCCGCTTCTTCCACCGCGCCACCGGTCGCACTTTCGTCGAGCACCTCGGCCGCCGCCGCATCGCCGCCGCCTGCCGCGACCTGCTGGAGACCGACGACCGCATCCTCGACATTGCCCTGCGCCACGGCTGGCAGGGCCTGGCGGCGTTCAACCGCCGCTTCCGCGCTCTCACCGGCACGACGCCGAGCGCCTGGCGGCGGAGCAACCGCGACGGGCGATGAGATCAACGGCCGTCACCAAGCCAGTTCATGCGCCAGCCTGGCGCACCATAGGTGCCGCCGGACCGACGTGAGCGCCGGGCGGGTGCGCCCGCCAGCGCGTCTCGGCCAGTGGCGCCAGGGTGCGATAGGGATCGGCGGTCGCAGTCAGGTGCGCGTCCAGCCGGCGACGATGTTCAGCCAGCACCGCAGCGCAGGAAGGCTCAGCGGCGCGGTTGACCAGCTCGCCCGGGTCGGCGTCGAGGTCGAAGAGCTGCTCGCCATCGCCTTCGCGGTAGTGCACGTACTTCCAGCGTCCCCTGCACAGCATGCGACCTGGTTCGATGGTCGAGCCCCATTCGCTGTACCACTCGGAGACCACCTGCGGACGGACCGCGCCGGCGGCACCGCGCAGCCAGCCCGACAGGTCGACGCCGTCGCCCGCTGGCGACGCCACGCCAAGCAGGCCACCGAGCGTTGGCAACAGATCGAGCAACGAGGCGAGCTCGCTGACGCGCACCCCGGTAGCGACGCCGGGACCGGCGACGATCAGCGGCACGCGCACCGTCTCCTCGTAAAAGGTGCAGTGCTTGGTCGCCAAAGCGTGCGACGCATGGTTGTCGCCGTGGTCGGCGAAGCACACCACCAGGGTGCGGTCGCGACGGACGCTGGCATCGAGGGCGGCGAGCACCTCGCCGATGGCGCGGTCGGCGCGGCGCACGTAGTGGCGGTAGGCGGCGACATAGCAGCGCCAGTCGGTCTGGTCGAAGGTCGACGCCTGGGCCTGGCGGTTGTGAGCGCAGCAGACGTACTGCACCGACAGCGGCTGCCCTGGCTGGGCTACAGAGGCATGGTTGGCCGGCAACGGCGGCAGTTCGCCCGGCGGCAGCGCGCGATTGCCGCCGGCCCGATCACCGATCCACGAGCAGATGTCGTGTGGGTTCTGCAGATCGACGACGGTGCAGCGTGGCCCGCCACCGGCCCGCCGCAGATGCGCGCAGGCCGCCGGCACGGTGGCGGCATCGCGCCGGGTGTCGTCGGATACCGGCCAGGCAGGATGCTCGGCCGTGGCCTCGCCCGGCACCTCCGGCACGACGGTGAAGCCGGACAGCGTTCCGGCCGAGTGGTCCTTGCCGAAGTGGACGCAGTCCCAGCCGGCGGCCGACAGCACGGTGCCAAGGGTCGGGCGTCCGTCCGCCCAGGCCGGCGTCGGCAGCCAACGGCCGTTCGACAGCACGCCGGTGCGGTGCGGCAGCTGCCCCGACCAGAAGCTGGCTCGTGACGGCAGGCACAGCGGGCAGGCGGCGTAGCAGCGCTCGAAGGCGGTGCCCTGCGCCGCCAGCGCGTCGAGGTTGGGGGTGTCACCGCAGCCGACGGCGTCACCACTGAGCTGATCGCAACAGATGAGCAGGAGGTCGGGGCGGTCGGTCATGCATGACAGGCTAGTGGTTGCCGCACCCCGCGCACGGACCCAATCGCGCAATATGGTGGCGTTTAGGTCCAGATCGTTGATCTGCCTGGCACTGCTCTGCTTGGCTAGGCGCACGGCCTCCTCATTGTATGCCGCCACCGCAGCTCGGCGCCCGCCCCATCGCTGCGCGACGGGGCCGTGTCTGAGTGGTTACCCTTGTAACGGTAGTGGCGCTAGAGTGCGCCCATCTGGAACTCCACCGAACTGGGCAGCCTCACAAGGTCAACGGCACATCCGTGCGACCCCTCTCGTCCACCCGACGGGGTAACCGCAATGAGCTGCCAATCGACCCCGATTGTCGCCGCCTCCACCTCCCTGGCGGCATACCTACCTCACGGGTGAACATGCGAGTGAAGGCATATACATCAGAGAATCCCATCTTCGTGGCCACCGCCGTCACACCGGACTGCCCCGCCAGCAGCAGATTGCATGCTGCTTCGATGCGCCGGCGCCGCTGGTAGGCTGCCGGCGCCAGGCCGATTCGCGCGGCGAAGATCTTGCGGAAACGCTCGTACGACAGCCCGAGGCGCCGCGCCACCGCAGCCGGCGGGGTCGGCCGGGCAGGCTCGGCGGCGAGCAGGCAGCAGGCCTCGGCGGCGAGGACACCGTCACGGTCGCCATCGGCGCGACGGCGGTGGCGCTCATGCAAAGCGGCGACCAGGGCGACGGCGCGAGCGCACAGCGCCGGCCACTCCACCTCGCCGGCCTGGCGCAGATCCGTGATCAGGCGCTCGCCGTCTGCCAACAGCACCGCGTCGAGGCCTGGCCGCAATACCGGGGTGCTTCCGTCCAGCGCAGCCACCGAGGCCAAAGCCGTGAACACCACCCCAGGCAGGGTGACGTAGAGCTCAAGCCACTCACGAGCCGCGTCGCCCCAGGTGCTGTGACGCACCCCGGGCAGGCGCTGGACGAGATCGCCTGCACCCACGCAGACACGGCCATGC
>JBBREK010000326.1:0-3372 GCA_038203025.1 Planctomycetota bacterium
GCGGCCACCACGGTCAGATAGGGTGGGCTGTCGAGCATCCATCGCCAGTCCGCCCGCGCCGCCGCCAGCAGGTTTGCCAGCCCGGCCGCGACCAGCAGACCCACGCCGAGTCGCGCATCGGAAAGCGCGCGCAGCAGCCGATCGGCGCGGCGTGCAAGGCGATCGAGTGCCGGCTGACGGATGCGGCTGAGGCTGTGAGCCATCGGGCCGGCCTGCTCAGATCCCGGAATAACTGTGCTGCCCGGGGATCACCAGGTTGGCGGCCAGGTAGGTGAACAGGACGGCGCCGAAGCCGGCGAGCAGGAACCAGGAGGCGCTTGCGCCCCCGCGGTCGCGACGCCCGGCGATATGAAGGTAGGCCGCATACACGAGCCAGGTGGCCGCCGCCGCCAGCTCCTTGGGATCGTTGTTCCAGTATGAGCGCCACGCCATGTTGGCCCACAGTGCGCCGAGGACGATGGCCAGCGTCAGCACCGGCATCCCGAGCATCACGCTGCGGTAGGCGGCGACACGACACACGGCGGCCGTCGGCAGCCAGGCGAGCCGATCGCAGCGCCAGCGTTGCAGGAGCTCGCCCACCGCTGCCGCGCCGCCGATGGCGGCGATGCCGTACGCCAGCACCGCGCTGCCGACGTGGACGGTGAGGAAGAACGGAGTCTGCAACGCCGGCGGCAGGGGGACGACCTCGGCCGGCAGCGTCAGGCTGTAGGCGACCAGACCAGCCGCCGGCACGGTGACCAGAGGCGCCAGCGAGCGGATCGGTAGCCGACGCTCGAGGCCGAGGTAGCCGGCCAGGATGGCGGCCGCGAAGGCCTGGTTGAACTCGTACATGTTCGACCACGGCGCATGGCCGGTGACGACGGCGCGGAGGATGAGCGCGGCCACCAGCAGCGCCAGGCCCAGGGCCACCGCGGCGTGGGCGATCGAACCCAGTGACGTGCTGGCGCGATGGTCAGGAAGCGCGACTGCGCCCTCTGCGCTCGTCGTTGCTGGCCGCAGCTCGGTCCACACGGCCGACGCCAGGCCGATGACCACCGCGCTGACGAGGCTGAGCAGCGCCGCCACGAGCAGGGCGGGCGCAACGATCAGCATCTGGCGAAGCTCGTCACGGGGTCCATGCGAGTCAGGACGGTCGCCGACGGTCCGCGGTTGCGGGTGGCAACCGGCTTCAGATGGTCCACGTGAAGAGGCTGGCCATGCGGCTGAAGGCATTGAGGTAGATCAGGATCCCCATCGCCACGATGAACAGGCCGGCGCTGATCTCGACCGGCCGATGCCAACGCCGCAGGGCCATCATGATCGGACGCAGCTGGGGGAGGGCGACAGCGGCGAGCACGAACGGCGTCGCCAGCCCGAGTGAGTAGAAGGAGAGCAGCAGGGCGGCGACACCGACGTCCTGGCTCGAGGCGCCCATGGTCAGGATCGCGCCCAGCACCGGCCCGATGCACGGGCTCCAGCCCAGCGCGAAGAGTGCGCCGAGCGCGATCGAGCGCGTGGAGCGTCCATTCGGCGGCGACTCGAGGCGAAGGCCAACGTTCACGCGCGACAGCACCGGACCGAACACGCCGGTGACCGCGAGACCCATGAGGATCACAAGCAGGCCGGTCGCCTCGCGGGCGTAGGGGATGAGCCGGAACACGTTCGCCCCCAGCAGTCCGATCGATACGCCCAGGAATACGAAGATCGCGGAGAAGGACAGCGTGAAGAGCAGGACCTGGCCAACGACGGGACGATCGATGACACCTGTCCGGACGGCGGCGCCACTGCCGGCGACGGTCGGCGGGCTGCCGACTGCCGCGACGGTTTCCCCCAGGTACGCGAGGTAGACCGGTACGAGGGCCAGCACACAGGGGGAGACGAACGACAGCACGCCGGCGGCAAAGGCCAACCCAAGGCTGAGTTCCATGCTGTTGTCGCTCCCTGCCCTCCTGGTGCGCAACCTGCTACACCAGTGTAGTGTCACGCCGCTCAAGGCTGGCGCCCGACCGCGGTTAGCGTACGAGGAGACCCCGATGAGCTATGCCCGTCAGATGATCGAGACCCATCCCAGCGCCTCGAACGCGCCCGCCGAGCTGGCGGCCTGTATCGAAGCGTGCGTCGACTGTGCCCAGGCCTGCACCGCCTGTGCCGACGCGTGCCTGGGTGAGGACTCGCTGTCCGACCTGGTGCGCTGCATTCGCCTGAACCTCGACTGCGCTGACGCGTGCCACGCGACCGGCAGCGTCCTGTCACGGCTGACCGCAAATGATCCAGCTGCCGCGCGCGGGCTCGTCGAGGCGTGTGCCGAGGCATGCCGGACGTGTGCCGGGGAGTGCGAGCGCCATGCGGCGATGGGGATGGAACACTGCCGCGTGTGCGCCGAGGCGTGTCGACGCTGCGAGCAGGCCTGCCGTGATCTGCTCGACGCACTGCCCGCGTAGATGGGCTGGCTCATCAGGCTCGCCACCGTCGCGATCGTGTTGCGTGCGCTAGGCGGCGAGCGGATCGCCGGCGCGATTCGCTGGGTCGATCAACGACTCGAGCTGGTCTCACCGCGCGGCGCCGGCGTATAAGCCGCCATTGCTCCTCGCATCCTCGCCCCGTTGCACCGCCGCGTAGCCGAGGAGGTCGCCAGCCGGCCGGGCTTGATCCTCGATGTCGGCACTGGCCCAGGGGCGGCTCTAGCAGTCGAGATCGCCGGTCGGGCGGCTGCCCGGGGCGTTCTACGCGCGGTACGTCATCAAGCACTCCTGAGCCCACGCCGTCCCTGTCATGTCTGGCGGGCGGCAGCCGGAAGGACCTGTCGTTCCGATCGCAATCGCAAGAGTATCCGGCGGGCGAGGGTGTAAGCGGCCAGAGCGCCGAGGAAGATGATCCCCTGCGCAGCGGGCCGCACGAGAAGATAGAGCGTGAGCGTGGCGACTCCGAGGACAAGGCCGGCAGCCGACTCCAGCAGTTGTGTCGGAATGCGGCGTGCGCCGACCCGACGGTCCGAGGACCAGATGCCCCACCCTGAGCGCGTGCATTGTCCGGCGCAGCAGCCGGTGAAGAAGCAACCCAGGCGTCCAATCGCCACGCCGAAAAACAAGGCCGGCGTGCTGGCGTCGACGAATAGCCCGATGGGCAGGTCGAAGGCGAGCAGGCCGGCGAGCACGACCAGGGGCAGGACGACAAGGAAGCCGTCGACCGCCCAGCCCTCGGCCGGTGAATTTCGCCACCTGCGCGGATGCAGCATGACGTACCGCACCTTGGCGCCGATCAGACCGGCGATGGCCGCAGCCACGGTGATTCCCAACGACTCGACGATCGACACCTGGTCGCGCGCCAGCAGGGCAGACTGGATACCCAGGCCGACAAGCGCGCCGAGCAGCACCAGGCCGAACCAGCTGCCGG
>JBBREK010000327.1:0-3355 GCA_038203025.1 Planctomycetota bacterium
GCCGCCGAGATGACGATGACATTGAGCGGCGACCGTCCCAGCGGGGCGAGCAGCCGACGCACGCTGTCGCCGAATCCGGTTGGTATGACCGGCACCAGGATCGCCATGGCGTTCGCCACCGTCGGATCGTTCGGCGCTGCCGCGAGCCGCAGGGCGGCGTGAGCAATCGCCTGCTCGTGGAGCACCTTCCCCGGGGACGGGATGCGCCTGAGATCGAGCCGCAATTCCAGCATCCGCCCGTCGGACAGCACGAGCCGAGCTACCCGATCGATGGAACGGGAGGACCCTGGAAGCGGCAGAGACTCCACCCGCCCGAAACGACGCAGGAGCGCCGCGGCAGCGTCCCACGCCTGCTCCCCTAGGATGCTTCCACCGCGCGTCATGCGTTACCTTTATATTGGCGATCGCCAATAGCAAGGCGATTGCCTGTATATAGACAGGCAGTATTTCGGTCGACCGTGACCGGTTGGACGAGCTGCGGACCTGCCCATGCCATCAATGCAGGCTGTCGACCGCATCCGCCTCTCCTTGCAGCACAATGGGTTATGACTGGAGAAGCGCCCGAAACCTGTTCTGCTTGGTCAACCAAGAGAAATGCATTGCGTTGCTTCGAGCCGCGGCGCGTTCGACGTCTTCGCCGCCCAGTGCGCCGATGCGCCGCGGGTTGAAGCAACGTGTGTTGGACATGGCCTGGGTGTTTTGCTGCCGCACAGGTGATCCGGGAGGCAGAGCCCGGTCAACGCATGGACGTGCGTTCCCGGACCTGCGATCTGGCTGATCGCCGGCTGTACCGCAATCCGATGTCGTTGATCATAGGCTCATGCGGGGTTGGCGGCCTCCATCGGTGTCTGGGTGTGCCGGTGCTGGCGTAGCTGTTCGCGGAGCTGCCGGCGTTCGGCGACTGGTGGTCGTTGCCAGGTTCCTGGTACGAGGCGCCAGCGACCGAGTCCGCAGGTGGTGCAGCGGCAGGGATCGTCGTCGAGCGGTGGCTCCGGTCGCTCCGACGTCGGTGGTGGTGGCGTGGCTGGTCGGTTGGTCGCGAACCACTGCTGGGCGACGCGCAGCTTGGTGGCCCGGTGGGCGGTGCACCACAGGCCGCGGAAGCGGATGCGCTGGAATCCGGGAGGCATGATGTGCTGGGCGAAGCGCATGAGGAATGCGCTGGCCGTGATGGTGGCCGTGCACGCGATGTCGGGAGCGGCGTTGGTCGCCCAGGTGTAGGTCACGAGTCCGGTCGCTGGGTCGTAGGCGGTGACGCGCCGGGGGCTGAGGGCGACGCGGTTGACGTAGGCGCCGAGGTATTTCAGCAGCTGCTGCGGCCCACCGAAGGGCGGCTCGATGCGCGCGACGCCACGGGTGGCGCACATGCGGTTGAGCGCTCCGGTGAAGGCCGCCGTCGTGGCGAGCATGGGGAAGGCCTCGTGCGGGCCATCCGTGAACGCGCCCCGCGCATAGGCGTGCAGCAGCAGGCGGCGGAGGCGGCGCTGGAAGGCCGCCAGGAGGACCTCAACCGGGATGAGGAAGGGTGTGTCGGCGGGACCATGGTGCTGGGCCTCCACCCAGGTCTGGCGCTCCTCGTTCCAGCCGCCGGCGGTGACCAGGACATGGACGTGGGGATGGATGCCGAGATCGCGCCGCCAGGTATGGAGGATCGCCAGCTGCCCCACCGTGGCGCCGAGGATGTCGTTCTTCCGGCACAGGTAGTCGATGGCGTCGCCGGCCGCGGACATGAGGGATCCCAGGACGACGCCGGGGAAGGCCATCGCCAGGGCACGCAGATCCGGTGGCAGGGTCAGCACGACATGGAAGTAGCTGCATGGCAGGAGTTCGGCCATGCGCTCATCCACCCAGTCGGCTCGGGCCCGACCCTGGCAGTGCGGGCAACTACGAGAGCCGCAGGTGTTGGGTCGCAAGCGGACATCACCGCAGCGGTCGCAGGCCTCCCGGTGCATGCCCGCGGCCGGCGTGCCGCAGGTGGCGATGCGCTCCAAGATGCGGATCTGGTAGGGTCGCAGGCGCGTCCGTAGCGCCGGATCGTCGCCGTGATCACGGGCGATGTCGCGGATCACGGCGCCACCCCCAGATCGCGCAGCAGGTCGACCGACACGCCGGGCCGAGCCATGTCCGGTGTCAGGTAGCGCACCGTCGAGGCGATGCAGCGATGCCCCATCGCCCGCTGCAGCGTGACGATGTCCATGCCCCCGCGCAGGCTGTGGATGGCGAAGGAGTGCCGGAAGCGGTGCGAGCTCACATGCTCGGTGAAGCCCGCCCGTTCGGCCGCCCGGCGCAGAGCGGCGTTGACCGTACCAGCCAGCAGGGGTTGGCGGTCGAAGCCTGGTCGCCGCTCGAAGAACACGTCGGCGGGCCGGAAGGTCCGCCAGTGATCTCGCATCCGGTCCCGCAGGGTGGTGCTGCAGGTCACCAGGCGACCATCGCCGCCCTTGCCGCAGGGGATGCGGATCAGCGGGCGTTCCGTATCCAGATCCCCGACCCGCAGGGCGATCGCCTCCGACACCCGCATGCCGGTCGACAGCATGACCTGGAAGAACAGCCGAAACGACCGTTGGTCGACCGCGCCGATCAGCCGCCGGGCCTCCGCCGCCGTGAACCACCGCGGGGGCTGCAGAGCAATGCGCTTCGGCCGCAACCCACGGAGATCGGTCGGCAACTGCCGCATCTCCAGCCACGCCATCATCGCATGGAAGATGACGTTGAACCACGACGCCGACAGCCCCAGCGCATTGCCGCGCTCGACCAGGAAGTCGTAGACATGATCGGCGGTCACCGCCTCAACCGGGACCGCTGCCTCGCGCAGGAACCGCGCCAGGATCGACACGTACCGGTCCTGGGTGCCGGGACGTTTCCCCTGCGCTTGCAGGTGGCGTTGGAAGGAGATGAGAAGATGCTGGCTCATGGCCGATGCTCCGTGGCCCGGCGCATGGGGATCATGCGCGGGGCCACGGCAGCGTCGGCCGTTCTACAACGTCAGTAGCACCACTGATGGGGGCCGTTCAGACCGCCCGAATGGCCGGCGATGCCGGCTATGTCCAACTGCGTTGAGAGACCAAGGCTTTAGGCCCAATAGTCAGGGCCGCTGGACGTTGAACGGGGCGGATGCAACCGTTGAACTGTCGCCCGAAGGCAAGGTCACAGTCTTTGCTGGTGAGATGGTACTTGGATCATTCGTGGGCCTCGGCCCAATCGCCAACCTGCCGCGCTTGCTGCGGGTTACGGCGCAGATTGCGGGCGCATCGATTGTAGTGGGTGCCGTCGCTCGCGAGGCTGGGAAACAGGCTGCCCGCCTAATATTCACGGGGTCTGGAGAGGCTGCATTAGTAGATAAAGCGGCCGAGGC
>JBBREK010000328.1:0-3351 GCA_038203025.1 Planctomycetota bacterium
CCGCAGCGATCTCAGCGTGCGACCGCTCCAGCGCGGACATGTGGTGGATGGAGAGTCGGGTCATGGGGTTGATCACGGTCCGGGCACCCTGGTGGGGGTGACCACCCTGCCAACCAGGGCGCCCGGGACGCGTCAGGCGGGGTGGGCTACCCCGGCCAGAATTTCCGGAATTTTAGCGGCCAGAATTTCCGGAATCTATACAGATCAGCGAGAGCCAGTGCGGCCGCGCCAACCGCGTAGCTGGGTGGACCTACGCCATCGCGGCGAGCGATGCTGGTGGCGGCGAGCCGACCAGTCTGGGCGGCAGCTGAGCCGAGACGGTGCTATACGACAACCGCACGGACCCGCACCTGCTGAGCAATCTCGTGGCCGATCCGGTGCACGCTGCCGAACGGACTCGACTGCGCGGGCGGCTGACTACCTGGATGCGCGAACGTGGCGATGCGGTGATAGTGGTGGCTCCGGCGGGAGATTGGAGTGGTCAATCGGGAATTTGGACAGAATTGTCAGCAAGGCGGAAGTAGGAAGGCGGAAGAATTGTTGCGCGCTACGCGCGCGCACTATCCAACGCCTGCGGTCATTTCTTCCTCCTTTCTCCTTTCTCCTTTCTCCTTCCGCACTAGCCCAATCCCTTCCGCCAGGCCCCGGGCGCCATGCCGGTGACTGTCTTGAACTGCTTGGCGAAGGTCGGCAGATCGGCGTAGCCAAGCTGTTCGGCGACGGCCTCGAGCCGCACGCCGGGCTGGGCGAGGCGCTCCTGGGCCAGTGCGATGCGCCGGCGGATGCGCCAGTCGCGGGGCGACACGCCGGCGCTGACATGGAAACGGGTGCGGAAGGCGGATGGCCGTAGCCCCATCGCCGTGGCGATCAGCGGCATCGGGGTCCGCAGGTCGCGGCCAAGCAGATCGCACGCGCGCTCCAGCCAGGGGTTGTGCTGCGCCCGTGCGGCCAACCGATGCACCTCGGCGATCAGGCCGAGCAGTTCGCAGGCCACCACCCCCAGTTCGTGTTCGTGGCAGGCCGCCAGCCGTGTGGTGGTTGCGCGCCACCGCGCAGCCAATCCCGGATCGAGCCCAACGTGCATCACCGGCGCCTGTCGCGGGCAAGTGCGTGCCAGAATCTCCAGGCTGGCGGCAGGGACGGCGGCGAACCACCAGTCGGCTGGTCCGGACATGTACACGTCATGTAGCCGGCCCGGCAAGCGGAGGAAGGCGTCGCCAGGCGCCAACACATGCGTCTGCCCGTCGCGTCGCATTTCGCCCGTCCCGTGCTGGATCCAGACGCAGGCCAGCTGGCCGGTGCTGAAGCTGGTCTGGCTGACCCCGCCGGGATGCAGGTTGAGTCCGCAGCGCAGTTCCGCCGAGCGGGAGTCCGGACCGAGACGGAGGGAGGCCAGCTTCATGGCGAAAATGACAATACAGCGTTGATCAAGACATGGAATATCGTAGTCCTACCCGATAGACTGCCGTTGCAGAGGACAAAGACCATCATGCCCGCCACCCGTCCCGACATTTTCCTCTTCCTCATTGACGACCTCGGCTGGCGCGATCTCGCCTGCTACGGCTCGACCTTCCATGAGACGCCCAACCTCGACCGCCTGTCGCGCGAAGGCATGATCTGCAGCGATGGCTACGCCACTTGCCCGGTGTGCTCGCCGGCCCGCGCCAGCATCATGACCGGCAAGGCGCCGGCCCGCGTCGGCATCACCAATTACATCGCCGGCAACGCCTGGGGCCGTCTGATGGGAGTCGACTACCACAAGCAGCTGCCGCTCGGCGAGGTGACCATCGCAGAGCGCCTGCGCGACGCCGGTTATCGGACCGTCCACGTCGGCAAATGGCATCTCGGCGGCAAGGAGCGCTGGCCCGAACGGGTCGGCTTCGAGGTCAACATCGGCGGCTGCGACTGGGGCTGTCCGCACAAGGGCTACCGCGCCCCTTGGCATATTCCCAATCTGCCCGAGGTCGAACCGGGCACCTGGTTGACGGAATACCTCACCCGCGAGGCGGTCCGACTGATCGAGACTGGCGATGATCGGCCGTTGTTCCTCAACATGTGGCACTACTTGGTGCACACGCCGATCCAGGCGCCGGAGCATCTGGTCGCCAAGTATCGGGCCAAGGCGGCGCGTCTCGGCCTCGATCAGGCCCAGGCCTTCGTCGACGGCGAGGCCTTCCCCTGCCTGCACAAGAAGGACCAGCGCGTGCGGCGACGCGTGCTGCAGTCCGATCCGGTCTACGCTGCGATGATGGAGGAACTGGACAACAGCATCGGCCAGGTCCTAGCGGCGCAGGAGAAGCGCGGCCGACTCGACGATACGCTGATCATCTTCACCTCTGACAACGGTGGCCTGGCCACTGCCGAGGGCTCGCCGACCTGCAACGCGCCGCTCGCCGAGGGCAAGGGCTGGATCGAGGAGGGCGGCGTGCGCGTGCCTTTCATCGCCCGCTGGGGCGGCCGCATCCGGCCGGATTCATCGTCTGATGTGCCGGTGTGGGGCGCCGATCTCTATCCGACCTTCCTCGCCGCCGCCGGCCTGCCGCTTGATCCAGCGCAGCATGCCGACGGCGTCGACATCCTACCCTTGCTGACCGGTGGAGCTGCGCCGCAGCGCGAGGCGCTGTTCTGGCACTACCCGCACTACTCCAACCAGGGCGGTACCCCGGCCTGCAGCGTGCGCAGCGGCGACTGGAAGCTGATTGAGTGGTTCGACTGCAACCGGGTCGCGCTGTACAATCTGCGCCAGGATCCATCGGAGGTGGTCGACCGGTCCGGCGAACAGCCCGATCTGACCGCCCGTCTACGTCAGCGGCTGGCCGCGTGGCGCGACGAGGTGGCGGCGAAGATCCCGCAGCCCAACCCGGATTACGAGGACATGCTGGCCGGCCGCAAGCCGTGCCCGAACGGCAACGGACTGATCACCGCGCGGGCTTGATCCGCGCAGCCAGGACCTCGGTCTGCACCCACCCGTCGATACCGGAGGCGGTGATGCGGTCGCCAGCGCGCAGGGTTCCGACGAACCACGCAACCTCCTCGCCGCGGCCCTCGGTGCGGTGGAAGTCGGACTTCTCAAGCTCTGCCCACACGTCCTGGTAGCGGTGCCGGCTGCCGGTGATCACCGCCACCAGTCCTGGCGCAGTCGCAGCAAACTGGTAGTGGGTCGTGTCGCCACGCGGGATGAGCAGGGAGACCGCCAATGGCGTTGAGTTAAGGTCGCAGAGTGTGTAAAACGCCAAAAAAAAAGGGTTATTTCGCTTTTTGAGGCCTGTTCAAGGGCTATTACACGGTTTTTTATGCGTGTTTAACACTCTGCGACCGTAACAAAAACCCAAAGGGGGGGTCCCAGCGACT
>JBBREK010000329.1:0-3346 GCA_038203025.1 Planctomycetota bacterium
AGACCACGCTGTTCAACGCCATCACCGGTCTGCGCCAGCACGTCGCCAACTACCCGGGCGTGACCGTCGACCGCAAGGAGGGGCGGGCGCCGCTGGCCGATGGCCGCGAGGCCCGCTTCGTCGATTTGCCCGGCATCTACAGTCTGATCCCGTCGTCGCCCGACGAGCGCATCGCCGTCGAGGTGCTCGCCGGTTTGCGCCGCGACACCCCGACGCCCGAGTTGGTGCTGGCGGTGGCCGATGCCACCAACCTGGCGCGTAATCTGCTGCTGGTCACGCAGTTGCTCGATACCGGCCTGCCGATGGTGGTGGCCCTGACCATGATGGACGAGGCGCGCGCGCGGGGCATCCCGGTCGACGCCGAGGCGTTGGAGCGCAGCCTTGGCGTGCCGGTGGTGCCGGTGGTCGCCTCAACCGGCGAGGGCATGTTGCGTCTGCGTCAGGCCCTTGGCGCCGCCAGCGCGGTCTCGACGGTGCCGTGGCGCGGGCCGGTGCTCGACGACCACGACCGCATCGCCGTGGCGGTGCAGCGCCAGGCCAAGGCCAACGGCCGCGAGATCAGTGCGGCCCAGGCCAAGCTCATCGCCTGGGGACTGCTTGGCGAAGGCGACTTTACTGGCGTGCTGGGCCTTGGCGCCATCGAACCGTTGATCGTCGCGGTCGCCCAGGCGCGGCGCCGCTGGGAGGACATCTCGATCGACCCGGTGCTCGACGATATCGCCCGGCGCTATGCCTGGATCGACCGCCTGCTTGGCGGCGACGCGCCAGTCGCCCGCCGTTTGGCTCGCGACCGCGTCGACGACCTGCTGCTGCACCGCGTCGCTGGTCCGATCGCCTTCGCCGTGGTCATGTGGGGGCTGTTCGTCGCCATCTTCACCCTGGCGGCGCCGCTCATGGAAGCGGCCCAGGGCGGAGTGGAGTGGCTCGGAGCTCTGGTCGGCGGCCTACTGCCGGCCGGCCTGCTGCATGACCTGTGGAGCGCCGGCATCGTGCACGGCGTCGGCGGGGTCATCGTCTTCGTGCCGCAAATCACCTTCCTGCTGATCCTGCTCGCCATCCTCGACCAGTCGGGCTACCTGGCGCGCGGCGCCTTCCTGCTCGACCGGTTGCTCGGCGCGGTCGGTCTGCACGGGCGCAGCTTCGTGCCGCTGCTGTCGTCGCACGCCTGCGCCATCCCCGGCATCATGGCGGCGCGCACCATTCCCGACGCGCGCGAGCGCCTCGCCACCATGCTGGTGGCGCCGTTCATGAGCTGCTCGGCGCGGCTGCCGGTCTACGGCCTGCTCATCGGCGTGTTCTTCGCCCAGCTCGCGCCGTGGCAGCAGGGCACGATCATGGCCGCCCTCTACCTGGGTGGCATTGTGGCCGCTGCTGGCGTCGCTCTGCTGCTGCGGCGCACCGCGCTACAGGGGCCGTCGTCGTCGTTTCTCATCGAACTGCCGCCCTACCGCCTGCCCAGCCTTGGCGAGATCCTGCGCGTCACCTGGCGCGGGGTGAAGGCCTTCCTCGGCAAGGCCGGCACCATCATCCTGGCCTTCTCCATCCTGCTGTGGGCGGCGATGACCTTCCCGCGCCTGTCCGAGGCGCAAGCCGCCGCCGCCATTGCCACCGACCCGAGCGGGCAGGCCGAGTACGCCGTGCAGCAGGCGGCGTTGGAGCATTCGCTGGCTGGCCGCTTCGGCCACCTCGTCGAGCCGGTGATCGCCCCGCTGGGCATGGACTGGCAGATCGGCATCGGTCTGGTCGGGGCCTTCGCCGCCCGCGAGGTCTTCGTCTCGACCATGGGCGTGGTGCACGGCGTCGGTGCCGGCGACACGGATACCGCCCCCTTGGCCAGCCGCATGCAGGCGGCGACGCGCGACAACGGCCGCCCGCTGTGGAGTCCGCTGCTGGCGGTGGTGGTGCTGGTGTGGTTCGTCCTCGCCATGCAATGCCTTAGCACCGTCGCGGTGATGGTGCGCGAGACCGGCGGCTGGCGCTGGCCGTTGATCCAGCTGGCTGGCATGAATGGCCTGGCCTGGCTCGTCGGATTCGCCATCTGGCAGATCGGCTCACGGCTCGCCTGAGCGATGGTGGCACCGGGCGTCCAGCCCCCATCATGCCGCCGAGCAGCATGCGCCTCGCCGCCCTTATCCTCCTTGCGTCGGTCCTCGCCGCAGCCGATCCGGCGGCTGCGATCCTCGACGAACTGCGCGCCGCCAACCAGGCCCGCGCCGACCTGGCCCGCGAAGAGGCCGCGTGGTCGGCCGAGCAGCAGCGCCTGCAGGCGCTGATCGCCGCGACCACGGCCGAGACCGATCGTCTGGCCGTCGTCGTCGGGCAGGCCGAGCGTGAGTGCAACGCGGCCCGGGACGCCCTCGTCGCGCTTGGTGGTGCCGGCGACCTCGACGACCTGCGCGTCCGACTGGCCTCCGCCGGGGCTGCGGCCATGGCGCGGTTGCGCGCCCTCGCTGCCACCGTGCTGCCCGGCATCATTCGGCTTGGCGAGGACGAGGGGTTCGATGCCGCCATCGCCGCCCTGGAGCGGGCCGAGCTTGCGGCTGGCGCGGTGACCGTCGAGGTGGTCAGCGGCCAGCGCAATGGCCGGACCGAGGCGGTCAAACTGCTGCGCGTCGCCGGCGCTGCCGCCTGGTGGGTGTCGTTGGATGGCGCTGCCGCCGGTACTGCTGCGATGCGCGACGGGACGCTGCTGCTGCTGCAGACATCTGATCAGTCCGACGCGATCCGCGCCGCTCTCGCCCAGGCCGAAGGCCGCGCCACCCCGACCATCGTGGTGCTGCCATGAGATGCCGTAGCGCCGGCTTCAGCCGGCCCGGTGGGCAGACTTCAGTCCGCCCCGCACCTTGGCAGACTAAAGCCTGCCGGCCGTGCCGGCTGAAGCCGGCGCTCCTCATGCTGCTCGCCGTCGTCGTGGTGGCTGGCGAGGCTGACGTCCAGGCGACGGCAACCAACGCCCGCGTCCAGGCCGAGGCCCAGCTCGCCGCCGCCCGCACGCGCATCGCCGCCGAGCAGACGGTGCTGTTCGCGCAGCTCCAGGCCGCCGTCGCGGCCGGCAAGGTCGAACGTACGCATCTCACCACCGCCGAACGCGAAGCGGTCGCCGCCACCAGCGAACTCGCTCGTCGACGCCAGGATCACGACCGTGAGTTGTTGCAGGTGCGGCAGCTTGCCGACCGGGTCGTGGTCGCCGCCCGGCTGCGGCCGGCACCGGGTGGAACCCCGGCCGAACGCGTCGCCGCCGCCATCGCCGGCCTCGAACGCCGGCTCGTCGCCCTGCCACAACGCCTGACCCGTCGGCAGGCCGACGAATCGGTGGTCGGCCGCGACGGCAGCGTCGCCACCGTGC
>JBBREK010000330.1:0-3294 GCA_038203025.1 Planctomycetota bacterium
AGAGGCGGCGCACCTCGCTGGTCCGTCCGCTGCGCGCCAGTTGCAATATGATGTCGCTGGGGCCGTAGACATCGCCGTAGCCGGGCTTGACCAGGGCCGCACATAGGCGCGGGAAGGCGGTCGGCCAGTTGTCCGCACGGATGAGGGTGGCGACGGCCCGGGCCATGCCGTCCGATTCGTTGGCTGCCGTGCGCATGCGCTCGATCAGGCCGTCGACGAAGTCGTTCTGCACCGGATTGGGGTCCTTGGGCACGGTCAGGTTCCAGGCCACATCCTTGGCCGTCGGACCTGGGCCGCCGGATGACCGCCGGCCGCCATCCTTGCCGGCCGTCGACGACCCGGCGCTGCCGCCGGCGGACGGCGGAGCGAAGGCCTTGTTGACCCAGCGATCACCGATCAGGACCTCGCCACGTGCGGTACGAGCCCCGACATGGTCAGGATCCAGCTTGATGACCTTGAAATACAGCTGCGCCGCCTTGGTCGGCATGCGGTTGTCGTCGCACCATTTCGCCAGGCTATAGACCGCCTCGGCGTTGGTCATATCGGTCTGGCCGGCCATGTCCTGGTAGCTCTCGGCCCGCAGGGAGGCGGCGGAGAGGGACAGCACGAGGGCAAGGAGGAGTGTTCGCATCATGGTTCTTCCAAGAAACGTCCAGTGTCGCAGCAGGTTCGCCGCAAACACCCCATGCCTCCACGCCGGCCGTCCGTCCGTATCACCTGCCGGGACGGATGGGCTTGGCTAACGGCTCCGGGCCCTAGCATGCGCAGACGGACACCACATGCCCATACCCTACGTCATCGAGAAGGACTCCCGCGGCGAGCGGACCTACGATATCTATTCGCGCCTACTGAAGGATCGGATCATCTTCCTCGGCGAGCCGATCGACGACTTCGTCGCCAACGTCATCGTCGCGCAACTCCTGTTTCTGCAGAGCCAGAAGCGCGATGCCGACATCACCTTGTACATCAACAGCCCCGGCGGCGTGATCAGCTCGGGCTTCGCCATCTACGACACCATGCAGTACCTGACCTGCGACGTGGCGACGGTGTGCATCGGCCAGGCCGCCAGCATGGGGGCGTTCCTCCTCGCCGCCGGCACCAAGGGCAAGCGCTTCGCGCTGCCGCACAGCCGCATCATGATCCACCAGCCGATGGGCGGCACCTCCGGCCAGGCCAGCGACATCGAGATTCAGGCCCGCGAACTGATCCGGCTGAAGAAGGAGCTGAACCGCATCCTCTCCGAGACCACCGGCAAGCCGATCGATCAGGTAGCCAAGGATACCGAGCGCGACCACTACATGGGCGCTGACGAGGCCTGTGCCTATGGCATCGTCGACAAGGTCGTGACCAAGCCGGCGGCGGAGAAGTGACCCTGTGAGCAAGCGAAAAGGCGATGCCGGACTCGACAGTTGCTCGTTCTGCGGCCGCCACAGCGGCCAGGTCGACCGGCTGATCCAGGGGCCACCGGGCACCTACATCTGCAACGAATGCGTCGACGTCTGCTCGACCCTGATCCGCGATCAGAAGAGCGAGAAGAAGACCTCGCTCAAGGACGTGGCGCCCAAGCCAGGACCCAAGCTGGCCAGCCCGCAGGAGATCAAGGCCCACCTCGACCAGTACATCATCGGCCAGGAGAAGGCGAAGCGCGTCATCTCGGTGGCGGTGTACAACCACTACAAGCGGCTGCGCCACAACCAGGTTGGCGCTGGCGTCGAGTTGGAAAAATCCAACATTCTGCTGCTTGGCCCCACCGGCAGCGGCAAGACTGCCATCGCCAAATGCCTGGCCAAGCTGCTCAATGTGCCCTTCGCCATCGGCGACGCGACCACGCTGACCGAGGCCGGCTACGTCGGCGAGGATGTCGAGAACCTCATCCTCCGCCTGCTGCAGAGTGCCGACTTCGACGTGCCGCGCTGCGAAACCGGCATCATCTACGTCGATGAGATCGACAAGATCGCGCGTAGCGCCGGCAACGTCTCGATCACCCGCGATGTCAGCGGCGAGGGCGTGCAGCAGGCGCTGCTCAAGCTGATCGAGGGCACGGTCGCCAACGTGCCGCCCGGCGGTGGCCGTAAGCATCCCGAGCAGAAGTACATCCAGGTCAACACCGAGAGCGTGCTGTTCATCGTCGGTGGCGCCTTTAGCGGCCTGCCCGAGATCGTCGCCCGCCGGCTTGGTGACAAGCAGGTTGGTTTCCGCATCTCCGAAGTCGACGCGGCGCGCACCGCGCTCGAGGCCGACGACGCCGAATACGCCCTGCTCGAACACGTCCTACCACAGGATCTCGTCGATTTCGGCATGATCCCCGAGTTCATCGGCCGTCTGCCGGTGGTCTGCGCCCTCACCCCCCTCTCCGAGGACGCGCTGATCAACATCCTCTCCGAGCCGAAGAACGCCCTGGTCAAGCAGTACCAGGCGTTGTTCGCCATGGACGGCGCCTCGCTGTCCTTCAGCGAGGACGCCCTGCGTCTGGTCGCGCGCCGCGCCCACGAGCGCAAGACCGGGGCCCGTGCCCTGCGTGCGATCCTCGAGGAAGTCATGCTCGACCTGATGTTCGACGTGCCGGTGCTGGCCAAGACGCAGAAGGAATTCCTGGTCGACGCCGACTTCATCGAGGGCCGTCGTCGCATCACCGACCCGCCCGCCTCCCGCAAATCCGCCTGAGCCATGACCGATCCCCGCGCCGACCTCGCCCATCCCGACCTCTCCAACCGGCTCGACGCACTCCGATCGCTGCATAAGTCCGTCACCGCGGTGCAGCGGCGCGGGACCAACGTCCACGTCCACACCAACCACTCGTTCAGCGTCTTCCGCTCGCCAAGCGAGGCAGCCTGGGAGGCTCGCCAGGCCGGCGTCGAGGTCATCGGCGTCAACGACTTCTACACCACCGGTTCCTACGCGGAGTTCACCGCCGCCTGCCGCGTCGTCGGTCTGCCGGCGGCGCTCGGCCTTGAGGCTATCGCCGTGGATCGCGGCCTCGCCGAAGCCAAGATCCTGGTCAATGACCCGGCCAATCCCGGCAAGATCTACCTGTGCGCCAAGGGCGTCACCCGTCCCGACGATGCCCAGGCGCAGACCGCACTGGCCCGCTTGCGCGACTTCCAGGAAGCGCGTAACCGCGCCCTGGTGGCCAAGGCCGATGAACGCTTCCGCACCACGGTCGGCGCCGCCGGTCCGGCCTGGCAGGATGTCGTCGGACTGACCCCGCTGGGCAACACCACCGAGCGCCACGTCGCCAAGGCAATCCTTGAACGCATCCGTGCCGTGGCCGTCGAACGCAGCATGCCAGCCGCC
>JBBREK010000331.1:0-3280 GCA_038203025.1 Planctomycetota bacterium
GACGACCTCGCCCGTGCCTACCGCCGCTTCGTCCTCGACCATCTGGCGTTGCGTCCGGCGACGCGCCGGCCGCTGATGTGCTACAACACCTGGAACCGCCAGGAGCGCGCCAAGCATTGGGAGAAGAAGCCCTATCTCGCCGACATGACCGAGCAGCGCATGCTGCTGGAGATAGGCATGGCCGCGCGCATGGGCGTCGACGTGTTCGTGCTCGACACCGGCTGGTACGAGAAGACCGGCGACTGGCGCACCTCGCGCGAGCGCTTTCCACGCGGCCTCGATCCGATCCGCGACGCACTGACCGCCAACGGCATGCGCCTCGGCCTGTGGTTCGGCCCCCTGCATGCGGCGCTATCGTCGCAGGCTCGCGCCGCGCACGAGGACTGCCTGATCTGCAGTCACGGCAAGCCGTGGGATCCGCACCCGGTCTGGGAGACAGAGGTAAGTCAGAATCTGTGCCTGGCCTCACGCTGGGCCGAGGCCTTCGCCGACGAACTCATCCGCCTGCACCGCGAGACCGGCGTCACCGTGTTCAAGTGGGACGCCATCGGCCAGTGGGGCTGTGATGCGCCCGGCCATCGTCACGGCGGCAGTGAGGCGAGCGAAGCCGAGCGTGCGGCGCGCTATGCCTACCTCCTGCCTCTGGCCATGGCCGAGGTGGTTGAGCGGCTGGCCGAGGCTGTGCCCGAAGCGATCGTCGACTTCGACGTCACCGAGGGCGGCCGCGCCGTCGGCCTG
Organism: Planctomycetota bacterium; assembly: GCA_038203025.1. GTDB lineage: Bacteria > Planctomycetota > UBA11346 > UBA11346 > UBA11346 > UBA11346. The sequence continues at coordinate 739 of JBBREK010000331.1, forward strand.
GCCTTCCTCGCCGCTGGCCGCTACTTCCTCATCAACAATGGACCCTACTTCGCTAATTACGACCTGCCCAACGCCGCCGACGGCAATTCCAACATGTTCCTCGGACCCGGTCCGACCCGGGCGATGATCTGCCGACAGAGCTACGCCTTCGACCGCTGGCTGCCCGCCAACCTGACCCTGGTCCACTACCTGCCCGACGACCCGGCACCGGCCACCGGTTCGTGGACCCGGCCGAACGCTGCCGTCGACGTGCTTGAGGTGACGCTGGCTTCGGTAGTGCTGGGACACAACGGCTTCTGGGGCGACCTGGCGGCGGTGTCGGAAGCCGGCGTGGCGCGTATCCGCACGGTCATCGACCGCTGGCGGCCGGTGCGTGACGCCGTCACCCGGGCGCATCCGTGCCGCATCGGCCAACCGGGCATGGCGCCGGAGATCCATGAGAAGCTGCACGGCGGCCTTGGAGTCGTGGCCATCTTCGCCGCCCAGGCCGGCACCTGGGAGCACATCACCGCCGCGGCAGTGTCGCCCGCCAGCTGGGCCATGCCCAGCGTCAGCGGTGCCACCGAAATCAGCCGCCTGCCCGATGGCCGGGCGCGCATCCGGGCGGTATTCACGGCGCCAGGCGCCCGCCTGGCCGTGTTCGGGCCGTGAGGGCAGGACTTGGCACGCCCCGCCGCACACCTAGCGTCTGGCCCATGACCAAGCCATTCCGCTCCGACGACGACGACATGACCGGCGGGGCCGAGCCCGAGCCCAAGGTCCTGACCACCCGCGAGGGCAAGACCGTCGTCCTCGACCTCCCCACGCGGCTGCTCGCCGACCGCATCGTGTGGTTCGGTGAGGAGGTCAACAACCGCACCGCCAATCGCGCCGTGCGCCAGCTGACCTACCTGGCGCTCGAGGACGCCAAGAAGCCGATCACCCTGTACCTGAACTCGCCCGGCGGCTCGATCGTCGACGGCATGGCGGTCTACGACACCATCCGCCGCTCACCGGCACCAGTGCACTGCATCGTCTCCGGCATGGCCGCCTCAATGGGCGCGATCATCCTCGCGGGCTGCGCCAAGGGCCACCGCAAGATCATGAAGCACGGCGAGGTCCTGCTGCACCAGCCCCTAGGCGGGGCCCGCGGCCAGGCCACCGACGTTGAGATCTCGGCCAAGCGCATCCTCAAGATGAAGGAGAGGCTGCTGAAGATCCTGGCCGAGAACTGTGGCCAGCCCTTCGAGAAGGTCGCCGAGGACTGCGACCGCGATTACTGGCTGGACGCCGAAGACGCCAAGGCCTACGGCATCGTCGACGAAATCATCTGAGCGCAGCGCGGAGACGCGCGCCTCAGGCCTTCTTGCGGTCTCCACCCCACGCCTTGCCCCAGCCGCGCAGGTAGACCTCGGCCGGCGGCGCCTCGCTGCCAAGGCGGGCGTAGGGATCGGTGCCGGCGACCTGCAGCACGCGGCGCACGTCGGTCTGGGCGATGGCCTTGCCCTCCTGCGGGAACCACGGCAGCAGCGACCAGGCGTTCATGTAGTGGTTGACCAACACGCGGCGGTTGCCCTGGGTGCGGTTTTTCAGCGACTTGTGCAGCAGGTAGCCGTTGAAGAAGACCACCGAACCGGCCGGTACCTCAACCGGCACCGCCTGCGACTCGTCGAAATTCCAGCACTGGTCTGAGCCATCGTACTCGTCGAGATCAGCCGGCGTGCGGCGCTCGTAGAAGTAGCCGTTGCGGTGCGAGCCAGGTACCACCCACAGGCAGCCGTTGGCGATGGTCGCATCGTCCATTGCGATCCACGCCCCGCACAGCGAGCGATCACGCGTCGGGATGTACTGCTCGTCCTGGTGCCAGGCCTGGCCAGGCTTGCTCGGACCTTTCACGAACAGCATCGACTGCATGCACTTCACCGCCCCGTCCCAGTGCGCCAGGTGGGCGCCGACGATTTGCGACAGGATACCGGCGATGGCCGGGTGCTCGCAGAAGCGCTTCATCACCGGGCTGATGAAGTGCGGCTGGTGGATGCACAGGATGCCATCCAGCACCTCCTGGTCGCTGGCCGCCGGATCGGCCGGCTTCAGCTGCGGACAGGCGTAACCGCCGCGCGCCAGCTGCAGCATGTCGGCCTTCAGCTCGGCCAGTTCGGCCGGCGCGATCAGCCCTGGAGCCCAGCAGAAACCGTCGTCGACGAAGCCGCGCACCTGGGCTGGTGTCAGCCGTGGATCGACCCGACCGGCAGTGGCGGAGCCGAGCGGCGCGGCGTGGTTGGCGGTGATGGGGGCGGTGGCAGTGGCGGGCATGGTTGCTCCGTAGGCCCTGATAGTTTGCCAAGACACCTCCGGCGACCCATGTCCTGACCTCGACGCTGTCATGTCTGCATGTGATTGTGGTGGAGGTGGTTCGCGAATCGATATTCAGGGCCCCGGATCCCCCGGAACAGTCGGTGATACCAGGGCATACCTGAGCCGCAGTCCAGTGCCGGGATATTCGACGTCGGCTTGGTTGAGGTGCTCGAACAGGCGTTCGACGATGCGCGAGGTCTGGGGGCTG
>JBBREK010000332.1:0-3276 GCA_038203025.1 Planctomycetota bacterium
TCTGGGCGGAGGACGGACGCGGACTCAAACCCCTGGTGACGTGGATACCTTCCTCGAACGGCTGAATGGACGCGTGCCCGGCCTGCAGGCCCGCTGCCTACCGAAGCTGAGTGGACCTGGGCCGCCACCGGCGGCCAACCAGCGCCAGCCGATCTCGACGGCCTTGCCTGGACCCGCACCAGCGGCGTGCGCAATCCGCAAGAGACGCGCACCGCCACTTCGGCCTGCTCGACATGCTCGGCAACGTCTGGGAGTGGTGCGCCGATCCCTGGTCGGAACAGACGAAGGCTGATCCCCAGCTCGAACGCCTGCTCCGCCTCGGCCGCAGTCGCGACCAAGCCGCCAGCGCCGACCGCCGCGCCATGCGCGGCGGCGGTTTCCTCGACAAGGCGAACGACGTGACGTCCTCCGCCCGCCTGGGCGAACAGCCTGACTATCGCAGCCGCGACCTCGGTTTCCGCTTCGTCATCACGCCGTAGCCCGCGTCGAACCTGGATCCTCCCTGGCCTCCCGCTAGCATCTGTCCATGCCGCAGCCCCCGCTGACCGTGACCCTGACCGACTGGCAGAAGATCGAGGCGCTCAAGCGCGCCCGCGAGCGCTACCACGAGGAACTGACCAAGGTCGAGAGCGAGATCACCGACATCCTTGGCGCCTGTGCCGAGGCCGACTTCATCGCGCAATACCTCGGCGACCAGCCCGAGGTGAAAGAGATGCGCGCCAAGAAGCCGGAGGCCGAAGCGAAGGAGAAGCGGCGCCAGTACGTCATCGCCCTGATCGAGCGCCTCGACGCCGTCATCCCCAAGCAGGCCGAGATCAAGGTGGCGGCCCCGGGTGCCGGCGGCAAGTCCACCGGACTCAAGCGCTTCTGATGGACGTCCGTTACCGGCCGGCTCGTCTCGCCGACGTGCCGGCGATGGCGGCGATCATCGCCGGCTTCGCCGAGGAGCAGTTGATGCTGCCCCGCCCCACGTCAGAGCTGTACGAGAACGTTCGCGACTTCCTGGTCGCCGAAGCCGAACCAGGCGGGGTCTGCGGCTGCACCGCCCTGCACATCGACACTGAGCGCATCGCCGAGATCAAGGCCCTGGCGGTGGCATCGTCGGTGCACGGCCGGGGGGTCGGCCGCGGCCTGGTCGAGGCGGCGATGATCGCCGCCCGCGACCTCGGCCTGGAACGGGTGTTCTGCCTGACCTATCAGGTCGACTTCTTCACCAAGCTGGGTTTCACCAAGGTCGACCGCGCCCGGCTGCCCGACAAGGTGTGGGGCGAATGCGTGCGCTGTCACCGCTTCCTCGACTGCGACGAGGTGGCGATGTGGCGCCCGGTGCCCCCCCTGGTTCCGGCACCGGCAACCACGGCTTGATCCTGGCCACAGGCCGATATTGTCCCGCCCTCCCAACGACCGAGGTCTCCATGTCCCGTAAGTGTGTTTTCACCGACCGTGTTGCCCGTGGTGGCTGGACCAAGTCCGAGAAGGGTGCCCGTCGCGATGGCGGCGTGGGCAACAAGGTCAAGGGCCGCACCAAGCGGCTGGTCAAGCCCAACCTGAAAAAGCTGCGCATCGTCCTCGACGGCAAGGTGCAGAAGGTGTGGGTCTCGACCAAGGCCATGCGGCAGGGCCTGGTGATCAGGCCGAGTAAGGTCAAGGCCGCCGCGGCCAACTGACCTACCGCCCGCGCCCAAGCGCGGGCCGATGGCGCCGTGGCGGAGAGGCTACGCAGCGGATTGCAAATCCGTGTACTCCAGTTCGAATCTGGACGGCGCCTCCAAGAGAAACCCTCGGTAAATACCGGGGGTTTTTCGTTTAAGTCGGCTGGTGACCTCGTCCCATCACGCCAACTGGCTAGGGCCGGGCTAGGGTTTTACACACTTTTCCTGGTCAGGCCTTGCTGCTAGCTGCGGACCAGGCTTATTTGGGCGGACTGCCGGCGCTCGCCTCGCTGTGGATGCTGCTGTCCCCGGCGACCATCCTGACGGTGATGGGCCGACGCACCAAGGCGGTGCTGCGATTCCCCTTCCGCAAGGGCCGCGCCGAGACGCTACGAGACGAACTGACCGCGCTGGTCCGGCAGGCGCAAGCTCGCTGAGGGAAAGCATTCTACCGCCCCACCACCTCAGGTTGTCCGGCCCAAGGCGGGGCCACTCGCGCTCCCGGGATGATGGCGCTGTTTTAGGCGAGCCGGCCAGCCAATCCGGTCGCGCGTTGCGTCCGCCGGGCCAGGGCGCTGGCGGTCAGCGCTGCGTCCCCGACCAGCAGCAGGCGTTCGCGGGCGCGGGTCACGGCGGTGTAGAGCAGTTCGCGGCTGGCCAGCGGGTGCGGCAGCGGCGGCAGCACGACGACGACGTGGGCGGCTTCCGATCCCTGGGCCTTGTGCACGGTCGTGACCCAGCCGGTTTCGCAGGCTGGCAGGCGGGCCGGGGCGAAACGGCGGATGCCGCCAAGACCGTCGGGGAAACAGGCCGCGAGGTGACCCCCTTCCTCCCACAGCACGCCGAGATCGCCGTTGGCCAGGCCGAGATGATGGTCGTTGGCGGTGATCAGCATCGGACGACCGTGCGCATGCACAGGCGTCGGTCCGTCGACGCGGCAGCCGAGCAGGTCCTCGATGCGCTGATGCAGGTCGGACACGCTCCACGGGCCGTCCCGTGTCGCCGCCAGGACAAGCATCTGCCCCAGGATTGCGAGCGCGGCGGCGGCATCGGCGGCCGTCACCACTGAGCGTATCCACGGTTCGAGGCAGACGCGCAGCGCGGGCCAGGCGTCGGCATGGGCGATGCGGACGGTGTCGGCATGGCCGGCAGCCAGCACGGCCTCGGTGGCCGGCACGTCCCCGAGGCGCAGAGCCGGGGACAGTGTTCGCAGACCGTCAGCGGCGCCGGCCTGCCGATGCACCGTGGCCAACCGGGCGACCTGTTGCGGCAGACCGGTGACGATGTCGCGCAGCACTGCACCGGCCTCGACGCTGGGCAACTGGCCGTCGTCGCCAACCAAGACCAGGCGCGCCGTCGCCGGCATGGCGCGGACCAGGGCGGCAGCGAGGTGCACGTCGAGCATGCTTGCCTCGTCGACGACGACGAGGTCGGCGGCGAGCCGGCAGGTGGCGCCAAAGCGGAAGCGCGCGGCGGCGGCATCCCAGCCGAGCAGGCGATGCACCGTCGTCGCCTCGGCGGCGGCGCGGGCGAGGATCTCGCGACTGCCCGCCGGAGCGCCTGGCAAGCATCGTTCGATGGCGGCGCGCAGACGGGCCGCCGCCTTGCCGGTCGGGGCGGCCAG
>JBBREK010000333.1:0-3268 GCA_038203025.1 Planctomycetota bacterium
ACACCCTGGCCGAGGAGTTCTCGATCGGGCACGAGGCACTGGCGCGCAACTTCCTCTACGGCCGCAAGACGGTCGAGAGCTACGGCGGGACCTGCGGTACCGTCGCCTACACGCCCAGCAGCTGGGGGCAGACCGGCCAGCTGCCGCAGATCCTCGCCGACTTCGGGCAGAAGCGCATGATGTTCTACCGCGGCGTCTCGCATCACGAGTGCGATGCCGAATGGGTCTGGGCGGCGCCTGACGGCACGCAGGTGATGGCCAGCCGCTTCGCCCTCTATGCGCGCTACAACTGGTACTATCAGGTGCATCGCGCCGTCACCCAGGGCAAGACCTTCAGCAAGGACTGGCAGTGGGGCCAGCGCGACGAGGTGCCGTTCCGCTTCGCCGATGGCCTTGCCGGCGAGGATCTGACCTACGACCTCCAGTCCCCAGCCGCCGACTACGACGCCCGGCCGCTGGCCAAGGCGATTGATGACATGGTCGCCGCCGAAGGCCCCCACTTCACCACCCCGATCTTCCTGGCCATGAACGGCCACGACATCAGCGTCGCCCACCCCAGCGAACCGCAGTCGATCCGCGATGCCCAGCAGGCCTGCGCCGGGAAGTACACCATCGAGCATACCGATCTCGAACACTACTGGGACGAGGTCGACAAGGTCATCGATCGGAAGAAACTGCCGGTGCTCACCGGCGAGCGGCGCAGCTACCTCAAGGAAGGGAAGTGGACCTATCTCTTCCCCGGCACGATCAGCGCCCGCACCTACCTCAAGCAGCGCGACTTCGACGCCTCAACGCGGCTGAGCTATCTGGCCGAGCCACTCGCCGCCGTCGCCTGCTGGCAGGGCATGGCGCATCCGACCCGCTACCTCGACCGCGGCTGGCGCATGCTGCTGTCCAACCACACGCATGACGCCAACGGCGGCTGCGCCCCGGACGCGGCGCATCTCGACATGGAGTACCGCTACCGCAACGTCGCCGACCTCGCCGACATCGTCACCGAGGACGCGATGGCGCACCTAGCCAAGAGCCTGTCGCCGGCAGGCGTGCCCAAGGACGCCCTGCAGCTGATCGTCTACAACAGCCTGCCGGTCGAGCGCGATGCCGTGGTGCGCCTGGACCTGGAAGTGCCGCGGGAATGGAACGCCCAGGCGGTGGCCCTGTCCTGCCCCGACCAGCCGGCGGTCGAACGGCAGATCATCTCGGCCGAGAAGAGCAGTTCGCTGGTCGATTCGATCTGGGACGTGCCGTGCATCCTCGCCAGCACGCGCATCCACCTCTACGGCCGTCTGGAGAAGCTGCCCGCCCTCGGCTGGCGCACCTACCTGGTCAAGCCCGACCCGCGCATCCCGCGCGACCCGCGCAGCCTGGTCACCGGCGACGAGCGCATGGAGAACGAGCACCTGCGCGTCGTGGTCAATGGCAACGGCACCATCGACATCACCGACAAGGCGACCGGCAAGGTCTACGCCGGGCTCAACTACCTGCGCGACCAGGGCGAGACCGGCAACGCCTGGAAGCACGTCGCGCCGCGCTTCGACCGCGTGTTCAGCAGCACCGGGGTCAACGCCCGCATCCAGGTGATCGAGAGCGGCCCGCTGGTGGGCGCCATCCGCGCCGACTACGCCTTCGCCGTGCCGCTTGATTTCGCCGACGGCAAGCGCCGTTCCGAGACCCTGGTCGACCTGCCGGTGTCGGTCGAATACCGCCTGGAGAAGGGCGCGCGCCACGTCAGTGTCGTCCTCGCGGTCGACAATCGCGCCAAGGACCACTGGCTGCGCGCCTGCCTGCCCACCGGACTGAAGACCGACGAGACCCACGCCGACTCGCACTATGACGTGGTCACCCGCCCGATCCCCATCCCCGACTCCACCGGGTGGGTCGAGGCCGCCGGTGGCACGCATCCCCTGCGCTCCTTCGTGGCGATGAGCGACGGAAAGTCGGGCATCGCCCTGCTGCCCAAGGGCATCTTCGAATACGAGGCAAGCGAGGACGAACAGCGCACCCTGGCCCTGACTCTGATCCGCGCCTGCCGCATCATTCTGGCGGTCAGCGAGGAGAAGCAGACCGAGCTGCCCGACGAGGGCGTGCAGTGCCCCGGCAAGCAGCGCTTTGACTACGCCATCCATGTCCACCAGGGCGGCTGGAAGGACGCCGGCCTGCTCGCCGAGGCGGCCAAACTCTACGCCCCCCTGCGCGTCGCCTGCACCGGCCGCGGCACCGGCACCACGCCCCTGTCGGGCAGCCTGCTCACCCTCGACAATCCGAACCTGCACGTCACCGCGGTGAAGCGGGCCGAGGACGGCAGCGGCCTGCTCATCCGCCTGTTCAACCCGGACGGCAAGCCGATGGCCGGCACATTGACCTTCGGCGCGGTGCCGAAACGCGCCGCCTACTGCACCCTGGCCGAGGCCGAGACCGGACCAGCGCGCGTCGACGGCAGGAAGCTCAGCCTGGAAGTCGCGGCGAAGAAGATCGTCACCGTAAAGGTGGTGCTGTGATCCCAGGCCTCGGCCCCGATCCGCACGGCGACCTCATCGACGTCCCGACTGATGGCCTGTTCCGCGTCGGCCAGGACGGCGTGCGCCGGACCGCTACCACCGCTGCCTCGGTATAGAGGACAGCGGCGCCGGTGTCGACGGCGGCAACCTGACGCGCAGCGCCTGCCAATCATCCTGAGGCAATGACCCGGAGCGCGGGCCGCTGGCCCGCCCGTCACCCCGGCCGGCCCGGCCGGGGTTGAGTCGGCAACAACCGCATCCGTCGGGTGGGGCGGGCCCGCCCCACCCGACGGGCGGCCGGGCCGGCCGCGCTCCGGGTCAATCCGAGTTGACGTAGGTCCGCGCGTGCAACGCGCGGAAGGCGCCCGGCGTGGTGCCGGCGGCGCGACGGAAGACGCGGCGAAAATGGGCCAGGTCGACAAAGCCGCAGTCGCGGGCGATGGTGCCGATGGCCACTGTCGTTTCGATCAGGCGACGGCGCGACTCGGACAGGCGACGCTGGTGCAAGACCTGGACCAGAGTGCGGCCGGTCACCTGGCGGAAGGCGCGGCCGAGATGGTCGGGATGACAGTCGAGGGCCCGCGCCGCATCGCTGGTCGACACCGCCTCGTGGTAATGCTGGCCCAGCCAGGCCTCGGCCCGGCCGACCAGATGCGCGGTGGCTCCGCCGACCGGGCGGGCCGGCGGGGCGGCGGCCAGCTCGGCGAGGATGAGATGGACGAGCAGGCTGGCGGTGGCCGGCGTGGCAGCGTCGGCGACAAGATCGTCGG
>JBBREK010000334.1:0-3245 GCA_038203025.1 Planctomycetota bacterium
GCGGACTGGCGGCCTGGGGCCTGACCCTGCTGTTGCGACCAGGCCGACCGTGGCGGGGAGCAACCAGCCTGGTCCTAATCGCCTGCGCCGCCGGCGGCAGCGAACTGGTAGCGGCCGCCGACGCGGCGCTCCTGCCGCTGCTCGCGGCTGCCGCCTGGCGCCGACGGTCGCCGCAGCGCTGGTGGTGGATGGCTGCAGCGGTGATCGCGGTCGCCGGTCTGCTGCTCTCGGCCAATGCCCCCGGCAACGCGGTCCGCCAGGCGGCATTGGCCGCCGAACATCCACCTGCTGGTTTTCTCGCGGCCCTGGCGGCAGCTCCGGCATCCGGCTGGGGAGTGCTGACCTATGGCTGGACGGCGGCCGGTCTATGCGCCGTGGCCATGCTGGTCTCTGCCGCCACCGCACCCGACGGCGCGGCACACCGGCCGCCCGGCTGGCTGGCTCCGCTGCTGCTGCTCGCCGCCATCCCCATCACGGCTGGCCTACAGTTCCCGGTCGTGCTCACCACCGGCGGCGGCGCTCCGCCGCGGGCTGCCAACCTCGTATGGCTTGCCGGCTGGGCCTGCCTTGCCGCTGCCGCCGTCACCGGCGGCGGTTGGCTCGCCGGCCGTTGGCGGTTGCCGGCGGCCTTGACGAGACTCACCCCGGCCTTGCCTGCCGCCGCCACGCTGCTCGCCTTCCTCGCCCCTGGCAGCCTTGGCCGGGCCACCGCCGACCTGCCGCTGCTGCCCGGACATGCCGCTGCCATTGCCGACCGGCGGGAGCGCCTGGAACGGGCCGCGCCCGGCAGCGACCTCGACGTGCCGATCCTGGATCCGGTACGCACCCCGCGCAGCTGTCTGGTCTACGACCTGACCGCTTGGCGCGAGGACTGGAGCAACCGCGCCTGCGCGGCATGGTACGGACTGCGCAGCGTGCGCATCATAGTCCCCGACCCCCACCGCAGACCCGACCATGCCCCCCGCTGAGGACTTCCCACGCGAACGGCGATTAGCCGCCAGCACCGCGCTGCCCAGCCTGCGCAGGACGCTGTCGGTGATCGTGCCAGTGCGCAACGAGGCGGCCGGACTGCCGGCGTTCTTCGCGCGACTGCTGCCGGTGCTCGACAGCCTCGGACTCGGCTGGGAGGTCATCGCCGTTGATGACGGCAGCGAGGACGGATCCCTGGCCCTGCTGCGCCGGTTCGCAGCGCAGGACGGCCGCATCCGGGTCCTCGTCCTGGCCCGTAGCTTTGGCAAGGATTCCGCCGTCACCGCCGGCCTCGACTTCGCGTCGGGCGACGGGGCAGTACCGATGGACGCCGACCTGCAGGACCCGCCAGAGCTGCTGCCCGACCTGGTGGCGGCGTGGCGGGCTGGCGCCGACGTCGTCAACGCTGTGCGCCAGGCCCGCCCGGGCGACGGTGTGGTCGTGCGCTGGAGCGCGCAGCTGTTCTACCACCTGATGACCCGGGCACTACGCGTGCGTCTGGCCGCCGACGTCGGCGACTTCCGTCTGCTCGACCGGCGGGTGCTGGCCGCCGTCGGGGCACTGCGCGAGCAGAACCGCTTTCTCAAGGGCCTGGTTGCCTGGCCCGGTTTCCGCACCACCGCGATCAGCTATGTCCGGCCCGGCCGGACGCACGGCCGCTCGGCCTGGTCATGGTGGCGGCTGTGGAATTTCGCCCTCGACGGCATCATCGGCTACAGTTCGGCCCCGCTGCGCATCTGGCTCTACCTTGGCCTGCTGATCAGCGGCCTCTCCTTCGGCTACGGCGGCTGGCTGGTCGTGCGCAAGCTGCTGTGGGGCGCCGACCTGCCCGGCTATACCTCGCTGATGGCGGCGATCCTGTTTCTCGGCGGGGCGCAACTCGTGGTACTCGGACTGATGGGCGAGTACATCAGCCGCATGCACGCCGAGACCAAAAGCCGGCCACTCTACATCGTCGGCGAACTGGTCGGACTGGACGCGACCCAGTTCAGCTCTTCCTTCGCGCCTCCCACCAGTCCAGCCGTTTCCTGATCTCCTTCTCGAAGCCGAAGTTGCCGGGCTCGTAGAAGACGCGGCCGGCGAGTTCGTCTGGTAGGCAGCGCTGGCCTGCGAAATGGTCGGGCGTGTCGTGGTCGTAGACATAACCGCCGCCGTATCCCAGGTCCTTCATCAGGCCGGTCGGGGCGTTACGCAGGAACATCGGAACTGCTGCACCGGGACGTTCCCGCACCGCGGCGGCGGCGGCGAAATACCCTTTAGTCGCATTCGATTTCGGGGCGGTGGCGCAGTAGATGACGGCCTGGGACAGCGGGTAGATCGCCTCGGGCAGGCCGATGGCTGCGGCGGCCTGATGCGCCGACATGGCCACCGTCAGGGCCTGCGGGTCGGCCAGGCCAACGTCCTCGCAGGCGAAGATGACGATGCGCCGGGCGACGAACACCGGGTCCTCGCCCGACTCCAGCTGCCGAGCGAGGTAGTAGAGGGCGGCCTGCACGTCGCTGGCGCGCATGCTCTTGATGAAGGCGCTGGCGACGTCGTAGTGCGCCTCGCCAGCCCGGTCGTGGTCGGCACTGGGGTTCTGCGCCACCTGCGCGACCAGCGCCGCGGTCACGTTGCCGCCGCCAAGGGCGTGCGCCGCCTCCAGCAGCATGAGCATGCGCCGCCCGTCGCCGCTGCACAACCGGGCGAGCAGGTCGCGCGCCGCCGAGTCCAGTTCGAGGCCAGACAGGCCCTCGGGATGGCTGCGCACGCGCTCGATCAGGGCCTCGAGGGCGGGGGCATCGAGGGCGTTCAAGGTGAAGACGCGGACCCGCGAGACCAGGGCCTTGTTGAGAGCGAAGCTGGGATTCTCGGTGGTCGCGCCGACCAGCGTGACAGTGCCAGCCTCGACATGCGGCAGCAGGGCGTCCTGCTGGCCCTTGTTGAAACGGTGCAACTCGTCGACGAACAGCAGCGTGCCCTGGCCAAGTTCGCGGCATTTGCGCGCTTCGTCGAGCAGCGCGCGCAGTTCGGGCACGCCGCTGAGCACGGCGCTGAACGGGGTGAAGCGCAGTCCCAACTCGGCCGCCAACAGCCGGGCGATGGTGGTCTTGCCGCAACCCGGCGGTCCCCACATGACGATCGACGGTAGCGCCCCGGCGGCGATCAACCGGCTGATGATCCCCTGGGGGCCGAGCAGATGCTCCTGGCCGACCACCTCGGCGAGGGTCTTTGGGCGCAGACGTTCTGGGAGCGGGGACATGGTCGAGTGACGCGTTTCGGCTTTGGCGGTGAGG
>JBBREK010000335.1:0-3233 GCA_038203025.1 Planctomycetota bacterium
AGTTGACGCCGGGTTGGAAGACGGACCAGCCCTCTCAACTCAAGACGCGCCAGCATGCGTCGGCACGACATGTCCTTCAAACGGCCAGCAGCATTCTTCCAGTCCCAACGACGAACCAGTTCGTCAGCGATACGCCTACGAGACCACGTGGGATTGGCGTCGACTACGGCTTGGATCTCAGCCAATCCCGCGTCATCAAACTGCCGACCCTGAACGGTGATCGTTGGCATGGTGACGGAATATCACGACCCGGGCTGGAACCCAGCGAAAAGTCTATACGACTACTGGACCGCCTGAGCAGTTACAAACGAACAAGGTAATGTCCATGACCACGCCGTCCACTCCCGTCAAACCAGCACCGGACCTCGAGCTGTCCGGTCACGCTGGTCTCAGCGAGGCCGAGGCAAGCCAGCGTCTGCTGGCTGATGGTCCGAACGCGCTGCCGGTCGAGGAACGACACGGCCTGTTCGCCATCGCCTGGGAGGTGATCAAAGAACCTATGTTCATGCTCCTGGTGGCGGCGGGCGCGATCTACATGCTGATGGGAGAAATCGGCGACGCGGCGATGCTGCTCGGCTTCGTCTTCGTGGTCATGGGCATCACCATCGTCCAGGAGCGCCGCACCGAGCGGGCCTTGGATGCGCTACGCGACCTGTCGAGTCCGCAGGCGCTGGTGATGCGCGACGGCCAGCGCAAACGTATCGCTGCCAAGGACCTGGTCCGTGGCGATCTCATCCTGCTTGCCGAGGGCGATCGCATCCCGGCCGACGCCGTACTGCGGACCGGTAGCAACGTGTCGGTCGACGAGTCGCTGCTTACCGGCGAGTCGGTTCCCGTGGCCAAGGCCGCCTCAGCGACGGCGCAGAACCTGGACCGGCCGGGCGGCGACGATCTGCCCTCGGTATTCTCGGGCACCCTGGTCACCGCCGGGCAGGGCGTGGCCGAGGTGCTGGCCACCGGACTACGCTCGGAACTGGGCAAGATCGGCAAGGCACTCAGCCAAGTGAAGCCGGAACGCACCCTGCTCCAGATCGAGACCGGTCGGTTGGTGCGGAACCTGGCGATCATCGGTCTGGCCCTGTGCTGTGTGGTAGTGGTGGTCTACGCCTTGACCCGCGGTGGGGACGCGACGAGTTGGAAGCAGGGCTTCCTCGCCGGCATCGCCATGGCCATGGCGGTGCTGCCCGAGGAGTTCCCGGTGGTGCTGACCATCTTCCTCGCCCTTGGTGCCTGGCGCATCTCACGCAGCCGGGTGCTGACCCGTCGCATGCCGGCGATCGAGACCCTGGGCGCCGCCACCGTGCTGTGCACCGACAAAACCGGCACCTTGACGCTCAATCAGATGACGGTGACGCAGATCATTATCGAGGGGCGCACGGTCAAGCTGGGACAGGCCTCGACCGAGCAACCGGCCGACGTCCAGGCCCTGCTCGACATCGCCGTCTTGGCCAGCAAATCCGACCCATTCGATCCGATGGAGCGCGCCATCCATGCCGCCGGGGCCACCGTGGCGCCAGCGAGCAAGGAACGACATCAGGGCTGGACGCTAGAGCGGGAATATCCGCTATCGCCGGAACTCCTCGCCGTCACCCAGGCGTGGAACCAGGGTAACGACGGCCCGCTTCTGGTCGCCTCTAAGGGCGCGCCAGAGGCTATCGCCGGTCTGTGCGGCCTGTCGCCGGAACGATGCGAAGCCCTCGCCAAGCAGGTCACCGCCCTGGCAAGCGAAGGACTCCGGGTGCTGGGCGTGGCCAAGGCCTCCATTCCGGCCAATCAATTGCCAGAACTCCACCAAGATGTGAATCTGGAGTTCGTCGGACTCCTCGGCTTGGCTGATCCGCTGCGCTCCAACGTCCCGGCTGCCGTGGCCGAGTGCCAGACCGCCGGCATCCGGGTGATGATGATCACCGGTGACTATCCCGCCACCGCCCAGAGCATAGCCCGGCAAGCCGGCATCGCCAACTTCAGCGAGGTCATCACCGGGCCGGAACTCGAGGGCATGCCAGACGAGATCCTGGCTACGCGCATTCGTACCATCCAGGTATTCGCCCGGGTAGTGCCCGAACAGAAATTGCGCATCGTCCAGGCTCTCAAGGCTAACCGTGAAATTGTGGCCATGACCGGCGACGGGGTGAACGACGCCCCGGCCCTCAAGGCGGCCCACATCGGCATCGCCATGGGTGGGCGCGGCACCGACGTGGCGCGTGAATCTGCGGCACTGGTGCTGCTTGATGACGACTTCGCCTCAATCGTCGCGGCGGTGAAGATGGGTCGGCGTATCTTCGACAACATCAAGAAGTCGATCGGCTTCATTTTCGCCGTGCATGTCCCGATCGTCGGGCTGTCGATGCTGCCGATCTTCGTCTCGAGTTGGCCGTTGCTGCTGCTGCCGGTTCACATCGTCTTCCTTGAGTTGGTCATAGATCCGTCGTGTACGCTGATCTTCGAAGCCGAGGAGGCCGAGAAGGATGTCATGAGCCGCCCACCGCGTGATTCCACTGAACGTCTGTTCTCCTGGAAGAGCCTCGCCATCAGCCTGCTGCAAGGCCTGAGCGTCCTGGCGGTCTGCGTCGGCATCTTCCTCTACGCCAAGACCAACCATGGCGACGATGCGGCCCGCGCCCTGACTTTCACCAGCCTGGTTGCGGCATTCATCGTCATCATCATCACCAACCGGTCGTGGTCGCGCAGTATTTTCGGCATCTTGCGGACACCAAACACGGCCCAGTGGTGGGTTGTCCTGGGGGCCATCGGGTTCCTCACCCTGGTGCTGTGCCTGCCAGCGGCCCGCACCTTGTTCCACTTCGCCCCACTACACGCGCTGGATCTGGCAATCAGCGTCACCGCCGGTGTCTTCTGTGTCGGCTGGTTCGAGATCCTCAAGTATGTCCGCCGTCGGCGTGCTTGAGCACGACCACCCAGGTTTTCCCGTCGGCAACGCCATCTCGACAGCGAGCGTGAACCTGACCCGGCCCCGCAATGGCACCTGACTTAAGAGAATGACCTAAGATTTGTGTTGATATGCATTTATCGCATACGGACGCCGCCATCGATGGCGGGTTTTTATGCACATCTTGCCTGGCCCCGACCTTCTGGCGGACTTCGTCACCCGCCTCCTCTCCACCCTCGCTGACAAGTTCGAGCGCGCGCGCATCTGGTCACCACGCATGGTCGTGCTGGCGCTGATCGTGGCCTCGTCGTTTGGATCCGGGCGCAATCGGTTGGCTTGGCAA
>JBBREK010000336.1:0-3231 GCA_038203025.1 Planctomycetota bacterium
ACATCACCACTGGGGCAACCTGGTACTACAGCGGCGCTAGGTCGGTGCTGTCGTGGCGCTCCAACTGGACCGGATCGACGGTCGACACCTCGATCACACCAGTGACCACCACGTACTCGGCCCAACCCGACCTGTGGCGCGATGTGACCCCACCAACCCGATTCCCCTGGGATGCCAGTACCAGCGTGGCCGGCAGCGGTTATGTGAACCATGCCGGGCGGTGGGCAGGTGATCTGCCGGCAGCCTGGACCTATGATTCCACCGATAACCATGTTGTGCGCATCGAACGCGACATGTCTGCTGCTGGTGCGATTCTGCGCTTCTACTACTACGTTGGCCCGGAGGCCTCGCCTGCCCGGTCGGACCCGCTGTGGACCGAATTACCGGGCACCGCCGACATTCAGTGGTGGATTGATAGTTATAAGACCAAGTCGGTGGATACCGACCCCAACACGATCCAGTTGCTCGCTGGGCTGTGCGTCCAATCCGGCGACAAGGATGTCGCGACTGAGGCCGATTTCGACAACGTCAAGATCGAGTTGGATTCGACCCTGTCCAATCCGATCATCGACCAGACCGACTGGAACGAGGATTCGTTCAGCCCGCGCGATCTCAGCCGGTATCTGGCCAGCCAATACCAGGTCTTCTGGGGCATCTATGACATCACCGAAGACTTCTTTACCGCCAACGAGACCATTCCGACGTCGCGGACGGCGACTGAAGACTGGATGTACAACTCGCGTGAATTCTGGAGCCAGTCACGCTGGTGGGACGACGCCATGACGGTGGAGAAGGATCCGACACCCAGTCCGGTCGGATCGTGGACGACCTTCAGCTACCCAAGCGTGCGGACCCTGCTGGGCAAGCAAACCCTGCTGAGCCTGAACCTGCGGGCCGTACAGGACTACCTGAAGGGTACGACCCTGACGACAGCCGTAACCAAGCCGATCACGGGTGTCGGCGTACCCATCCTTGATGCCTCGGTCGCCAGTCAGACCTTGGCAGCGCAGTTCAACGGCCTCTTCTACGCCGTGCGCACCAACCGTTATCCCTTCAATCCGACCCCATCGGATGCCAATCCCTGGTCGGTGCGCGACCGTGCCTTACCCAATACGGGTGGGTCCACGCCGAATCTGGCCAGTCTCGACAACACCAGCTACCCGTACACCAATCCGACCGATGGGTACAACCTCCTGCAGCCCTATGATCTGGCTCTGGCGCCACCGATCATGCCCCAGGACTTCATCCAGGGGGTCCGGGTGACCAATGCCCAAAGCATCGACTGGGGCATGCCGGCCACTGGCACGCCAGACTTCGGGTCATCGAAGACCTCGATCGTCACCCCGAACCAGCTGTTCCTACACGGCAATCTCAATACTACCTTGCGGATGCAGACCCAGAAGGGCATTGCGAAGCTGAAGGAGACGCCGCTGGCGGTCATGGGCGACGTCGTCGTACTGCTGAGCAAGGATTTCAACCTGCAGAGCTATCAGACGGATGGCTTGACCGTGAAAAACCAGACCAACGGCAGCGTCTCCGGCAGCGGCATCCTGGCCAAACCGGGCGGCATATCCGTCGCGGGTACGACCACCTACAACACCTCGATCCTTACCCACAACTCGCCGACCACCAAGGCCAACGTGCGCGAAGGCCAGGCAGCCCCGTTCATCGACACGATGATGTTCCTGGAATCCTGGCCGCAGGGGACCGCGTCCAGTCCGACGATGAAGTTCAAGGGCAGCCTGGTGGTGATGAACTCGCGGCGCTATTCCCGTGCCTTCCTGCTCGACGTTGAGAAGACCTATGGTCGGACCCCGTTCGGCCTGACCGGCTGGCACAAGACGACCCCTGACTGGCTCGGCAAGTGCCCGCCCGTCTATTCAGCCCCGACCCGCGGCTTCGACTTCAATTACGACCTGACCACCGAGGAAGGCACCCCGCCCTTCACCCCGTTCGGCGTCACCGCCTCGGGCGTCGGCGGCTGGGTCCGGGTGCTGCAGTAGCAGTAGCAGTAGCAGCAGCAGTAGCAGCAGCAGCAGCCGAACGCCTCACCCCAGAAAACGCAGATGAACAGGAGGACCAGAGATACCAGAGGCAGAGGCAGGGACTTAGGGCTCGCGAGCAGATTCTCCAATAAGTGATACTGTCGTCGCTGTACAAACCCGTTCCCACTCTGGTCACTCTGGTGCTCAGTGTGCATCCCATCGCTGATTTTCGACTCACTTCAGCGTGAAGGTCTTCTTGTTCGCTGCCCACCAGCGTTCCCAGGCTGCCTTCAGCTCGGCCTTGTGCTGGGCGTGCCAGGCGGCCCAGATGCGCTCTTCGGCGTCGAGAGCCTTGTCGGCATCGGCGCGCGGGGGCGGGGCGGGCAGCTGCTGCTGCTTGTCATCTGGCTTGCCGGGTTCGGCGATCATGCGCTGGCCGAGGAGGACCTGCAGGGCGATGTTTGCGCGCTGCGCGACCAGGGGGGCCTCGTCGTCGAGCACGGCGATGAAATGCTCGACCGAGGCCTTGGTGGCGATGGCGGTCAGCACCTCGACGCAGCCCAGCCGCACCCAGGGGTCGTGGTTCGAGCGCAGAGCGTCGATCAGCCGCGTCTCGATCTTGGAGCCGCGCAGGATCAGGGCGTTGACCGCCTTGTCGTAGGCCACCGAGGCCTCGGGAACCTCCGGCGTCGCGCCCATCGCCAGGGCCTCGATGTCCTGCTGGATGGCCTTGTCCTCGGGATCCTCGGTCTGGCTGGGATTGGCGCGGAAACGCTCTTCCTCGCCGCCGCATCCGGCGCAGCAGAGCAGGGCGCAGACAGCGAGGACGGAGAGGACGGGCAGGACGATCGGTCGCATGGCGGCATGCTGCCGGGCCGGTCGGCGGTGCTAGCCCTGAGTCGGCCGGCGACGGCGGCATGGGTGAGGCGGCCTTATCGCCACATCTTCGCCAGCGACGCCCCGGGGAAATAGCGGGCGACGATGTCCTCGCCGCGGAGACCGTCCTTGGCCAGTTGCCAGGCGCTGACCTGGGGCAGGCCGACGCCGTGGCCGAAGCCGCGACCCTCGACCACCAGCATGCCGCCGCGGGCGCTGGCCATGACCGCCTTCTCCCACCACAGTGAGCGCAGCTGGTTGGCGCCGACCGCCAAGCGGAAGTCCTGGGCCGGCATGCGATCGGTGCGTTCGCCGGCCGGTCCACGATGGGTGACGGCGACGCTGGCGACCCGACCCGAGGGCGAGCGGT
>JBBREK010000337.1:0-3216 GCA_038203025.1 Planctomycetota bacterium
GTCGTGGTCGAACTCGACCACGCCCTCGACCGGCCCCGGCATCTCCGGGGTGGCTTGGCCGGCGGCGCTGCGGCAGGCGTCGATGAGCTGGCGGTAGCCCGCCGCCGAGAGGCGTTCAATCTCCTTGAGGCCGGTGCGCACGCGCATGCGCACTCGCCCGCCGCCGACCACGGGTTCGAGATGCAGCGACACCGCGCCCTCGTCGACACCCTGGCCGAGCAGCTGATGCAGCCGCATGGATCCGCTCGGTTGCAGGTCGCGGCGGGAACCGCGGCGGGTGCTTTCGCGTGGGCCGGTCGAATCGTCACCGCCGAGGAACTGCAGCTCGGCGAGCAGTTCGCGGGCGTCGGCGTAACGATCCTCAGGCCGCTTGGCGAGCAGCCGCATGACCACCTCGGCCAGCTCGTCGGGCAGGTCGGGGACGTAGCGGCGCAGCGGCTCCGGCTCCATGCGGGTATGGCATTCCAGCCAGCCGAGCAGGTCCTTGGCACTGAACGGCCGCCGCCCGGCGAGGCATTCGTAGAAGACGATGCCGAGGCTGTAAAGGTCGCTGCGCCCGTCGACCGCGTGCCCGGCGATCTGCTCGGGGCTCATGTACGGCGGGGTGCCGCAGGCCATGCCCTCGCCGGTGATCTCGCCACCGCCGGCGACCTGGCGGGCGAGGCCGAAATCGGCGACTTTCACGTCGCCGTCCTCGTCGATCATGATGTTGTCGGGCTTGATGTCACGGTGCACCAGGCCGAGCTCGTGGGCGGCGGCCAGGGCATGGGCGGTACCGGTGGCGATGCGCAGGGCCTCGGCGCGTTCCAGCCGGCCATCGCGGCGCAGGCGCGAGCGCAGGTTCTCGCCCTCGACCATCTCCATGACGATGAAGTGGCGGTTCAGCTCCTCGCCGGCGTTGAGCACCCGTACCACGTTGGGGTGGTCGAGCTGGGCCGCCGCCCGCGCTTCGCGCAGGAAGCGCTCGACGAAGGTGGTGTTGGCGACCAGGGCGGTGTTCAGCACCTTGACCGCGACCTGCTTGCCCAGGCCTTCATGGATGGCGCGGTAGACCCGGCCCATGCCACCCTGGCCAATGACATCCTGGACCAGGCAGCCGGCGATGCGCTCGCCCAGTAGCGGGTCCTGCGGGGTGCCGCCGCGCGGCGTGCGCACATCGATGGTGATGGGGCCTGGCACCGACATGACGGCGGTCCGCGATGGGTCGTCCACCCCGCATGCGGGGCAGGCCCCCTGATACTGATCGGACAGGGCGGCGGCGCACGACTGACAATGCCTGGCCATGTGGCGCCGAGCGTAGCGCACCGGCCGGGCGATGGCAGGGGGATGTAGCGGTGCCGTGGCCAAGGCCACTGGTGCAGTCATGCAGACGGAACGTCTGGTGGCAGCGCCGGTGACGGAGCGATCGGCCGAGGTTTGGGCGGCGGCGGGCGGAGTGGGCCATTGAAGCTGCAGGCGGCTGTCACACCCTCGATCAGCCACCGTTCGACGCAGTCCGCCGCCTTGTCGAGCATGTCGCGCACGTCGGTCTGCTCATCGCCGGTCCAGCGGCCGAGAACGTAGCGGATCTGGCCGTCGCCGGCGCCCGGTGGCGCGCCGATGCCGACGCGCAGCCGGGGATAGGCGGTGCCGATGCGGGACTCGATATCGCGTAGGCCGTTGTGCCCCCCGGCGCTGCCCTGGGCGCGCAGGCGCAGGGTCCCACGGGCCAGGTTGAGGTCGTCGACCACCACCAGCAGGTCCGCCGGGACGATCTGGTGGAAGGCCATCAGGGCCTGCACCGCCTCGCCCGAACCGTTGACGTAGGTCTCCGGCTTGACCAGCAGGACCGGACCGCTGGCCGGTCGCCAGGTGGCGATGCGGGCATGGTGCTTGCGGCTCCACTGGTCGACGCCGTGCCGGCCGGCCAGCCGGTCGACGACGTCGAAACCGACGTTGTGGCGGGTGCCGACGTACTCGCTGCCGACGTTGCCGATGCCCAGGACGATGCGCACGTGGACCATGTTGGCGGCATTGCAGGCGGCGCCAGGGGGTGCAGCATGGGCCCATGCAGCGCCTCCACGACGCCTTGGTCGCCACCGTCGAACGCATGCCGATGAGCGAGCTGGCCCGGGTCATCGAGCGCGATCCGCGCTCGGCCCGCCGCTGGGTGCAGGTGCTGACCGGGCAGAAGCGCCTCGCCGACCTCAGCGTGGTCGCGGTCCTGCACCTGGCCCGGCATGAGACCCGCGAGTACGGGACGACGCGCATCGCCGATGCCTTCCGTCTGGAGATGGACCGGGCCGACTCCGGCGAGGTACTGCCGGCTGACCTCCAGGCCTTCGTCTCACACAAGGCGCGCGGAGACATCCGTGAGAGCCAACTGGTGCTGGAGATCCAGAGTGTGCTGCAGGATGGCCAGATCGATGCGCAGGAGGCCGAGAGCCTACGCAAGCTGGTCGGGCTGGCGCTGAAGGAGGCGGTGGTCGAGGTTCAGGTACTGGAGGAGCTCAAGATCAAGCTGGCGTGATCCTGGGCAGTACCGAGATCCAGGCGTGGCCAGCCGGCATAGGCTGCGCCGCGGTGCGCCGAGGCAATGATGATGCACGGTAGGTTTGCGAGTCCGGTGACGACGGCAGTCGCGGTCGCCTGATCGAATGCACTGGTGACTTCATCGAGCAGGAGCACCTCCGGTCTGGCGAGCACGGCGGCGAGCAGGCACAGGGCCTGGTCGCACCCTGGTGGCAGGGCTACGTCCGGCGCGACCACGGTGTCCCATCTGTCCGGCAGGGCGGCGAGGATCGAGGCGAGGCTGAGCTGTTCCGCCAGGGCGGAACCTTGGACAGGGCGGAACCTTGGACAGGCGAGCGCCGGGATAAACCGGCATGAAGGAGCAGATGCAAGAGGTGTACGTTGTGGGCCTAGGAGCGTGTCGGGGATAGATGGCCCAACCGGCCAGATCCCGCTCCGAAATATCGACAGCGATTTTCCGTTTCGACGGTAAAATACAGTATGAAATGCTTCCGGACCTTTGACCTGCGCCAGAGCATGCTGCCCCCCCCGGACCTGCAGGACTGGTTGCCAGAGGGCCATCTGGCCCGGTTCGTGGCCGATATGATGGGGGAACTTGACCTGTCTGCGTTTTTTTTTGCTGGGTATTCCGGCGATGGTCGTGGTCAGGCTGCCTATCACCCGCAGATGATGTCCGGCCTGCTGATCTACGGCTACGGCGCTGGG
>JBBREK010000338.1:0-3196 GCA_038203025.1 Planctomycetota bacterium
GTTCCTCTGCCGCAGCGCCCGGCGCGAGCTGGCCGATCTGCTGGGCGTGGACCACGGCTTCGACGCCGGCGCCTGGAGCAAGGCCGTGGACGCTGCTGCGCTTGCTCCGCGGGCCTGGACGCGGGTGATGGACTGAGTGAGCCTTAAGGCCGGAGTGGTTCAAGAAGGTCAACGGTGCATGGCGGTGAATGCCGTGCAGACGGCACAGGCAAGCTGGTAGGCGGGGCATACCGGGCCATTCGTCCCAGTGCCCCTGCTGCGATGGGTGTACGGCGCCCCCATTCACCGGGACGGTCCTGGGAGCGACGGGCTCCAGCCCGTCGGTGGGGCCTTGCGACGAGCTTGAGCTCGTCGGTCCCAGGCGCGGCCTGATCATTGCGTGCCCGGTTATCGCCAACTGGTGCGGACCGACCATCGCCTCGACTTCGCCCACGCCGTCGCCCAGTTCGGCCTGCCGTATGCACGCTGCGCCAGCGGTGTGGCGCTGGCCTCAGTAGTCGGCTAATCAACCCACAATTCGTCGTCGCAGGCGCTGAAGCGCTCGATCGCTAGGCCGTCGGGCCATTCGGCCGGCTGTGCGACCAGGGCTGCGCCGGCGCTGCCAAGGGCGGTGCCGTCGGGCAGACTGCTGCGCCGCATCAGGCGTGGACGGTCGAGCTGCCCCAGCACCAGCCCGATGCTCGGCAGCGCACAGGGTATGGTTGGGTCGGCCCACACGCACACGGCGTGCGCCTCGGCGGTGGCCCGGTCGCGCAGCACGGTGGCCACCGGCCAGGACGCCTCGCGCTCGCGGCGCCAGCGCCACAGACGCAGGGAGTCACCGCGGTTCATGCGCGCCAGGTCGGTGCGGCTGTCGATCTGGGCGGCGTGCAGGCGTTCCCAACTGGCCAGGGCGCGCGGCCGGCTCCACGGGAAGGGGCCGGGCTCGGCGTCCTTGCTCTCCTGGATGTCCTCGATGTCGAGCGCATAAGCCTCGGGCAGCGCGGCGCGCAGCCGTTCGATGAATTGGAATCCCTCGACCGCCAGCCAGTGCGGGCAGACCAGGGGCAACTGGATGGCGAGCTGCAGCGAGGTCCAGCCGAGGTAGGCGCGCGGCGGATGCTGCGCGTCCTCCTCCAGCGGCGGTTGGCCCAGGTCGATGACGGCGCGGGCGCCGGTGGCCGGATCGCTCCACGTCCCCGGACGATAGGCGTCGCTGCCCTGCAGGCGGCAGCCGAGGCCGGCCAGGATCCCGGCCAGGGTGGGCGGCTCGGGAATCTCGGAGCCCTCGGGCATGAACAGTTCGAAGCGTTGCATCAGCGGTACCGGAAGTCGCGTAGGTGGGCACGGAACAGGGCGCGTAGGCTTTCATACGGCATGCGGGCGATCACGCCCTTGGCGTCGAACCAGCCGGCGCGGTTGTGTTCGGGCGAGATGGTCACGCGATCCTGGGCGGTGCGCGCCGGATAGTACATGACCCGCTTGGGCCTGCCGTCGGAAAGCCGGTAGACCAGGGCGCGCGGCGTGCCGTCGAGGGCGACCAGGGCGATGCCGGACTCCTCGGCGCATTCCCGCAGGGCGGCGGTGATGTCGTCCTCGCCGGATTCGGCGTGGCCCTTTGGAAAACCCCATTCCCCGCGTTTGCGATTGCGCAGCAGCAGCCAGCTGCGGCGGTTGACGGATTCGCGGCGCAGCAGCAGGCCGGCGGCGCGGACGGGATCATCGTCGAGCATCATGGGCAGCGTAGGGGAGTGCGGGTTGGCGGAAGGGAGGAGGTCAACGGTCGCCGACTGGCAGCCGGGGCGCACGGCGTGGCACCTCAGGCAACAATGCTGCGACGCGTTCGGCGGTGTCGCGGCCGATCCACGAGGCGAGGGGGATCTCGCGTCCGGCCCGGTGCAGGACCACCGCCCAGGCGCCGCCAGCCGGCAGGATCTCTAGTTCGGCACCACCCAGGCCGAGGCCGTAGATGCGGCGGAAGAAGCGGCCGTCATGGATCTCCAGACCGCCGGGCGACCGCCGCAGCTCACGACGACCACCCAGGGACAACGCCGGTAGCAGCAGGAAGAACGCCGGGATCCAGGCCATCCAGCCGAGGCCCCAGCCCAGGCGGAAGCCGAGTCCGGCCAGCGCCACCGCGATGGCGAAGCAGAGGAATGCGGCGAGCAGGCGGAGGGGGCCGCCGATGACGATGCGATCCATGCCCCGGATGCTGCCGCCGGGCGCCGTTCGACAACCGGCTCTGGACCGTACCCTGTCGGGCATGAGTGACCGCGCCGCATTCCTCGTCTTCGACATCGAAACCGTGGTCGACGGCCGGCTGGTCCAGCTGTCGCGCTTCCCCGAGCAGCCGCAGCTGACTCCGGCCGAGGCCATCCAGCGCTGGCAGGCCCAGTTGGTCGAGGCCGGCAAGAGCGACTTCATCCCGCACACCTACCACCTGCCGGTGTCGATCGCGATCGCCCGGGTCGCCGTGGACTTCACCCTCATCGACGTCAAGAACCTCGATCGGCCCAAGTTCCGGCCGCAGGTCATCGCGCGGCAGTTCTGGAACGGCTGGCGCAAGCACCTGGAACGTGGCAATTCCGCCCCGCCTTGCTTTGTTACCTTCAACGGCCGCTTCTTCGACCTGCCGGTGATGGAGAACTGCGCCTATCGCTTTGGCATCCCGGTGCCGGAGTGGTTTCGCATGGACGGGCCAGGTTACCAGCAGCCGCGCAACCGCTTCAACAGCACCTACCACTTCGACGTGCAGGAGTTCATCACCAACGCCGGGGCGACGCATGCCAACGGTGGACTCGACCTGTTCGCCAAGCTGGTTGGTGGCTGCGGCAAGATGGATACCAAGGGCAGCATGGTGCAGGAACTGTGGAACCGCGGTGAGCACGAGCGCATCGACGACTACTGCTCCTGCGACGCCATCGACACCTACCTGGTGTTCCTGCGCTGCAACCTGCTGATGGGCCGGATCACCCCCGAGGCCGAGCTGCAGGGCTGGGAATCGGCGCGTCGTGTCGCCGAATCCCTGGCCCCGCGCAGCGTGGCCGCTGCCGAGTACAGCCGCATGCTCGCCCGGCGTGAGCCGCCGGGCGATGACGAGGACGCCTTCCTGCCATGAGCCCGCGGTTCGCGGTTCGCGGTTCGCGGTTCGCGGTTCACGAATGGACAATCGTGTACGGGCCCCGTATGTCGAAACATCCGCGAACCGCGAACCGCG
>JBBREK010000339.1:0-3182 GCA_038203025.1 Planctomycetota bacterium
GTTCTGCATCACCGGGTGTTCCACATGTCGCGGCGGATCTTCGCCAACACGTCCGAGCGGCACGATCCGAACCAACAGAACATCTTCGCCTCTGATGCGGCCGTCGTTGCAGCGACCAGCGCCACGACGGCCACCGCCGCCTCGCCATTCCGGTCCACCTGGAGGAGCGGGAGGAGATCATCGATCTGCCAGAGTCGGAGCGCATCGGCTCCGACGGGAAGCCGTTGGTGGTCGTCGACCGCGACGTGACGGTGAAGCTGGATTACCTGGCCGGCGGCTTCGTCGCCCGGCGCATCATCAAGCTCATCTATGGCCACGCCTGGAACGAGGACGAGCCGAAGGTCAGCGCGCCGATGCCCGCGTGCATCATCCCCGGCGGTAAGGCGACCGACGAACGCATCCTGCACATGCTCCAGGCGAAGTACGGCCACCATCTACCGCTCTACCGTCTCGCCGAGATGGCCGCCGAAGCCGGCGTCGAACTGCCGCGCTCGACCATCATGGACTGGCTGCGCGCCGCCACTGACCTGCTGGCACCGGTCGCCGCCGCGATCAAGTCTGAAACGCTGGCCGCCGCCGTGCTGCACGTCGACGACACGCCGGTGCGCCAGCAGGATCCTGGCGCCGGGAAGTGCCGCACTGCCCGGTTCTGGGTCTACCGCAGCACGTACGCGGCGTGGTACCACTACACCGAGAATCGCCAGGGCGTGCACCCGCAAACGATCCTCGCCGACTACCACGGCTTCCTGGTCGCTGACGCCTACGCCGGTTTCGACCACATCTTCATCGGTGGCCAGGTCATCGAGATCGCGTGCTGGGCGCACACGCGCCGGAAGTTCTACGAGGCCCTGCATCCGCCCGACCCGATGCAGCCGGGCCGTCCGGCCCGGACCGGCGATCCGCGCGCCGACCAGGCGCTGGCGAAGATTCGCGAGCTGTACCGGATTGAGCGGGAGATAGCCGGGATGCCGCCGGACGAGCGACATTGGCAGCGCCAGCAGCGCAGCCGGCCCATTCTCGAAGCATTCAAAATCCTGCTCGACGCCTGGAACAGCACCTGCCGACCGACCGAGCCGCTGGTCAAGGCCGTCACCTACGCGCTTAACCAGTGGGACGCCCTGTATCGATTCGTCGACAGCGGCATCGCTCCGATCGACAACAACCCGGCTGAAAACGCCCTGCGCACCATCGCCGTCGGTCGCAAGAACTGGCTCTTCACCGGCAGCGCCGACGGCGGCGCCTCGGCAGCCATCGCCTACACCCTCATCCAGTCAGCCCGCATCAACGGACTCAACCCGGCCACCTACCTCGCCGACACGGTCAAGGCCCTGCTCGCCACGGTGGATCCGGTCAGCCTGACGCCAGCCCGCGCCGCCGCCGCACGCGCTGCGGCCTGACCGGGAATCGACTGCCTGCAGCCTACAGTCGATGATCGGCCGTGCCAGGCAGGGGGGATCGGACGGTTACGGCGCTCGCGTGTCCACGTGTCCATATTCATCCACTGGAGTGCGCGCCACCGCCGCGCCGAGCGCCTCAGTGGCATCGTCATTGGGTAGAACACCCCATCGCAATCGGCCGGTGGGCTGGCTAAGAGTGCCGTCCAGCAAGGAAACGTGGGCATCCCGCTCTGTTTCCGGACGTTCACCACAACCCATCAGGCATACCCCATGACACCATCTATTTCTCTGTGCGCTGCTGTTCTCGCCGCCGCTTTCTGCGTAGGCGGTTGCATGGGCGAGAGCCGCGGCGAATATCCTGACAATTCCCCGCAGACGACGCGGAGAATCGATAACGTCCATAAGGACGCCCTCATCCAGAAGGAGGCGATCGACAAAAAGTTTGATGAACAGTCAGTCAATCTCGACTTCCGTGAACGACAGATCCGCGACAAATACAAAGCGGACCGTGAAGCGATCATCATCGAAGCGGACAAGGCGAAGACCGACCGGGTGGCCCGCCGCACCACGATCGAGGTTCAGACAAAGTATGAGAAGGATCGAATCGATGCTGAGACCGTTGAAGACCTGAGAGACAAGCCTGCGAATGAGGCGGCCCAGGCCAAGGCGAAGGCGATGAGCCGAAAGACCGAAATCGACAGTGCTGCAACCAAGAAGGTCGCCCCGATCTTGAGCGAGGCGGAGGTTGCTGATGCAAAGTCTCTGCAGAGGCGTAGAGATCTCGACCTTGCAGAAACGAAGGAGATAACTGATGTGCAGCAGGAGCGGACCAAGGCTCGCGTGGAGATGAGGAACAAGACGCTTGCTGTTGACCGGTGGGAGACGGAACAACGCAGCAAGGTCAACACCGAGGCAGGTAGCAAGGCGAAATAACGCAAGCGCCTGGTGGTCTGGGGCGCATATCGCAAATGCCCCTTACGCCGCAATCCGATGGTACATCGTCAGTAGGCCACCCAACCGGTCCTTCCTGACGATCGTGCCGGATCGGTTGGTCAAGCGAAGCGGGGGTCTGGATCAGTGATCGCGCTGACCAGACCGGCATATCCCTCGGCGAGCGATAGGGATGGGATCCTCAGTCAGTGGCGACGCAGCAGCACCGCCGCCAGGAGCGGGGTGACGTCGCCGCCGGCAGGCCGCGCCATCAACTGGTCGATACGCTCGGGCAGGTCGATCCAGCGTTGCAAACGGACACTGGTGATCTGCAGCCAGTCGTCGATGCGACCGAGCAGGGTCTGAGTTCGCAAGATCGTGGACAGGCACGTGACAAGATCGTGGACATGACAAGATCGTGGACAGGCACGTGAAGATCAACGCACACCCTGAGACTGCTTGCAATGGGTCTATGCTGACCGTATACGTCCCCCATGCCCATCCCGCGCCGTCTCCTCGTGGCCGACGACCGCCCGGGCTGCTACCATGTCATCTCCCGCTGCGTCCACCGCGCCTTTCTCTGCGGTGACGATGCCGAGCACCGCCGTACCTGGGTCCGCGAACTCATCCAGCAAGCCGCCGCCGCGTATGCCATCGATGTCTTGGCCTACGCCGTGATGTCGAACCACCTCCACATCGTCATCCGCACCGACCCCGATCGCGTCGCCACGTGGACCACCGCCGAGGTCGCCGCCCGCTGGGCGCTCGCCCATCCGCGCACCGCTGCTGACGGCAGCCCGTTCGCTTGGAGGTCCGCCGAGATTGCCGAGAAGGCCGCCGATCCGACCTGGGTGG
>JBBREK010000340.1:0-3145 GCA_038203025.1 Planctomycetota bacterium
GTCTGGGCCGCCAGGCCGATCTGCCGCAGACTGCTCTGGCAGGCGAGGGATCGCGCCGCCTCGCGCACCAAGCTGATGCCCGACAGCAGCATGGCTGACAGCACGGCGATGATCGCGACCACCACCAGCAGCTCGATCAGCGTGAAGGCACCGTGTGCTGGCTTCAAGATGGTTGGACATACTGCCACGTGGTTATCGTAGCGCCCCAAGCGCGGGCAGGCAAGCGATAGGTGCATGATGACCCCCTGAGATGCTCTCGGATCGACCGTGGCCCCCACAGACTGTCCGGCGGGCGCTCCCGGTACAGGCGGGTCTGCCCTAGGCCTGCTCCACATCTGCATGGAACGCCCAAAACAGCCTGCCGAGCGTTTCCCTTACCGGCCACGCAAGCCCATGCAGATCCACCGCATCACTAGGCATTCCTGCCATGTCCGGGCGGTCGGATCCCGCTATCCTCGCCATTCGACCTCCTGGGAGCCTCCGATGCGCACCTGCCTGCACGCCCTCCTCCTCTGCGCCCTCTTCGGCACCGCGGCGGCCACCGATGGCGACTTCGCCGGCTGGCTCGACAACATCTACAACTTCCCACCAACGATCTTGCGCATGGAGCGCATGGAGTCAGACGGCGAGGCGCCGGTCTTGTCCGTCGAGGTGCTCAGTCGGGCCGACCTCTTCCGCGCCAAGCAGCTGACCCTGCGATCGGGCAAGGTCTATCGTATCGACCTGGAGGGACGGGTGATCGGCCAGGTCGAGCAGCTCAGAGCTCAGGTGCAGGGCAAGGGTCTGCGCTTCCGTCCGGCGCAATGGCCGATCGAACGTGACTGGCACCGCTACTCGCTGCAAGTCCGGCAGCAGTCGGGTGACGGCGACTTCCGCTTCAACCTCACCATGCTCGGCGTCGGCACCTTCCAGGTGCGCAGCTTCCAGGTCACCGAACTGCCGGACTTCGCGCTCCCGCCGGTCACCGTCCCGTTCCGCGGCGAACTGTTGCCCAACGGCGACTTCGCCCTCGGCGCCGACGACTGGTACTTCCGGCTGCCGCGCTTGGAATCCACCATCGTCGCATCCGCCGAGCGGCCAAGCCTGGACCGCTTCCTGGCGCCGGATGCCAC
This sequence comes from Planctomycetota bacterium, assembly GCA_038203025.1. Lineage (GTDB taxonomy): Bacteria > Planctomycetota > UBA11346 > UBA11346 > UBA11346 > UBA11346. The sequence continues at coordinate 1,113 of JBBREK010000340.1, forward strand.
CAGCGGACGGATGGCGCTGCAGCTGCCGGCCGGTGCCGTCTCGCTGATCAACGCCGGTACGGACCTGGTCTGCCCATACGGCCGGACGTATTGCGTCACCGTCCGCGGCCAGGCCGCAGCAGACGATGTCGATGTCTTCTTCATCCGACCCGGCATGTCTCCGGTCGACTCCGAAAGGCTCAGCCTGACCTTCGTCGATGGCGTGGCGACGGCCAAGCTGTCGACCGCGCTGCCGCGCGCAGGTATCGTCTACGAACCCGAGCAGCACTTCGCCTTCCGCTTGCGCCATCTCGGCAAGGAACCGGCCCGCATCGAGACCATCAGCTTGCGCGAAGACGGGCCTGGCGCACCGGACGCGCTACCCGCGCGCGCCGGGGTCGAGCTGCTGGTAGCCGGCACCAACCGCGACCGCTGCGCAGTGCTTGGCCAGCCGGTGACCGTGCGCGTTCGCACCGACGGCCTCGCCGCCGGCAGCGACTTGGCCATCACCGTCAACGACGAGCGGGGTCGGCCCGTGCGCCGCCTGCCCGCCACCGTCGCCACACTCGGCGATGGCCGGCCCGGGGTCGAGGCCGTGCTTACCGATATGCCGCCTGGCTGGTTCCGCGTCGGCGTCGAACTGCCTGGCGCGACGGCAACGGTAATAGATGACGACTTCGCCGTGGTCCTGCCCGCCGATCCGCAGATGCATCGCTCGGGCTTCCTCGGCACGCATGTCAATCGGACCAACACACCATCCCAACTCGCCGTGGCGTCACTGCTCGGCCTGCGCGAGATGCGCTGCTGGGACTTCGGCTGGCCCCGGTTGCAGCCGAAGGCGGGTGATCCGATCACTGTACCGCCCGGGCTGCTTGAGGGCTTCGCCGCCAACGGCATCGAGCCGATGGTGCTGCTCAACGGCACCCCCGACTGGGCCTCGACCTCGCCGGACGGGCAGTCGAGCAGCCTGTATCCGCCACGCTCGCTCGACGATTGGACCCACTACGTCCGCCAGACCGTCACCGCCTGCGGCAAGCGGGTACGCTACTATCAGATCTGGAACGAGCCGAATGGCCATGCCCTCAAGGTCGATCCAAAACGGGGGGAGTCGCTGCAGCAGGCCTACACCGCCCTGGCGCGCGCCGCCTATCCGGTGATCAAAGCGGTGAACCCCGACGCCGTGGTCGTCGCCGGCGCCACCGCCGGCAGCGGCGGTTTCATCGTCGAGTGCATCCCGTTGGGACTGCTCGATGTCTGCGACGTCGTCTCTTATCACGCCTATGGCGACGCGCAGAAGGCCGGCGTCGGTGCCGCCGGCTTCACCAACACCATTGGCTTCCTGCGCCGCAAGATCACCGAGGCCGGTAAGCTTAAACCGATCTGGGACTGCGAGTCCGGATTCACCATCGAGGACGGCCCCGAGGGCCTGTCAGGTTCGATGCTGCTGGCCAAGGGCCTTATCGCCCGCCAGGCGGCCGGCTTCGCCCGGCACTACATCTACAACGCCTGCCCGCGCGAATACCCTGGGCACTTCAACTTCTCGATGCTGCTCGGCTTCAACAGCCGTCCGTTGATCACCATGCCACTTCTCGCCACCTGGGACCGGGTGCTGGGCGACGCCACCTACGTCGCCGATCTCGGTGATGATGCCGCTGGCCGGCATGTCTACCAATTCCACCGCGCCGACGGCGCCACAGTCATCGCCGGCTGGATCAGCCGGCCGGAGGCCGACGCCAAGGTCGCCCAGGAGTTGATCCCGGCGCCCAGCTGCCTGGACGCCTTCGGCCGATCGGTGCCCGCGACCACCGGCACGATGCTGCAACTGGACTGCGACCTGCGCTACTTCACCCCCCAGACGCTGGCGGCCCGATTGGGCGGATGATTTCGCTCGCGGCTGTTGGGACAGGGGCGTGAGGCAAGCAGAATTTCTTCAAGACGGAAGGCGGAAGGCGGAAGGCGGAAGGCGGAAGGCGGAAGGCGGAAGGCGGAAGGCGGAAGGCGGAAGGCGGAAGGCGGAAGGCGGAAGGCGGAAGGCGGAAGGCGGAAGGCGGAAG
>JBBREK010000341.1:0-3133 GCA_038203025.1 Planctomycetota bacterium
AGTTGCAGGCATTGGCGAACGAGACCGGTATTTCGATTCAAGTCTGTCACTTTCCACCCGGTACGAGTAAATGGAACGTGTCTGCCCAGGCGCGATACAGACGGGGGCTGTGGTCCACCTGCCGCTGTAGGCCTGGAGGCACAGGACGGGAGAGGTCCACGACTGCCCGGGAGCCAGCCAGGGATGCAACGTCCAGGTGATGCCGGTGCCCTCGCCGTTGGTCTCGGCGCGCAGGTCGGCGCAGCCAGGCTGCGGATCGTGGCAACCCAGGTACCAGCCGGCTGGAACGAGCCAGGCGCTACAGGGCCGGCAGGACCGTCCGCCGCAACGGATGCGCTGCCAGCACCGAGCTGGCCAGGCGCAGCACCTTGATGTCGCAGCGATAACGCCGATCCGCCGTCTGCAGGACGTAGCCTGCTGCGCACAGCGAGCGCAGCAGGCGATGGGTCTGGCTTTTGGCCAGACCGAGGTCGAGCGTCAATTCGGTCAGGGCTGCTGATCGACCCAGCTACCGTTGTCGCCGCCAGGTCCCTGGGGTGCTGCCGAAGGCAGAGCGGAAGCGACGGATGAAGTAATTGGCACTCGCGAAGCCGCTCGTGCGGGCGATCCGCTCGAGATCGAAATCCGTTTCGCGCATCAGGGCGCAGGCGAGATGGAAGCGCTCGGTCTCCAGCCAGGCGGCGTAGTTGCATCCGGCATAGGTGGTGAACAGGCGCGTCAGATGACTCGGGTGGCATTGCGCGATGGCCGCCAGCTGTCGGCGCGAATGCTCGTGATCCAGATGGTTGCGCAGATGCTCGCACACCAGCTGGAACTTCCGCTCGGATTTCGTCGGTCGCGGCGTCGTCTGCAGGGCGCGAAAGCACTCGGCCAGTAACAGGGCCACAGCCGCATGCTGTTCGCAGGCCTCACCGGCACAGCAGGCGAGGAGCATGCGCCAGCGCTGCTGGTCTGGTACTGTCATCAGGTGTGCCCCTTTGACGCCGTTGGTGTTCTGGACCACGCCGAAGTGGTCATCGTGCATGGCGATCTTCAATTGATCATACGGCCGCGTCTCATTGCGGGCCTGCCAGGTCCCCAGGCGCATGACGAAGGCCTCATCCGGGCGCAGGCGATACCAGGCTGCGTCTTCGGCCCGCCGGTAACACAGGCCCGGCCGGAGCGGCAGCATCACCACGACCTGACCGCTGACGGGACTGATCACGCCGCCGGCTTGCCGCGGGTAGGTCGACAGTCCGGCGTCGATCAGATCGACGTGCCGCCATCGCAAACGCCATCGGGCAATGATGGTGATCCATTGCGCGACGTGGCCAGGGTGATCCATTTATGCTATCATACGTGTCAATAATGCGATGGAACAATAATATGTCTCTATAAAATCTGTCATATATGAATACCAACAGCGACCCCTCTCTGGCCTTGGCAACCATCGAACAGCGCGACAGCCTGCTCCAATGCCTGCGCAAGACGCTGCAGCAGAGCAGGCAGCTCGACGCCCCGGGTCCGCATGGGGGCGGGGAGGACGAAGCCAACTACGCGTTGCCGTGGTTGCTGCTGCATCTGCTCTGCGGTGACGAGGCCGTCGCAGAGCACGCGCATGGGCTGTACCAGGATCTGGAACGGTGGGTTCAAACCAACGGCGTCGATGGCTACGAAGCGGACGCCGAAGCGCACCATGGCACCGAGCCATTCCTCCTGTTCCTGCCACGCTACGCCCACCTGTTCGACAGTGCTGCCGCCCGTCAGCTGATGACCGGCGCTGCCGACTTCATCGTCGGTCGCAAAGCGGGGGCGCCACGCTGGTACGATGCCGAACGCGACGTGTTCGTCAGCTGGGACCTCGGCGCTCGGCATGCCGACCGCGACTCCAAGCATCGGCTTGAGACCGGCGATCACTGGCGCTTCCTCCACCTGGCGTTGGCCGCCCATGACTGCTCGGGCGATGCCGCCTATGCCGAATGGGCCCTACGCTACGCGCGGGCGCGGGCGCAACGCATCCTGGCCGCGGCCGATCCCCTCCCGGCTTGCTGGAATCTGGACGGGACTGCGCGGTCCTTCGCTGGGGAGAAGCGGACGCACACCATCACCGACGATCCGCTCACTGGCATCGAAGCCCTGCTCGCCTCCGGCGGGATCCACGCGCTGGCTGACTGTTATGCCATCTCTCCCGATCCGCTCTACCACGACGCGGCCAAACGTGTCGCTGATCATCTGCTGGAGCAATTGGACGACCCGTACTGCGATCCGGCGGCTGCCACCCTGCGGCGCTTCCGGCTCGGTTTCGCTGATGCCAGCTTCGACGCGGCCATCGTGCATCGCAGCGGCTCATGGTCACTGGCCGAGGAGCCCGAATATCTGGTGCTGCCTCCGCGTGCGCAGCGCGAAGTTCACGGACCTGGCGTTGGCCGGCGCCTGGACATGCAACGCTGGTACGTGGCGGACCACGCCGGGGCCCTGCATGCCACCGTCACCATCTGCCCGGCTGCCGCCACCCTGGCCTGGGACGTGACGGGCCAGCCCCGCTTCGCTCTGCATGCCCTGCGCGTGGCCCGGCAGCGCGCCTGGGTCGCCCAACGCGGCCTGCGCAGTGGACGTGAACATGCTGACAAGGGTTGCTCCATCGCCTCGGTCCTGTGCGGCCACGGTCGCAATTGGGGTACCGGGGCGGCCACCGGTTGCTTGCAGCCATTGCTGTGCGGCGGTGACGTGCGCTGTCTACGCCACGCGCCGGCTCTCAGCGTGCAGGCGCCAGCCAACGTGTTGGCGCTGGTCCGTTCCCACATCGGCAGCACAGAGCTGCATTGCTGGAACACTGGGGACCTGGCCCAGGACCTCCGCTACACCGATGCTGCTGGCCTCCACGTCGTGCCTATCCCTGCACAGGGATTCACGGTGGCGGGGAGGTGAACCAAGAGATGTAGTGACCCTAAATGCCGCATTGGGTTCGCGGTTCGCAGTTCGCGGTTAGACCATCGAATACGGACCATATTGGGTTGTAACTGCTCAGGCCGCTGCCTGTTGATTTGAGCGTTTATGCAGCGGTACCGCTGGCAGCCAGGGTTCGCCCGCGAGTACCATGGCGATGGCATCGCAGGGATCGACACCGTTCTTGGCCGTGGTGCTGAGGTAGGAC
>JBBREK010000342.1:0-3091 GCA_038203025.1 Planctomycetota bacterium
GTGGGGTCTCGTCGTGGTGTGGGTGTGGCGGGTGCGTTTGAGTGTCGGTGCTCTTCGGCGGGGCTCCCCGGTGGCCTGGTTTTCCGCTTGGGTGGGGGGGTGGGGGGGGGGGGGGGGGGGGCGCGGGGCCGCCTAGCCAGCGCTGCAGCATCCCAGCGAGCTGGCGGAGACTGAAGGGCTTCGGCAGATAGTCGTCCATCCCCACGGCCAAGCATTGTTCACGCTCGCCGACCAGGACATTGGCGGTCATGGCGATGATCGGCACGCGCTGGCCGGAGGCGGCTGCTTCGCGGCTGCGGATGGCAGCCGTCGCCTCGTAGCCATCCATGATTGGCATATGGCAATCCAGGAACACCAGATCGAAGGTTTCCTGGGCGAGCAGGGCGAGGGCCTCTTTGCCGTCACCGATGACGGTGACACTTGCGCCAAAGTGGCGCAACGCGAGGTCCGCCAGCTTCTGGTTGATCGGATGGTCCTCGACCACCAGAACGCGGGCCACGATGCGGAAGTCCGGGGAGTCAGCGACGTCCGCACCCTGGTCAGCGTCGGCGGTGGCCGACGCTGCCCCCGGCTGACCACGCCGGGCGATGGCGGCGGCAACAACCTCACCGAGCGGTTCGCTACGGGCTGGCTTTTCGAGCTGACCGGCAAATCCGCCGTCGGCCTCTTGGACGCGGGCAGCGGTCAACAGGATCAGCGGCAGGGCCTGGGTCTGGGGATTAGCCAGGATGACCGCGGCCAGATCCCTCCCGTCCATGCTCGGCATGTACTGGTCCAGGATCGCGGCCGCAAAAGGAGTGTCGGTATCGGCAGCTTGGCAGATGCTGGCCAGCGCCTGGGCCGGATCGGTCTCGGATTCAGGCCGGGCTCCGAGTTGGGCTAACTGTTCGCAGACGATGCGGCAGCTCTCCGCGTTGTCATCCACCACCAGGATGCGCAGGTCGGCCAAGCAAGGTAGCGACGGTGGCGAGGGCTGGGAACTGGGATCGACCGGCAGCGGCAGGCGGATGGTGAAGGTCGAACCTGCGCCTTCGACGCTGTCGGCCCTGACGCTGCCGCCCATGGCCTCGGCCAGGCGGCGGGTGATCGCCAGTCCGAGACCGGTCCCGCCGAAGCGCCGCGTCGTCGACTGGTCGGCCTGGACAAAGGGGGCGAACAACTGGGTCAGGCGGGCGGTGGGGATGCCGATGCCCGTATCGCTGACCATCAGGATCAGGGCGCCCGCATCCCAGCTCAGTTCGATGAGGATGTGGCCCCGAGCGGTGAAGCGGATCGCGTTGCCGACCAGGTTGACCAGGATCTGGCGCCAGCAGGTGGGGTCGCCGAGCAGCCAAGGCGGCAGCGCCGCGTCGAGGCGGACCAGCAGCTCGACCTGATGGCTAGGCAGACGCGACTTGAGCATCGCGATCGTTTCGTAGATGGCGAGACGTGGATCGAAGACGATGGTCTCCAGGCTCAGCATGCCCGCCTCGATCTTCGAGAAGTCGAGGATGTTGTTGAGCAAGGACATCAGCGACTCGGCTGAAACGATGGCGGTGCTGGCGAGGTCCTTCTGGTGGGCGTCCAGGCTGGTATTGAGCAGCAATTCGGTCATCCCCAGGATGCCGTTGATCGGCGTCCGGATCTCATGGCTCATGTTGGCCAGGAAACGTGACTTGGCCAGGTTGGCACTCTCGGCCAGGGCATGCGCGTTTTGCCGCGCTAACTCCACCTGGCGGCGTTCCAATTCGCCGGCAGCACGGGTGGCGACCATCTCCAGCACGGCCGTGCGCCAGGTGATATCCTGCATCGGCTTGCGGCTGATGAGCGCGATGAGGCCAATGGGCTTCCCCTGGCAGCCCCACAGCGTGGTCCCGACGTAGCTTTCCGCGCCCAGGTCCTGAAGCATCTGATCGTTCGGAAACCTGGCACGCACGCCCTTTGGGAAGTGACAGATGGGTTTCCCGACCACGTCGCCGCACGGGGTGCCCGCGAGGGTGTACTCAAGGTTATCCGCGAACCGACCGTCGTTGAAGACGGCCAGGGTCCTGGCCGTGAGCCCGTTCTCGGACAGCGCGTCGATACACACGAATTCGGTCATGAGGGTCACCGAGAGATACCTGGCCACCTCGCGGAAGAAGTCCTGGCCGGCAATACCGCAGGTATTCAGGAAGCGCAGCGCGTTCTCGATCTGCCGCTGCCCGGTAATCTCCCGCGCGACCACCACCGCTCCTACGATAGCCCCATCCGCGTGGATCGGAGAGAAGTTGTAGCTGCCGAGCCAACTCTCCCCGGTGTCCTTGCGACGGATGGTGAATTCCACGTTGCTGGCCGTCTCGCCCCGGAGGGCCCGCGGGATCGCCCACGTGTCGGGCGGTGCCGGTTCGCCGGTGGAGAGAAGCGCCTCTATGATATCCTGAGATTCCGACAGCCAGCGTGCGCACCCGGCCTGGTCCGGGAAGCGGTGGAACGCAGCGAACGCCTCGTTGGAAACAACGATCTGGCCCTGGTTGTCGGAGATGAACACGGCTTCCGTCATGCCGGCCAAGGCCGCGTTCAACTGCTCTCGACTCTCTTGCAACGTGCGCTCAGCCTGCTTGCGCTGGGTGATGTCCTGGGCAATTCCCAGGACCCCGATGATGTGCCCACTGCCATCCCGGTACGGAGCCTTGGTGGTGAGGTAGACCCGGTAGCCGTCCGGGGCTAGGACCCGCTCCTCAAAGACCTCCGCGACGCCGCTCTGCAAGATCCGACGGTCGTTGTCCACCTGGGCCTGTTCGACCACCGGGTCGTCGTACAACTCCTGATCATGCTTGCCAAGGACGGCGCTGGCCAGCTTGCCGTAGATCTTGAGTGCGGCGGCATTGGCCAGGATCATGCGGCTGTCACGGTCCTTGATGAAGATGGGGTCGGGCACCCCATCGCAGATGGTCTGCAGCAGCGTCAGGGTCCGATGCGCCTCCGCTTCCATCTGCTTGCGCGCGGTGTTATCGGTGCCGATCAACAGATAGCCGATGATCGCCTCCTGCGTGTCGCGCAGCGCGGTGACCGACACGACCGCCGGGAAGCGGCTGCCGTCCTTGCGGATGTAGGTCAGCTCGTAGATGTCTTC
>JBBREK010000343.1:0-3052 GCA_038203025.1 Planctomycetota bacterium
CCGCGCGCCCGGCGGCGTCGGCCTGGACGGTGATGGCGCTTTGGCCCGAGGCCGGGAACAGCCCCAGGCCCTGCGAGGTGAAGCTGACCGGCATGCCCGGCCCGGTCTGGGCGCGCAGGCTGACGCTGGCGCCGGTGGCCACGCTCAGCGAACCAGCCCCGACGCTCTGCAGGGCGGGGGTGGTCGCGCCGGGCTGGGCGACCAAGTTGCAGCGGCTGCCATCGGTCGCGCGGCAGTAAGCCATCGGGTCAGCCCGGTAGGCAGCGAGGTCGAAACCGGCGGCGACGTTGCCCGGGGCAGACGCGGCGGTGGCCGGAGCTGGCGAGCCGGAACCGCTGAGGACCGTGGCCGGGGCGCCCGGTTTGGCCGCCGGGGCTGTCGTCGGGACCGGGCTGCCGGGCGTGGCAGGTCTTGTCGGGGCCGCTGAACGCGGCGCCTGGGCGCAGGCGGTCAGCGCGCAGCCGAGGGCGACGAGGCCGAGGACGGTCCGAGGTGGGATCATGGGGCGACACCCTGGTCAGGGTGTGTCAGTAGGTCAAGCTCGAACATCGCGGGGAAAGTGTTCCAAGTGTTGCATTACCAAGGGGATAGGAGTCCTGATAAGCAGACACTCTTGACCCTTGACACAGGCAATCCGCTACCCGTGTAGGGGTTTTCGGCGACTCCATATGCCGCACCAGGTCTGTTCGGGGCAAGCCGGCCCTGGCGATCAGAAATCGCTGACCGCAGGCCGGGCCGGCGGGGTGGTGAACTGGACCTTGGTGAAGCAGGCGGAGAAGCCGGGCCACGTCCGCAGGTTGAGTCCAAGCTGCGCCTGCGGGCCCGAAGACATGGGCAGGAACCCCTGCAGGGCGACATGGCCATTGATCTCGATCCGCTGCATCTGGGCGATGCGGATCACGCGCAGGGTGTTGAGGCCCTTCCCGTCGGCGGCGACGAGCAGCGGCAACGGTTGCAGGACGCGGAATCGGTCCTCCTTGTCGAGGGTAGCGGACAGGAAGGAGGCTCGGCCCTCGGTGGTGATGGCCACCATTCCATGTCCCCTGCCGCTGATCTCCTTCGCTGAGCGGTTCTGGAACTGGATGGCCAGGATCTGACTGTGGTTGGCGGGCAAGGCGTCAGGCGGCGGGGTGATGGTGAACGTAGCGGTGAGTTGGAACCGCTCGGGCAGGTCGGTGAAGATGGCTTCCTGGAACGGGCCGGGTCCCGCTTCGGCCGCCAGGACTCCGCCATCTGGCTGCAGGAGTCTGACCGCCGACTCCAACGGCCGGATCCGGTCATTGGCCTGGACCGTGAACGTCGTCCCGTCGAGTGCGCCGTCCAGCAGACGGAAACGTTCGTCCTTGCCCAGCGGTTTGACCAGATGGCGGAACATGGTCGCGAAATCCGCGTTCCGGCCGGCCTCCGGCCAGGCCCAGTTGAACCGGCCGGAGCGCTCGCGGTTGGCGGCGCACAGCAGCAACGCCTCGGTGGCCAGCGTCGAGCCCGGTTTGCCGATGCCACTCTTCACCAGCGCCTCGACCCGGCCAAAATCATCGTTGGCCGCTGCCCGCCAGGCGTTCAGGAAGACCATGGCCGGGGCCCCGATCTTGCCGGTGAGCCGGCGTATGGCCGCCACCGCCAGGTCGGGCTGGTCGAGCGCGTACATTGCGACGGCCGCATCCGTGTGCGCCGGCGTCAGGGTCGGCCCGACCGCCGCCAGGACGGCCAGGCCGGGATCGGGGGCGCCGGTCGCGGTGGTCAGTCCGCGGGCACCGGGCGGGATCTTCACCTGGCGCGGCGCGTCACCCCGCCTAGTGACCGTGAAGACATGCTCCGCCTCCGTACCGAGCCAGTCCTCGTCGAACACGGTGAGCACCGGCTTCTTGTCGATAGCCACGATCACGTCGCCGGGCAGCACGCCCAGCTTGGCGGCCGCGCCACCCACCTTGACCTGCAGCACCACGATCTGGCGTGGAGTGAAGCCCGACTTGAACCGTTCGAGGGCGCGGGTCACGCCGGCATGAGCCGCCACGCGCTCGCCATAGGCCTCGGGCGTGACCGCCGCCACGGGCTTGGCCGTGCCGGGTGGCACCGGTCCGGCCAGCCAGGCCGTGTCGACCGGCCGGAGGTCTTCGGCGCGTCCTTCCACATCGTCCCGCGTCCGCGTCCGACCGTTCTTGCGCTTCCAGGATGCATTCCACCATTTGCCATCGGTTGCCGACGTCCAGGCGCCCGCCGCCGGTCGCAGGGTGGGGATGAACTTCTCCAATTCGCTGATCGCCGCGCCCACATCCGGCACGACCTTTGGCAGATGCTTCGCAACGACCGGCATAAAGATCGCGACGTGGACCTCTGCCGCACCGCTCTTGGCGGCCCGCCACACGACGGTGGTGCCGCACCCTTGCCTGGCTTGCCCCTTCTCCTCCCAGTAGTTAAGGATGAGGAGATCCTCAGCGACCAGATCCGACGGCGGCCGCGGCACCGCGTCGGGTGTGGCTATGCTCTGATCGGGGTAGGCCCGGATCGAGGGCCGCGTCGGATAGGCCTTCTCTAGGCCATCGGCATAGGCCTTCATCTCCGCTGCCAGGGCCGGCCAATCGTCGAGCTGACGGGGGATCCAGGGGACGAACGCCGGCTCCGCGGCCATGCCGAGCACCAGGACGCCGAGGCAGAGGATGCAGCGTAGGAGATCCATGCGGGGGCTATAGAAGGCTGCTTCACGATTGCCACCGATTGCAGCAGCGTCGCACGCGTGCCGGCATGATTGCGCCAGGTGATTCCCTTGGACCATCCCGCCCATGCGCTGGTGGCTCCTCCTCCTGACCGCCGTTCTTGCCGCCGCCGGCGAGGAACAGCGCCTGGATCCCTCCTTCCTGCGCCTTGACCTGCAACCACAGGACGTCACCGAGGTCGATATCCTCGTCCGCAGCACGCCCGGCGTGCTGGTGCAGACGGTGACCGTCGACTGCGCCTGTTTGCGTCTGCTCACCGCGCTGCCAGCTACGATCCCGGCTACAGGCGCCCTGCCGCTGCGCCTGCGCGTCACCGGCATGCGCCCAGGCGTCGAAGA
>JBBREK010000344.1:0-3046 GCA_038203025.1 Planctomycetota bacterium
TGGTATCGGCCACCGATCCGAGGCGACCGGCGGGAATTCACCGGAGGCCCAGGCGTGTCAGTGCGGATTAGACGGCGATTTCTGTGCAATCAGCGTCTCTGCCTTCGGCTGGGCAGGGATAGGGGATCCGGGGCCCTGATAATACGTGTCGCGACAACCGCGAACCGCGATTTCTAGTCTCCGGGGCATCTCGGCCTCTACCGACGTTTTCTCGCCATCGGTTTCACCGTCGCCGTGCGCTTACGCCCCTTCCAGCTGACGTCGTAGCCGCCGCGCTGGGCCGCCTCGGCGAGGTGCTTCGGCACCTGCGTGCCGCAGGCCAGGCGGACCTGCGCCGCGCCCGGCTCCGGGAAATGTCCGTCGTGTTCGTCCATCCGCGCTTCGTCCTCGTCGATCACCTGGTCCAGCCCGATGAGATGCGTCGGCCCGACGTAGCCGCCCTTGCGCGCCCGTGCCGCCAGGTGGCCGCTCGGCGCCAGACCGCCCTCCAGCAGCCGGTCGGCCAGATCCATGCGTCCGGTCTTGGCCAGCGCTTCCAGCACCAGCTTGCGGTTCTCCGGCTTGCCGGCGTGGATCAGCGCCTTTTGCATGCGTCGCTCGCGGTCGCCCTTGGCCACGGTGATCGGCTGCATGCTGAACGGGTCCAGGCCGGTGACGAACATCGCTGTGCTGATGGTCATCGGGATGGGCACGAACTCCTGCACCTGGTCGGGCTGCATGCCCTCGTCGGTCAGTTGCGCGGCAGTGCCGACCATGCTCTCCAGCGAGCTGCCCGGATGCCCGGCGATCAGGTACTCGGTCATGAACTGCTTGCGCCCGGCCTTGCGCGTGGCCAGGGCGAAGCGCGCCTTGAAGCGGCGGAAGACGTCGAAGCGTGGCTTGTTCATCAGCGCCAGCACCGCGTCGTCGGTCGACTCGGGGGCCACCTTCATGATCCCGCTGACGTGGTGGCGAGCAACCTCGTCGATGTAGGCGTCGCCGTCGCGCAGCGCCAGATCGTAGCGGATGCCGCTTTGGATGAAGACGTGCTTCACCCCGGGGATGGCGCGGATCTTGCGTAGGGCCTGGATGTTTTCACCGGCGCCGCTCTCCAGCGACGGGCAGGGCTCGGGCAGCAGGCAGTCGCGATGCACGCACGAGCCGAACTTGCGCATCTTGCCGCATTTCATCCGGAACATGTTGGCGCTCGGCCCGCCGACGTCGCTGATCGTGCCGTGGAAGCCGGGCAGGTTGGCGATGGTCTCTGCCTCTTTGACCACCGAGGCGACGCTGCGGTTCTGGATGTCCTTGCCCTGGTGGTAGACGATCGAGCAGAAGTTGCAGTTCGCGACGCAGCCGCGGTGGGTGACGATGGTGGTGCGCACCGTCTCCAGCGCCGGCACACCGGCGGCGTAGGCGGGATGCTCGCGGCGGGTGAACGGCAGGTCGTAGATGCGATCCAGCTTGGCTTCCTCCAGCGAGCGCATCGGCGGCGTCTGCACCACCATGCGCGTGCCGGTCGCCTGGGTGACGATGCGGCCGCGCTGCGGGTCCTGTTCCAGGAAGTGGATGCGCTCGCCCTCGGCGAAGCGCGTCAGGTCGGCGGTGATCTCCTCGAACGCCGGCGTGGCGACGACGCCGCGGTTCCACGGATCGGCCGGCACCTCGCCGGCGTTCAGCGCATAGCAGGTGCCGCGGATGTCGCGCAGCTCGCGGATGCGCTCGCCAGAGCGCAGCCGGTGCGCGATCTCTAGCACCTGTGGCTCGGCCATGCCGTAGGCCAGCAGGTCGGCCTTGCTGTCGAGCAGGATCGAGCGCCGCATGGTGTTCGACCAGTGGTCCCAGTGCGCCAGGCGGCGCAGGCTGGCCTCGACCCCGCCGATCACCACCGGCACGCCCTTCAGCAGCCGCCGCACCGTGTTGGTGTAGACCATGGTGGCGCGGTCGGGGCGCAGCCCGGCCCGGCCGCCCGGGCTGTAGTGGTCCTGCCGCCGCGGCTTGCGCGCCGCGGTGTAGTGGTTGAGCATCGAGTCGATGTTGCCGGCACTGACCCCGACGAACAGTTCTGGCTGGCCGCAGACCAGGAAGTCCGCGTCGCATTGCGGCTGGGCGACAATCGCGGTGCGGAAGCCGGCGTCGACCAGGGCGCGGCCGATCAGCGCGATGCCGAAGCTGGGATGATCGACGTAGGCGTCGCCGTTGACCAGCAGGACGTCGAGGCCGTCCCAGCCCCACCACTCGTGCATTTCGGCGCGCGACATCGGCAAGGGCACATCGGGAACCAGGCTGCGCATGGCCCGGCATGCTGGGACCGCGGCCGCCGGCGGAACCGTCGACCGGTCAAACCTAGGGCGTGCCGCCGACGAAGCGGTTGAGCAGCTCGGTCAGCTGGTCGAGGTCGTAGCGCGTCGGCCCGGCCTCCGGCTCGACCGGCGGCAGGAAGACGCAGCCGGTACCGCCCGGCTGCGGGACGCTGAGATCCGGACCAGGGAAGTCGCGGATCGGCATGGCCAGGTCGCTGACGTCGTACAGCCGGGTCCGCACCGACCCGGCGACCGGCTGGTCAGACAGGTACAGCGCGCCGCTGACGAAACCGGCATGCACGCCAGTGACCCGCTGCAGCCAGGTCAGCAGGTTGCCCAGCGCCATGTCGCGCACCTGCATGGTGACCAGCGGCGGATTGGCCAGCAGGGCCGGGGCGACGACGATGTTCAGTCCGGTGACGCTGCGCAGGAAGTCGGCCGTCTCGTTGAGCGGCTGGTCGCGCGCGTCGAGGGTGACGCGCTGGTCGAGCCGTCCGCCGAGTCGGCTGATATCTGCCCCGTCCGGCGCGCTGACCACCAGCATGCTATTCCACTGGCCGATGGAGACCTCAGCGGCCCAGGCCGCGGCGACGCAGGCAAGGATGGGTATAAGCAGGCGCATGGCTGGTCCTTCGAAGGTAGGACGGTCGGGACCCTGCCGATGATCACCGGTTTCCCGGGCCAGGGAAGCATGTGTGTCAGACGGCTGAATTGCCCCAGTGCGTCGTTCGTCGTGCGTCGTTCCGCATGCGCAACGACGCACG
>JBBREK010000345.1:0-3006 GCA_038203025.1 Planctomycetota bacterium
TCCTTATCGAGGCGGTGTGCGGCTAGCCACGTCGGTATGCCGCCGGCGGCACGCCGTGCTCGGCGCGGAAGCAGCGGCTGAAGTAACGCCAGTCGTCGAAGCCGAGGCTGGCGGCGAGGCGCTCGACCGGAGCGTCGCTGGTGCGCAGCAGCACGGCAGCGCGGCGCATGAGCAGGCGGCGGCGGTAGCGCATCGGCGGGTCGCCGTAGCGGGCTGCGAAGGCGCGGCCAAGATGCTTGGCCGATAGACCGGCTGCACGCGCGACGGCGTCGAGGTCGATGGGGTCCTCGGCGTGGTTCTCGATGAAGCGGCGGGCGTTCTCCAGCGGAGCCTCCGGCGCGGCGCGTTCGGCGTCGGCGACGAGATGACGAAAGACGGTCAGCAGGGTCTCGGCGAGCAGACCCTGGAGCAGGGCCGGGGCCTCGGTGCGGCCCTCGCGCACCACCGCAGCGATGCGGCCGGCGAGGCCGCCGATGCCGTCGGCGAGGCCGACCAGGCAGGGGCCGTGCGCTGGCAGGGTGCACGGTACCCCGGTCCAGGCGCCCAGCAGGTCTGACCAGGAGGCGAGGGCGCCGGGACGATTGGGGGCGAAGGTGACCTCGTGGTAGACCGCGTCCTCGCCGGGCAGACGCGAGAAGCAGTGTCGCTGGCCGGGCGAAGTCAGGACGATGTACGGTGAAGCCACCGGTATCTCGGCTCCGTCGAGCAGGCAGCTGCCGCTTCCGACAGCATAGGCGACGCAGTGCCAGATGTCGTGGCGATGCTCGCTGCGGTTCGGCATTCCGGAGGCGCGGTCGTCGCGCGTGGCATGCAGCAGATGCAGGCCGCCGAGGCCAGGGACGCGCAGGATGGCGCAATCCGGGGCGCGTTGCTGGTCCGGCTCGGGCATGGCCGGTCGGGTAACGGGCAGCCAGGAGGGCATCCGCGGATTTTGTCCACCTCGGGCGGAAGGCCAGCGCTGGTCGCACACGCACGGGTGCGCGAGCATCACAGTCATGCTCACCCCAGACCACATCGCAGCCTTCCACCGCGACGGCTTTGTGATTGCCAAAATATTTGACCCAGAGGACTACCAACTGGTGCAGCGTGAGGTCTCAGCGCACCTCGATGTCCGCGCCCGCGCCCTGCACGCTGAAGGGTTGCTTACGGATCTGCACGCAGATGTGCCCTTCGCCACGCGCTTCGGCCTGCTTGCGGCGCAATGCGACGACCTGCACGGCGGCAACGACAGCACCGACATCCTCGGTGACGAACTGTTCGCGCTGATGCGTCATCCGCAGATGCTGTCGGCGGTCGGCTGCCTGCTCGGTCCGGAGATTACGTTGAATCCGATCCAGCACCTGCGCGCCAAGCCGCCAGCCGATCTCGGTCGACGTCTCACCTATTACGAGGTCCCGTGGCATCAGGACAGCGGCGTGACTACGCCCGACGCCGACACTGCACTGATAGTCACGGTGTGGACGCCGCTGCTGGGCGCCAGCGAGGAGATGGGCTGCATGCGTCTGAGCCCCGGCTTCCACCGTCAGGGCCACGTCCGCCATGTCAGTGATCCGCAGTATGGCACCACCATCGATCCGGCACTGGTGCCGGCCGAGGGTCACGTCGTCGGCGTCTGCGAGCCAGGCGAGGTGGTGCTGATGGGTCAGTTCACCCCGCATTGCAGCACCCCGAACCGTTCGCAGGTCTGCCGCTGGTCGCTCGACCTGCGCTACCAGGCCAGCGGTGGGCCGAGCGGCCGCGCCTGGCACCCCAGCACGGTGCTGCAGTCGCGCCGCGATCCGGCCAGCGAGGTCCGCGATCCGGCGGTGTGGCGGCGGAACTGGCAGGAGGCCAAGGCGCGACCGAACCCCGGGGCCAGGCACCGCATCGGCTAGCGGTAGCGGGTCTCCTCCTGCACGCACTGCATGAACCAGCGCAGGCGGCCGAGGCCGGTGCCGGCGGGGATCGAGCCGGCGGTGGCGATGTTGAGCCGGCCGCCGGCGCCGACCGCTGCGAAGTCGCTGCGCACGCGGGCGCGGATCTCCTCTGGACGGCCGTTCCTGAGCAGGAACGGCGGCATATGGCCGTCGATCACCGCTTCGGGTAGGCGCGCGCGGATGAGGTTCGGGTCGATCTCCGGGCCGTAGTTGACCTGCTGGATGCCGAGCTCGCGCTGCGCGTCGAGGTGGTGGGCCATGGCCGAATCGCTGTGCTGATAGCGCCAGCCACCATTGGCGAACTCGTCCATCACGGTGCGCAGCACCGGCATGCAGAAGCGACGGTACTGTTTCGGATTGAACAGGCAGCAGTTGTCGTCGGTTATCCACCAGCCCTGGGTGTTGTACCCGCTGAAGGAGCGCAGCGTGCGGTTCAGCCGCAGATAGCCCTGGGTGAGCACGCGGGTGAAGCGATCCATCAACTCGGGTTCGTCGAGGCACCAGATCAGCGCCACTTGCGGGTCGAGCACCGAGGTGATCACCGTCGCCGGCCCGCGCGAGCCGGTGCCCAAGTGTCCGACCGGCTTGCCGGCGGCCAAGCGCGCCGCCCATTCGGCGAGGAACGCCTCGGGCAGGCACCACGATTCGATGTCAATGGCCTCGGCGCGATCGAGGATGCGCGCGAATTCCCCCGGGTCGGAGGTCACCGGCATGAACCATGGCGTGCCGCCCTCGTGGTAGGCGAACTCGCAGCCGAAGAGATTCTCGATGCGCTTGGGCGAGGTTTCCCAGGAATCCTCGTCGAACGTCCGTTGGCGGACGTGCTCCCACATCAACTGATTGGTCTGGCGGTGCAGGCCGTCGCGGTAGGGCTTGTCCCGGTAGTAGCGCAGCGTGCTGGGGACGTCGAGGAATTCGAACAGCCAATGGTCGTCACTGCCGACGCCGGCAAGGGCGCAGCGTGGCTTGTCCTCGCCGGGCTTGTGGCACAGCCGGTTCTCCGCCCAGAAGGCGTCGGCGTCGAGGTTGCGGGTGAGCTCGAGGAACTCGGGTTCGATGAGAGGCATGGCCTCACTGTAGGTGCTGGCCC
>JBBREK010000346.1:0-3002 GCA_038203025.1 Planctomycetota bacterium
AAGCGAGGGCCAGCGGCTCAAGATACACGAGCGTCTTGCCGCCGAAGCCGCCGCCGATCTCGGCGTTGACCACGCGGATGTTGGCGATATCGATGCCGAGCAGCTTGGCGCAGTAGGAGCGGATCATGAAGTGACCCTGGCTGCTGGCGATCACCGTGCACTGGCCATCGGCGCTCCAGGCGGCCACGCAGGCATGCGGCTCGATATAGGCCTGGTGGACCGGGGCGGTGGTGTAACGCTGGTCGATGATCACGTCGGCCGCCTTGAAGCCGGCCTCCACGTCGCCGATGGTGAAGCGCACCTTCTTGGCGACGTTGCTGGCGGTGGTCGGCTTGGGGGTGATGCCGGCGGTGAACAGGTCGTCGTGCAGGATCGGCGCGCCGGGGGCCATGGCCTCCTCGACGTCGATCACATGCGGCAGGACTTCGTATTTCACGTCGATCGCGGCGAGCGCCTGGTCGGCCAGGGCATCGGTCATGGCGGCGACGGCGGCCACCGCGTGGCCTTCGTAGAGCACCTTGGCCCGCGCCATGCAGTTGAGGCTGAGGTCGCGGAAGTTCATCGGGCCTTCGCCGACGAAGGCTTCCTCGGAGGCGATGTTGGGCAGGTCGGCGGCGGTGATGACCGCGCGCACGCCCTTGATCGCCATCGCCTTGGAGGTGTCGATCGAGACGATGCGGGCATGGGCGTGCGGGCTGCGCAGCACCTTGCCGACGATCTGGCCGGCGAGGGCGGCATCCGCGCCGTAGACCGCGCGGCCGGTTACCTTGTCGACGCCGTCGGGCCGCACGGGGCGGGTGCCAACGACGCGCAGGTCGCTTTTGTTGCCGATAAAGGTCATGATTTCAGCTCCCTCGCATTTCGGCGGCAGCATCCTGGACGGCACGGACGATCTTGTCGTAGCCGGTGCAGCGGCACAGGTTGCCAGCCAGCCAGTAGCGGATTTCGGTTTCGGTCGGGTCGGGGTTGACGTCCAGCAGCGCCTTGGTGGCGACGATGAAGCCCGGGGTGCAGAAGCCGCATTGCAGGGCGGCGTTCTCCAGGAACTTCTGCTGGATCGGGTGCAGTTTTTCGCCTTCGGCGATGCCCTCGATGGTGGTGATCGCCATGCCGCCGGCCTCGACGGCCAGCACCAGGCAGGAGCAGACCAGACGGCCATCGATGATGACCGAGCAGGCGCCGCAGTCACCGGAGCCGCAGCCTTCCTTGCTGCCGGTCAGGTTCAGCGTGTTGCGCAGCGCGTCCAGCAGCGATTCCTGCGGCTCGGCGAGGAATTCTGCGGCTTCGCCGTTGACGGTGGTGGAAACGTGGATTTTGCTCATCTCAGCGTGCTCCGACGATCTTGTTCAAGCGCGCGCTTGCGCGCGGGCGACCGCGATGGCGGCTGTCCGGCGGGCCAGGACGCCTGCCACCTTGGTACGGAATTCGATGGTTCCGCGCTTGTCGTCGATCGGGTTGCACACGGCCTGCGCGGCGGCGTCGAGCTTGGCCAGGGCGGCATCGTCGAGCTTGGTGCCGATGATGCAGGAGGCGTCGACCATGACCTGGGTGGGGGCGACGGCGCCGAGGCTGATCTTGGCGGCGGTGATGGTGCCCGAGGCGTCGAGGGTGACGCTGACGCCGCAGCCGACGACGGCGATGTCCATCTCGGTGCGCGGGATGAAGCGCAGGTAGGCATCCGCCGTCTTGGCCTTCAGCGCGGGCAGGTGGAACGAGACGATGAACTCGCCCTTGGCCAGCGAGGTACGGCCGGGGCCGGTGACGATGCTCTCGACCGGGGCGGTGCGGGTGCCCGCGGGGCCGGCGATGGTGACCGTGCCGCCGACTGCGATCACGGCGGGCACCGAATCGGCGGCCGGGGAGGCGTTGCACAGGTTGCCGGCCAGTGAGGCGCGGCCCTGGATCTGGGTGGAGCCGATCAGGTTGGTGGCCTCGACCACGCCGGGGTAGGCGGCGACCAGCGCGGCGTGCTCGCTGAGCAGGGCGCCGGAGGTGGCGGCCCCAATGGTGAAGCCCTCGGCGGCACTGCCGGAGATCCCGATGATGCCGGGGATCTTCTTGGTGTCGACGATCAGTTCGGGCTTCAGACGGCCGCTGCGCAGCTGCACGAGCAGGTCGGTCCCTCCAGACATCAAACGGGTGGGTCCGCTGGCGTCCGCCAGGATCTTTACGGCGTCGCTGACCGTGGTGGGTGCGACATAGGACAGACTGGGCATGTTTGCTCCCTCGTTGCGCCCAGCCCCGGTCGATCCCGGTCCCCCGCTGCGCGCGGGGGTCCGCCTGACCGGCCGGCTGGCGCCATTCGATCACCTAGTGTGCCGTTTGGCTGCGGCCAGGGCAACCACTCTCGCGCCAGATTCCCCTGGGCGGGGGGCCGGGGCAAGCGGCTCAGGCCTTTTCCACCTGCCAGAACATCGGGTACGACGATTCGATGAAGTTCTTCAGGGTGTGCCGGTAGCCGGCGGGGCGGCTGAACTGGCCCCACATGACGGCGGGGGTCAGCTCGTAGGAGATTTTCTGGATTTCGGCGGCGAGTTTCTTCTGGGCTTCGAGGCCGTCGGCCTTGGTGAACTGTTCCAGCAGGATGGGGATGCGGGTGTCGCAGGACCAGCCGGGGAAGTCGCCGCAGGTGGCGGCGACGTAGAAATGGGTGAGCGGGTTCAGCATGTCGGTGCCGTTCGAGAAGACCGGGAACATCGACCAGCCTTCCTTGCGGGCGCGGCGGGCGAGCACGGTGCCCCAGTCCATCTGCTGCGGCTGGACGTTGAAGCCGGCCTGCTTCATCGCCTGTTCGAGCACGCGGCCGGCGGTTTCGCTGATGCCGCCGGCGACGTTCAGCGAAATGACGGGCTCGCCCTTGTAGCCGCTGGCGGCCAACTCGGCCTTGGCGGCGGCGACATCGAAGCGGGCGATGCCTGCGCCTTCGAGGGTGGTGTAGGGCGTGTCACACATGAAGAAGGAATCGCAGCGGTCGATGCGGTATTTGGCGGGGATGCCGATGG
>JBBREK010000347.1:0-2936 GCA_038203025.1 Planctomycetota bacterium
CCTGGCGGCCGCACGACCGTCTCTCACCGCAATTCAGGAGCAGCAATGAGCGTAGAAAAAGCACTGCAGATGGCGAAGGATCACGGAGCCAAGTACGTCGACATCATGTTCGGCGACATGTTCGGCACGCTCCAGCACTTCACCATCGTCGCCCGCCGCCTGGAGGCCTCGCTGTTCGAGGACGGCCTGCCCTTCGACGGCAGCTCGATCCGTGGCTGGCAGGGCATCGAGAAGTCGGACATGAACATCAAGCCGGATGCGTCGACCGCCTTTGTCGACCCCTTCCGCGAGCAGCCGACCATCTGCTTCTTCGGCGACATCTACGACCCGCGTACCGGCCAGCGCTACGGCCGCGACCCGCGCTCGATCGCGCACAAGGCCCTCGCCCACCTCAAGAGTGCCGGCGTCGGTGATGTCGCCTACTTCGGCCCCGAGCCGGAGTTCTTCATCTTCGACAGCGTGCGCTTCTCCTCCGAGCCGCGCGGCGCGTTCTACCACGTCGACTCGGAAGAGGCTCCGTGGAACAGCGGCGTCGACACCGGCGTCAACCTCGGCCAGCAGATCCGGCACAAGCAGGGCTACTTCCCTGCCACCCCGACCGACCGCCTGATGGACCTGCGTAGCGAGATCACCACCAACATGATGACCATGGGCATGGAAGTGGACCTCCACCACCATGAGGTCGCCAGCCCCGGCCAGTGCGAGATCGGCATCAAGTTCGGCACCGCAGTCACCGCCGGCGATCTGGTCCACCAGTACAAGTACGCGGTCAAGAACACCGCCTACCAGCACGGCAAGTCGGCCACCTTCATGCCCAAGCCGATGTTCGGCGACAACGGCAGCGGCATGCACTGCCACACCTCGATCTGGAAGGGCGGCAAGAACATCTACGCCGGCGACAAGTACGCCAAGCTGTCGCAGGAGGCCCTGTGGGCCATCGGCGGCATCCTCAAGCACGGCAAGGCCATCCAGGCCTTCACCAACCCGTCGCTGAACAGCTACCGTCGCCTGGTGCCGCACTACGAGGCGCCGGTGAACCTGGCCTACAGCGCCGGCAACCGCTCGGCTTCGATCCGCATCCCCAACGTCAACGGCGACAAGGCGCGGCGCTTCGAGTTCCGCTGCCCCGACAGCTCGGGCAGCCCGTACCTGGTGACCGCCGCGATCCTCATGGCCTCGATCGACGGCATTAAGAACAAGATCGATCCGGGTCAGCCGATGGACAAGAACATCTACGACCTGCCCGCCGAGGAGCTGGCCAAGATCCCCTCGACCTGCGAGAGCCTGGGCCAGGCCTTCGAAGAGCTCGACAAGGACAAGGCCTGGCTGACCGCCGGCGACGTCTTCACCGAGGACTTCATCGACGCCTACAGCTCGTACCGCAAGGCCAACGAGGTCGAGGCCGCGCGCTTCCGCCCGAATCCGCTCGAGTACGTCCTATACTACGACTGCTGAACCGGCGAACGCTGCGTAAAGCACAGAACCCCAGGCATTTGCCTGGGGTTCTTGCGTTGGCAAACCGGGCCTACCCGATTGCGCGTCGGGCGTGCCGCCTAGGGTCGCGGCATGCGCACCGACGACGTCATCGCCTACCTCGACGGACTCTTCCAGTTCGGCCACTGGTCGGATCTTGATGGCAACGCCAGCGGCCTGCAGGTGGCGCGCTGCGGCACTGACGTCGGCCGGGTCGCCTTCGCGGTCGATGCCAGCCTGCCGGCGATCACCGCCGCCGCCGCCGCGGGCGCCGACATGCTGGTGGTGCACCACGGCCTGCTGTGGGGCAAGGA
Organism: Planctomycetota bacterium; assembly: GCA_038203025.1. Taxonomy (GTDB): domain Bacteria; phylum Planctomycetota; class UBA11346; order UBA11346; family UBA11346; genus UBA11346. The sequence continues at coordinate 1,788 of JBBREK010000347.1, forward strand.
GCGTCCCCTAACCGGAGCGCATTTCCGGCGCATCGCCGCTCTGCTGCGCCATGACATCGCCCTGGTCGGCATCCACCTGCCGCTCGATGCGCATGCCGAGGTCGGCAACAACATCGGCATCATGCGCAGCCTCGGCATCACCGAGCCCCGGCCATTCGGCATCTACAGGGGCATCGCCATCGGCTGGCAGGGCACCCTGCCCACCCCGCTGCCGCTGGCCGAGGTTGCGTCGCGGGCCTGCGCCGGTCACGCTCCGCTGGCCCTGTGCGACCACCGCCGCAGCCTGGTACGCACGGTCGGTGCGGTCTCGGGCGGAGCGCCGAACGAGGCCCGCCAGGCCATCACCGAGGGTCTTGACTGCTACATCACCGGTGATGCCAGTCACACCATCGCCATTGAGGCCGCCGAGGCCGGCCTCGACCTGGTGTTCGGCGGCCACTACGCCACCGAGACGCATGGCGTCCGTCAACTCGCCGCGCGCCTGGCCCAGGACACCGGCCTAGCCACGACCCTGCTCGACCTGCCGACCGGGGTATAGGAAAACGACAAACCCCGCTAAGCGCGTGGCTTAGCGGGGTTTATCTTGGCGCGCCGGGCAGGAGTCGAACCTGCAACCCTCAGATCCGTAGTCTGATGCTCTATCCATTGAGCTACCAGCGCAGCGAGGGTTGTAGTCTAGGAGAGATCCCAGGCCGTCAAGTGGCCGGAATAACGGTAAAATCCCCGCGGTTTTCACCGTGGCTCCTGTCCAGGGGTTGGCGTGGAGGGCTCAGCCGGGGGTGGCTCTCTGCGGTCTGGAAGATCTTCTGATCCTAGAAAGCGCAGATGAACAGGAGGACCAGAGACACCAGAGGTAGAGGCAGGGACTTATGGATCGCGAGCAGATTCTCCAATGGGCGACACTATCGTCTCTGCACAACCCCTTTCCCACTCTGGTCGCTCTGGCCACTCTGGTCACTCTGGTGCTCGGTGTTGTAGCTTCCGGAAATTCTGGCCGCGCAATTCCGGAAATTCTGGCCGGTGCAGCTGGCAAGAAAAGTATGGGTCCGGATGGTCCCTGCAAGTGATCTTGACCCCATGAACGCAGCAGGGAGGGACGCTCTCGCGCCCCTCCCTGCACCCACCCGTCTCTGGGCTCACCAACGGGAT
>JBBREK010000348.1:0-2932 GCA_038203025.1 Planctomycetota bacterium
GTCAGGCTGCATCGGCGGTGACCTCCATCCGCGCCGCGGCCACGGCGTCGTAGTCACGGCCGTCATCGGCCAGTGTCACAGGGAGGTCGGGATGCAGCATGCGCCAGCGGGCGATCGCCAAGTCGACATAGGCTGGGGCGAACTCGATGGCGCGAACGCGGCGGCTGGTGCGCTGGCCTGCCAGGATGGTGGTGCCGCTACCGCCGAATGGCTCGAACACCATGTCCCCCTCGTCGGTGTAGGTGCGCATCAGGAACTCGGGCGGCACCACCGGAAACACAGCAGGGTGCTCGGTCTCGATCCCCCGCCCCTTGTGCCGGGTCAGGCGCAGCACGTTGTCCGGGATCCGGAAGTCCTGCAACGGCAGGCCGGCATGCTGGTATTCCGAGATGCTGCCATCGGCGGCGCGCAGGCCGCTGCCCTTGTTGGGCGTGCCGGCCCATTTGCAGGGGATGATCTTGTTGGCTTGGCGGGACTGGCGATTGAAGTGGAACACAAACTCGAAGGCGGGAGCGAGCCTGCCGTTCCAGTCGCCGGGCAGACCGGGTCCCTGGTCCCAGGTATAAAGCCCGAACCGGCGCCAGCCGCGGGCGCGCATCCAGTCGAGCCAAGCCGACCAATAGGGCTGCCACTCACTGTCGCGGTGGATCAGCCCGAGGTTTACCAGCACCTGGCCGTCCGGCCGCATGGCAACGTCCAGATGCTGGAACACGCCCTGCATCAGCGCGGCCCAATCGGAGACGCCACCGGTGGTATAGTCGCGCTGGTTTCCATAGGGAGGCGACGTGAACAGCAGCGCGGCGCGGTCCTCACCCATGACGCGCGCCACACTGGCGGCGTCGGTGCTGTCACCGCAGAGCAGGCGGTGGTCGCCCACAAACAAAGGTCGCCGGGGCGGGTGACGGCCTGGCGCGGCGGCTCGGGATCGGCGTCGGCGGGATCCTCCGCCGGCACTTCCTCCGCCCCAGCCGCGCCAGTCGCGCCGTCCCCCTCGGCGGGATCCGCAGACAGAGCCTCGGGCGCGTCGCCGTCGGACACGGCATCTCCAGCCGCCGCGAGGATGTCCGCGAGCTCTTCCGCGGAGAAGCCGAGCGCCGCGACGTCGATTTCTGCCGCCTGCACCGCGGCCATCCTCCATGGCGGCGACCTCCTCCGGGCCGGCGAGGCCGTTCAGGACGACCTCATCCGGGGTGCAGCAGAGCCATGCGCGGATGTCGAAGGCGCCTTTGCTGAACAGCACGGCCAGAAGCGGGGGGCCGTAACGGCGGATATCATCCAGCACGGCGGCGCGGGACTTCACCGTGGGGCCCATGAGCAAGTCGGGGCTGGCGCTCAGAGGCTGGCACTCCGTCAGGGCAAGGACCGTGCTCTCCCGCACCACAAGGGCGCCGGTGTTGAACTGGGTGAGCGATGTCCCGTCGGCCTTCCTGTAGCGCTGCCCGAGTGCGGCCGCGGCGTCCTTCGCGGGGTCGCCCGTAAAGCGCTTGGCCGGCAGCCAGTGCGGGGCGACGCGGGAGGCGATGAGCTCCTCGGCCGTCACCCCAGCAACTCCCGCTCGAAAGCGTTGAGGTCCATGGCCCAGCTGCGCGGGGAGACGCAGGGCTCGGGCGCGGCAGCCCAGCGCGGCAGGCGCGCGACGCGTTGCCGCAGGGGCTGAGGCGGCAGGTTCATGCGGCGCCAGACTTCCACGGGGACCGGTCGCATCGGCGCTACGGCGCGGTCTGCGAAGCCGGCATGCGGATGGTCGATTGGGGTGATGCGCAGGTCAGTTACGCAACCGAAGCCGCCGGATCGCTTGGCGCCGATGCTGTCGAGGCCGGCCAGAATGCGGGTGACCTCGGCCAGATCGCCGGTTCCGAAAGCGACCAGCGCCGCGGCGGCCGTGGCCGTTCTGGAATCGAGCAGGTTCTTGAGCTCACCCCGCAGCGTGATCTGCGGCATCGGCCTCCCGCGCTTATCCCGCAGGGCGAGGTCATGCTCCATGGCGGTGGGTCGGAGCGAGCGGACATAGGCCACGTGGTAGTCCACCACCGGGCCCAGGATGAACACGTCCGACCCAGCGAAGATGCCCTCGATGGTGAGCAGGGGGACCTTGGGCAACGGGTCCGGGTCACCCGCATCCGCGATGCGGCGCGCGAGCAGGCCGGAGAGATTGATGCCCCGGTCGAGGATGACCGGACCCTCCAACTCGAACTCGACGGCGAAGGCTTGGTTCATCTGGCCTCGGAGCTTGCCGCCGAGAATCGGTCTCGGCGCGGGACCACATGCTACCGCCGTTTCGACAGTGATCGCCAGTCGCAACGGATTTGCGTGACAGGCAGGCGCCCGGTGCCGCCCCGGCCGGGCTACGCCTGCGCTCCGTGACGCCATGGCACCGGCAAGACGTCCGTTTCAACCGGCAGCAGATCCACTCGTCGGCGCCAACACACCGTCGCAAGAAGCCGAGCCACCTCACTCTGTCGGTGGCGTGGTGGCGCTGAGGCGGCGGGCTCAGCCACAGCTGACCCGGTGGATCATTCGGCGATGCCCGGCGCCCCGACCCTTCGGCCAGGGCGCCGTCACGGGTTCACGCAGCGAACAGGTAGTCCTGCGACACGAAGGCGAGGTCGAAGGTGTCGTCGTAGACGTCCGCCGAGCCGAGCGGGACCGTGATGCCGGCCTCGAACACCGGACCGAGCGCGAAGCTGTCCGAATATACGCCGATGTTGTAGCCGCCGCTCAGCTTCAGCACGTCGAACTGCACACCGAAGTTGAAGCCGAGGTCGGTGTTGTTCATCAGCTCCGCGTTCGGCGCGAGTTCCAGCACGTATTCGATGATTCCGTTGAAGTTGAGGTCGCGGTCGGAGGCGTCCGTCAGCGTGATGTCGGTGTCGAAGTCGAAGGCCTGGGAGAAGCCGTCCTCGAAGGTGATGGTGCCCTCCAGGCTGTTCAC
>JBBREK010000349.1:0-2927 GCA_038203025.1 Planctomycetota bacterium
CTCTTCGCCGGGTTGCAGCGCCAGTGGTTCGCCGCCGAGCGCAACGCCGTTGAGGCAGCTGCCGTTGGCCGAGCCGAGGTCGCGCAGTGCGGCGGTGCCGTCTTTCCAGACCAGTTCGGCATGGCGCCGACTGAGCTCATCAAGACCTTCGCGGTGCGCTTCGACCGGATAGTTGCGCAGACGCAGGTCGACGTCGCCGCCGCGCAGCTTGCCCAGGACCAGGCGCGGCCGGGCCCACACCAGCCAGCGCGCCGGGGTGCGCACGCCGCCGATGAGGATCGCGTCGGTGGCGATGGGCGGGGCGTCGGTGACGGTGGCCGGCAGGACGATGGTGGCCAGCTCGGCGTCGTCGCTGCTGGGTTCGGTGGCGCCGTCGAGCCGGGCTGCGGTCGAGCGCAACTCCAGCGACGGCACGCAGCCCTGGCCGCCAAGGGCGTCCGCCGTCGCGGTGACGGCCTCGCGCAGGGCCTCGGCGTCTGCGGTGCGCTGGTCGCGCTCGGGCTGCAGCAGCCGGTCGAGCAGGGCGCGCAGCGGCGGCGACGGGTGGATCAGCCGCTCGGCGGCGGCGATGGTCATCGGCCCTTCGCGCTGACCGCCACCCGGGGTGCGGCCAGCGCTCAGCGCGACGAGGCACACGCCCAGGCTGAAATGGTCGCTACGGCAGTCGATGTCGTCGATGCCGGCGAACTGCTCGGGCGACATGAAGCTCCAGCTGCCCACCGCCCGGCCGGCAGCGGTCAGCCGGGTGCGTTCCGCCGAGGCGCTGCAGGCCAGGCCGAGATCGGCGATGCGGATGGCGCCTTCGGGGGTGACGAAGAGGTTCGACGGCTTGAGGTCGCGGTGAACCATGCCGGCGGTCTCGAAGGCGCCGAGGCCTGCGGCGACCTGCACCGCGACCGCCACGGCATCGGCTTCGGACAGGGGGCCGGCGACCTGTACGGCGGCGCGCAGGTCGCCACCGGCGACGAACTCCAGCAGCATCCAGCCAGCCGCGGCATCGGCGTCGAGAGCGGTGACGACGTTGGGGTGGCGGATCGCCAGGGTGGCCTGGATCTCGCGGCGGAAGCGCGCCTCGGCCTGGCCGTGCCCGAGCAGCTCGGGGCGCAGGGTCTTCAGCACGCCCAGGCGGCCATCGGCCAGCCCGCACAGCCACGCCTCGCCCATGCCGCCGCGCCCCAGCAGGGCCACCGGTTCGCATCCGGCCGGCGCGACAAGCCCATACGGCGCCAGGACTTCGACGACCTCGTCGCGGTCCTCGGCGGGCAGGGTGGCGACCACATTACGCAGCGCCGGCAGGTTTTCCGCGCTGCGGCAGTGCGCGATAATGCGGCTGCGCCGTCGCATCGGCAGGGCGGTGCGGCGGCGCAGGGCGATGGCCAAGGCGTTCAGGGGATGATGCAGGCGATTGTCCGGGATGTGACGACACGTAAGGTACTGGACCGTCCCGGACACGCCATGCCCCCAACCCATCTGCTGCTCTGCCTGCTGTGCACCGGCGCTGTGATGGCCTCCGAGGCGGTCGGGGGTGATCTGCGTGTCGGCCCGGAGCTGCGCCCGCTGAACTTCACCTACACCGTGGACGACGGCGGTGGCGCGCGTTCCGGTGAGGACTCCTTCGACCGTAGTGTCGCCCTCGGCATGCGCGGCTGGTGGGCCTGGTCGTCGCCAGGACGCTGGTGGGCGCCGGCAGTGGCTGGCGAAATCCTGGCCGCCGACAGTGCCTACGGCGATGGTGGCCTGCGCAGCTACGGTGCGCGCCTGCTTGCCGGCCTCGCCTGGCGGGCCGATGACCGCTGGGGGGGCGGCCTGTGGCTGGCGGCCGGCCGCGGCCAGTCGCGCTTCGACATCCCCGGTGACGGCTCGTTCGCCGGGCTAGAGGTGACGGGCGGCTATCGCGAATACGGTCTCATCGCCAGTGCCGAGTACGCCCTCACCCGCCGGCTACTCGCCATCGGCGAACTGGGCTGGTGGAGCCGCGAGCACGAGCTCACCGGCGACGGCGCGACGGTGACGGTGTCCGAGGACGGTCCGGCGCTGCTCCTTGGCCTGGCCTGGCGCTTCGGCGGCGCGCCTGCGGCTGTGGAGTGAACATGGCGGACTCTGACCAGGGCTGGAGCGGGGAGGACGAGACGCGCCAGCTGGGCGAACCGGTCGGCCAGGGCAGCTCGAGTTCGCGCCGGCCGAAGTTGCAGATCTTCACTGGTATGGCCACGACGCGGCCGAAGGCCAGCGGGCCATGGCATGGCGAGGCTGAGACCCGCGTCCGTGCGGATACGAGCACGGCTGCGGATCCGGCGGCCCCGGCGACACCGGCCCCGGCGACCCACACCACCGGCCGCACCACCCGCATCGGCGCCCTGCTCTCGGTCGACGGCCGACGCGGGCCGCTGTCGGGGGCGGTGTGGCCGGACTACGAACTTGGCGACCTGCTCGGCCAGGGCGGCATGGGCGCGGTCTACCGGGCGCGGCAGATCTCGGTCGACCGTCTGGTGGCGCTGAAGGTGCTGCCGGCGCATCTTGCCGGCGACGCCGATCTGCGCCGACGCTTTGAGATCGAGGCGCGCGCCAGCAGCACGCTGGCCAGCCCGCACATCGTGCAGGTGTACCACGCGGGCATCCACGACAATCAGCTCTATTTCGCCATGGAGCTCGTGCCCGGCCAGAGCCTGGCGGAGTTGGCTAAGGCGCAGCGCGCTGCTGGCACCAGGTTCGCGCTTACCGAGACCCTCGGCTACGTGGCGCAGCTGGCCGAGGCTCTGCGCGTCGCCGGCGCCGCCGGAGTGGTACATCGCGACATCAAGCCGGGCAACTGCATGATCGATGCCCAGGGCCAGCTCAAGCTCGCCGATTTCGGCATCGCCAAGATCCTTGACGAGGACGGCGGTACCCTGACCGGCACGGCGATGGGCACGCCCAGCTACCTCAGC
>JBBREK010000350.1:0-2904 GCA_038203025.1 Planctomycetota bacterium
GCTCTGCCGCAGCGCCACGGCGCCGTGCGTACGCAGCACCTCGCGGTCCTTCTCGATATCGATGACCGTCAAAGCGGTTGGCACCAGCGGGCACTCACTCAGCTTTCGACCGGGGCCGGCGGTGATGGCGACGCACTGGTAGCGGATCTGGCCGTCCTTCCACGGACGGTTCAGACCGCCCTGGACGTAGATGTCCTCGACTACGCGGGGCAGCACCGCGGCCTCCCAGCGTGTCAGGCCGGCGCCGTCCATGGCTTGCCGCATCAGCGTCTGGTCTTGGGTCTTGAGGGTGAGGCGGACGTCGCATTGCGCGCCGCGGGATTCGTTCAGGCTGATCATGGGGGTCCTCTCGTGGACGTGGCGGCGTGTCGCCGCCGGGTGGTTTACACCCGAGAGGATCCCCGTTTTTCAGTTGGCGACTACAGGCCTCCTACACCAGGGGCGGACAACTGTCCGTATCCCAAAACCACGCAGGGACTCCACCTGCTCCATTTGTGTTTCATTACGTATAACAGATATAACAGATTTACATTGCCTCGGCCGCCGCTGACGGCAGGCTGCCGACATGGCGACAGAGAGTCTCATCGAACGCGTGGCCCAGGATCTGCGCCGGCGTATTCGCAACCGCGAGTTCGCCGTCGGGTCGCGACTGCCTAGCCGCCGACTCCTGGCCAGCCACTATCAGGTGGCCCTGCTCACCGCCCATCGCGCCGTCAACAGCCTTGTCGCGGACGGCACACTCAGTGCCGCCGACCGGCGCACACCGCAGGTGGCCCGACTGCCGGTCGCTGAACCCCGCGCCAAGCGCAGCGCACCGCCCACCGAAGGTAGGATCGCGCTCGTCGCACTGGCCGGTGCCCGGGCCACGAATCTGGAGGAGCTTCGCGATGAACGGGCCGAGCGCATCCTCCTGCCCATCGAACTGGCTGCCGCCCAAGGCGGGTCACGCTGCCGCCTCTTCAATCTCAACCGGGTGCAACCGGATGGGGCGCACGAACGGCGCCGGCTGACGGAGGTCCTCGCCGAGGCGCAAGCCTGGGGCGCCAGCACGGCCGCCATCATCGATCCCTACGGCGACCCGGAGTTGCGTTCCGATCTCATCGCGCTCGGCAGGCACCCCCTCGGCCTGGTGTATGCCGCGGCTGGCGCACCACCGTTGTCACGACCCATGCCCCAGGCGGTCATATCCAGCGACGACATCGGCTGGACGGCGGCGCAGCATCTTCTGGATGCCGGCTACGAAGAGATCATCGCCTGGCTGCCCTTCGCCGCGCCGTGGTTCCCCGAACGCATTGCCAAGGCGCGCAGCGCCTGTGCCGCAGCCGGCAGGCCGGGAGCGGTACGGGTTGTCGACGACGACGGTCCAGTGGCCTGGCACAGCGAAGAGCAGATCCGCGAGACGCGACGTCGTCTTCCCACCCTGCTCGCTCGCGGCGGCCCCCTTCGCCGCGGGCGTGCCCGGCGCGCCGTGCTGGCGCCCAACGATGTCGTCGCCCTGCTGCTCCTCGAAGCCTTGAGCGCGGCTGAACTGGTGGCTGGCCGTGATGTCGGCGTCATCGGCACCAACGACTCCGCCGGGTCCATGGCCGCCGGCCTGACCACGCTGCGTCCACCGCTCGACGCGCTGGGTGCCGCAACCGGTCGGCTGCTCGGCCAGGACGGCACCGAGACAGTCATCCTGCAACATCAGCTCATCCGCCGCGCCTCGACCGACCCCACGGAGCCACAATGATCCGTCCTTCCAGCTTGACCCACCTGGCCTGCCTGGCCTGTCTGCTCGCTCCGCTAGCCGCCGGCGAAAGCGTCGCCGCCCGACTCGATTTCGAGGGACTCGACGGGGTCTACGACCTGATCGCAGCGCCCGCCGTCCGTCAACTCGCCGCCAAGGCAGCGACGCCGCCACTGCGCTTACCGACCGGGTGGGCTGATTCCTACAACGGCAAGCAGGGACACTGGCGGGCCGCCCTGGTCGACGGCAAACCCTTCGCCAGCCGTTGGCTGCGCTTCGATGTGCCGGCCGATGCACCCTTCGCCGGGCGCATGGATGTGATCCTGCCCAAGAGCGAAGCCGAGGCCGGCACCCAGAGTACATGGAGCATCTCGTTCGCCTTCGCCCGCATCGGCGACATCCGCACAAAAAGCGCCTTCATCGAGATCGAACTGAAGAACGCTGCCGGGCGTAGCCTCCGCAATCCAGCGCTGTGGCTGAACGCCTGGCTCGGTGACTGGCGCAACCAGCAGAGCAACCGCGACATCCCCGCCGATACCCCGGTGACGGTACGCATCGATCTCGATCTGCCGGGCAGCCGTTTTGCCATCGCCTTCGACGGCAAGGTCGTCGAACAGGGCGCGCTCAACGGCGCCGATTCCTTCGGCGGCCTGACCCTGGCCTTCCTCGGCGAGGCCTCGCCGCAGCCGCGCGTCTTCGGCTTCGACGACATCGTGATCAGTCGAACCTACACCGGACCTCCAGTGACGATCGAACGGATGACCTCGCCGGATCAGGTCAACCTGCTGCCGCTGAGCGAGTGGACTGGCAAACCGGTGCCGATCCGCCTAACCCTGCGGAACCACCTGGAGCGCGCTGTCGAAACCGCCATCAGCGTGCAACCAAGCGATGAGTCCGGACCGGTCGGCGCGGCCATTGCCAGTTCGACGCAGGTGCCAGCCGAAGGCTCTGCCGACATCGAGGTGCCCGTGAACCTGCCAGGAGCTGGCTGGTGGGGTCTGCGGGCAACGGCTACTGCCGGTGGACGCAAGGCCGAGCGGTTCTCCGCCGTCTGCCTGCTCCACGATCAGGCCGCCGGCGTCCGCCCAGGCAGCCTGTTCGGCCTCGGGTTCCGCTCCGGGACCAACGACAACGACCTGCGCATTGCCGAGCGCCTCGGGGTGAAGTGGCGGCGC
>JBBREK010000351.1:0-2878 GCA_038203025.1 Planctomycetota bacterium
CCCGCCAGGGCGTCGCACACCCGGATCATGGTCAGGACGCAGGCTGTCGGCGTGGCCAGTTCGGGAACGGGGAGGCCGTTGGCGGCACGCTGCACGGCTTCGGCCAGACTGATGCCATCGACAACACGACCGACCAGCAGCGCTCCGGCATCGCCCCGCACCAGGTCATGGATGCCAGGGATCCCGGCATGATCCAACCGGGCGAGGAAGCGAGCCTCCTGCAGCAGGTCATCCGCACCAGCACTATCGACACGACGCAGTTCGACCTCGCGATCAAGCAGGGCATCACGACCACGACCAGCGTCCCCCTGCGCGAATCGGCCAGCGACCGGACGGTCCGGGGCGGAATGGGGTTCAAGTTCTTGGTTCATATCGCCATCGTCCTCACCAGCTGCGCCGCTGCAGACCCTGGTTGATGTTGGTGTGCCAGCGCTGGAAAATCACCTGGCTGGCATGGTTGCGGAATGGGGACCCGCGTTCGCCGTCCTCGCCGGGGTCGATCAGCAGCACGCTCTCCAGGGTCGCCTGGGCGGCCTGCTGTTGGCGCAGGCTGTCCCACAGTTCGCCACGCACCGTCACATGCCAGAAGTGACTGTGACCGATGAAGAAGTTGCCGGTGATGCACCAGCGGGTCAAGGCAGGGGCCGGCGCAGCGGGGAAGCCATTGGCATCGGCAGCGGCATCCTGATCGATGCAGAAGCTGGTCCGGGCAGCTTCGTCACTTGTGCCGGTGAAAGCGCCGGCGGTGTATCCGGAGCAGGCAATATAGCCGTCGCCGTTGAGATCGACCGGCTGGAAAGTCCCACCATAGTCGGGAGATGAGCCGAACAGGCTCATGCGGAAGTCATTGATCGCCAGTTCGGCCGCCTGAGTCTGCTGCGTTCCAGTCGCGCCTGTGACCGGATCAACAGCAACCACCACGGTGCGCAGGTTGGCGTTGGGGGTGAATGACGTCAGCGCCGAGAAACGCCAGGACGACGGGATGATTGGATCATAGAGGTTGTCGTAGTCATAGCCGAGGCAGCGCAGGAACAGCTTGTCGAACTCGAACAGACTCATCGGCCGGCACGCGGCGGTCTGGAACGGGTCGCTGCTCAATGGCAGATAGGCATTCCCCTCGTAACGTGCATGACCGCGTCTGGCCACAGCCAGTGCCTGATTGAAGGCGGTCAGCACGTCGCACCAGATGCTGTCATGGTGCGGCCAGATTGGACCAAGGTTGTAGTTCGCGACCGGATCGGGCAGTGCGGCCAGCCATCCCGCCCTATGGGAGCCGGCTTGGATGACGTCGTTGATGCAGCAGAAGGTCGATCCGTAGTGGGGGTCTCCTGCCATGTTGCTGATCGACGTGTCGGCGATGTTGGCCACCCCCGGACTGACGTCGATCCCTGCTCCGAGGCGGTCATGACTGACCACGTTCGACAGTGATACGCCATTGAACAGCAACGGTCCTGGATACCGCTGGTCAGGCTGGCGGTACCCGGGATCACTCGGGAATGTGTCCGGCACCCGGTAATCAGGCTGGATGACCGGCGTGGCTCGAGCTGGCGGCGGATACCGCCCGAAGGCCGGACTGTGTGCCGCGTTCCACAGGTTGGCCGTGCGGGTCGGCCACCACGAAAAGCTCGTCGGTGGCGTTTTGGGAGAGAAACGTGCCTGGACAACACCTGGCGGCAAGGTGCTGAAGACGATGGCGCGCACCACCAGCGGTGGCGCTGTCAGCAGGTTGACCGACCAAGCCGTGCCCGGCAGCCCGCCGAAGCGTCCAGAACCGAGTCCGTCGTCGCCCCGGCCAAACGGCGTGGTCAGCCAGGCTATCGCCGGCCAGTACCCGGAGCCGCCGTTCTGGTCGCTGTCGCCGCTGGAGTCAGATCCGGCCACGGCAAAACTGGTGGTCTGGAAACTGGGCAGCGGCCCGGTCAGATCGTGCCGCCAGCGCGGAGACGCCCCGGATGCAGGCAGGCTCTGGCCACCGGCCGCAACCCCGGCATCGCCATTCCGGTGCCACAGGTCGGTGGCCTGGGCATGGCCGCCCCCTATCGGCGCAGCACCGCCGTCGAGGAACAGCCACCAGGGATCACGGTCAGTGGCGCGGTACATCAGCGGGAAGGCCCGCGGCCAGGGATCGCTGTCGCTGCGTCGATCGAAGTTGCTGGCAAAACCCCGCCCCGAGAAGAGGTGCTGCAGGCGCGCCCCGGTTGAACCGAAATCCCCACTCCGATTGGCGACCGGGGCGAACAGGTTGGGCATTGCCCCCATATAGCGGACGGCGCGGGCAAGCTGGGCATCGGCATAGGTGCGCGGATCTGAGTCGACGATCTGCCGGGGATCCATACTGGGGTCGGGATTCACCAGGATGAGCCCATCGAGATCGCGGATCTCGACCGCGTAGCGCAGGCGGTACCGCGCCGTGGCCCGCGCCGCCAGCACCTCGTTGCGCGTGGCCGTGGGTATGCGGCGCAGCTCGGCATCAAGCAGCAGCGGCGCAAGGCGCGAACCGTTTGCCGTGTTCAACAGCACACTGCGGACATCCACCAGATCGTCCGGAGTCGGGGCAGCACGATCCCGGTAGACCGGTACGTGGTTCATGTCCAGGCCGTCGTCGACCGCCTCGACGTCGCCATCCAGCCAGCCGGTGCCATCAACGTCCTGCCCATCACCATCGCCGAAACGGATCGGCAGGGTGGGCAAGCGCCGGGTGGCAGCGCCGATCGGCAGTGGCCAATCGCCTGGAGGACCCTCGACGCCGGGCTCGATCCATCGCCCGCGGCCATCGACCTGAAAGGCAGACGGTAGTCCCTGGAACGCCGTCTCGCGGACACTGAAACCGGTCGGCACGTAGCCATCGTGCTGGTCATACCACAGCGGTTCGTGCAGC
>JBBREK010000352.1:0-2870 GCA_038203025.1 Planctomycetota bacterium
CCGCAGCGTAGCGAGGATCGCGCGCCGCGGGGTGGTGGGCGGATACAATGGCGAAGCCATCCGCCTACGGTTTCGAAGCGCAGCGACGCAACCGAACCCCGACAAAGCGCGGGGGGCAGGCCCGTCTGGGCCGCGGGGGAGCAGCCCCCGAGCTAAGAGCCCGGTTCGGCCCAGGCGGTGTCGGCGCGCTGCCAGGCGACGGTGCCGCCGGAGAACCAAATCATGAGTTCACGCTCGGCCGAGGCGTCGCTGTCGCTGCCGTGCACCAGATTGTTGGACTTCGACAGGCCAAAGTCGCCGCGGATGGTGCCGGGGGGCGCGGCGCGGCCGTCGGTGGGGCCGATCAGGGTGCGGCATACCGGTACGGCCTGGTCGCCTTCCAGGGCCAGGGCGACCAGCGGGCTGCTGGTGATGAACTTCAGCAGGCTGGGGAAGAACGGCTTGCCGGCGTGCTCGGCATAATGCGCTTCGGCCTGGGTCTGCGTTGGCACCAGGAACTGCATGCCGACGACGCGCAGGCCTTTACGTTCGAAGCGGGCGAGGACCTCGCTGATCAGGCCGCGCTGGACGGCATCGGGTTTGATGAGGATGAGGGTGCGGGTGGCAGGCATGGGGTGGACGATCACCTTCGAGAGCCCAGGTGCAACCAGAGTGGCAGTCGGTCTGCACAGACCCATGATTCCGCTGTCCGCTGCGGTGATCTCGGCCGGGAGAAGGGTCATGGGCCAGCACCAGCGCTTCCTCGCTCTGTTCCTGCGCCATCAGGACGATCTCCGTGCCTTCGTCGGCTCGGTGGTGCGCGATTGGACGGCGGTTGACGACATCGTCCAGGAGACGGCGGTGGTGGCGTGGCGGAAGTTCGCCGAGTTCGATCCCTCGCGCTCGTTCGGCGCCTGGGCGCGCGGCATCGCCGGCTTCGAGATCCGCAAGCACCGCGAGCGCAGCGCCCGGGTGCCGACACGGCTTTCGTCGGAGGCCATCGCGGCTATTGAGGCGGTGTGGGACGACGACGCGTCGCCGGTCTCGCCGCGGCTCGAAGCGCTAGGCCGTTGCCTGGAACGGGTCGAGCCCAGGGCGCGCGACATCCTTGCCTGGCGCTATCGCGACGGCCTGGAAATTGATGTGGTGGCGCAGCGCTGCGGCCGGCGGAGCGAGGCCGTGGGCAAGATGCTGCAGCGCCTGCGCGTCGCGCTTGGCGACTGCGTTGACCGTCAGCTGGCGGGAGGTGGGTGATGGCCAATCCGCACTTCGAGCAGTTGGCCGGCCGCTATCTCGACGGCCTTGCCACGGCGGCGGACCTGGCGGAACTGCAGGCCGGACTCAACGCCGATCCGGCATTGGCCCGGGTCTTCGTCGCGCAGGCGCGCCTGGAGGGTGATCTGCGCCTGGCGCATCGCACGGCCGCGGAGCCGACCAGCGGCCGGCTGACCGAGCGCATCGCGCAGGCCAACCAAGCGGGGGCCCGGCGATCGGTCCGCCGTCATCGTCCGCGGCGGAGCCGGTGGCTCTGGCCGCTGGCCCTCGCCGCCACCCTGCTGCTGGCGACCGGCCTGCTGTGGTGGACGACCGGCCTCGAGGCGATCATCGACTGTCCGTTTGCCGTCGCCGGCCATGGCGTGCCAGCGGGGACCAGCCTGTCGGACAGCGTGGACCTGGCCGGTGGCGGCCGCATCGAACTGGACGCCGGGGCCGAGGCGGTCGCCGATGGCACGGTCGGGTCGCCGGTGCTGCAGCTGCGCCGCGGGCGGGCCAACTGCCAGGTCGCCTCACGCGCCGGCCGAGGGCCCTTCACGGTGCAGACGCCGCATGGCGACCTACGCGTGGTCGGGACGGCCTTCCGGGTCGAAGTGACGGACCACACTGACCTCACGGTGCACGAGGGGGTGGTCGAGGCCAGCTGTGCTGGCAGCATCGTTGCGGTGATGCCGGGCCAGCGGGTGCGGCTGACGACCGGTCTCCCGCCGAGCCTTTTCCAGGCGGTCGATCGGGTTGTGCGGCTGGACTGGAACAACTGCAACCGCGGCACGACGGTGGCCAGCGATGGTACCGGTCCGACCGGCACCCCGATGGTGAAGCTGCAACTGACGGGCGTCGAGCATCCGTGGGCCGGAGGATTGTGGCCCGATGGCGTGGACTGGCGTCAGGCGAGCGGATTGAGCCTGGTTTATGCAGGGACCGGAAACGGACGGAGCCTGGAGTTCGAACTGCTCGACAATGGACCGGGTGCGCGCGAGTCCGGCACGGGCAAGGACAGCTACGAACGCTTCGAGGTCAGCTTCACCGATGACCGTCCGGGTTGGCAAGAGCGACGCTTCCCCTTCACCGCTTTCGTGCGGCGGAAGGACCTCTGGCCGGGCATGCCCAACGATGGTCTGACGCTGGCTCAGGTGCATGGCCTGACCCTGATCTCCGACCGGCCGCAGGACGAGCTGCGGATCGAACGTATCGGCCTCTACACAGAGCGTTGATGGGTCGGAGGTGGCAGCATGTGTCAGCTGCCTGCCTGCCTGCCTGCCTGCGTGTTGTGCCTCGGCCCGAGCGTCGCCGGCGACGCCCTAACGCACATCGAGGCCAGCGCTATCAGGATCGGCCTCCAAAACGGTAGATGGCATAGCGGAGTGGGTTTCCACGACGTGCCAATGCAGCTGGCGGCTCACGCCCACCCGGCCGGGGTACCGTTTTCCAGCGACGCGCTAGCCTCCTCGCGCACCCGCGAGGATCCCCATGGCCCTGACCCTGTCCAAGAACGCCTTCCACGGCAAGCGCACCGGTCCCGTCGTCGTCATCGTCATGGATGGCGTCGGCATTGGCTCCGACTACGCCGGCAACGCGGTGAAGGCCGCGCGCAAGCCGGTGCTCGACCAGCTCAT
>JBBREK010000353.1:0-2863 GCA_038203025.1 Planctomycetota bacterium
GACGCTGACCGTCAGGCTCCATCATTTCCCCAGCCCCCAGACCTCGCGCATCGTCGAACGCCTGTTCGAGCACCTCAACCAAGCCGACGTCGAATATCCCGGCACTGGACTGCGGCTCAGGTATGCCCTGGTATCACCGACGGTTCCGGGGGATCCGGGGCCCTGAACCTCTGAAGGCACTGGCATAGACCTCGGGAAAGGCGGCGAAGAGGGCACCACCGCCGGTGACCAGCCAGACCTCGTTGCCATCCCACACCGGACCGATGGCGTTCATAGCCAAGCGACGGTCGATGTCTCCCTGCATGAAGAGGTGCAGGATGCCGACCCCGAGGTCGAAGCCGTCGAGAATGGCGTAGCCGGCGAGCAGGATGACGACGAGGATGAACCAGGTGGTGTTGAGATCCATGGCTTACTCTTCGGTCCGATGGCCGCTAAGCGCTGCGCCGAGCTTCGCCGGCAGGGTCCCCAGCGGCCCGCCGGCGTCCTCCGGATCAGGGCCATCCTGGATCTTGTCGTTGAGCAGGTAGCTGAAGGCCGCGAACAGCCCCGTGTAGACGACCGTAAAGAGCCCCCAGGCTAAACAGGATCTGGCCGCAACTCACGTTCGGCGAGACGGCATCCTTGGTCCGCATCAGACCTTGGACGATCCACGGTTGACGACCGACCTCGGCTGTCATCCAGCCAAGTTGGTTGGCGAACTGCGGCCCGAGGACGCCCAGCACCAGCAACCAAAGCATCCAGCGGCTGGACTCCAAGCGACCACGCCACCACAGGAATAGAGCCAGCAGGGACAAACCGATCAGGCTCATGCCAATGCCGATCATGGCGTGGTAGGCCTGGAACGTGATCTACACCGGCGGGCGCTCATCCTTCGGGATGGCATCCAAACCAGTCACAGGAGTCTTGAAGTCCTGATATAGTAGGAAGGAGGTCCCGCCCGGGATGGTCAGACCCTGCACCGTCTGGTGCTGCTCATCGACCCAGCCGGCGATGGTCAGGTCTGCTGGGGCGCTGGCCGAGTAATGGGCTTCCATGGCGGCGAACTTGGCCGGCTGGTGCTTGGCCACGCCAGTGGCCGACGCATGGCCAGTGACCAGTTGCAGCAGCGAGGCGATGACCGCAAAGACCAGGCCGACCTTGAGTGAGGCACGGGCGAAAGCCTCGTGCTTGTGCTTGAGCAGATACCAGGCGCTGATCGACAGCACCAGGAAGGCACCGGCCATCCACGCGCCCACCAGGACGTGCGACAGGCGATCCATGCTGCTGGGGTTGAACACCAGCGCCCAGAAGTCAGTGATTTCAGCGCGCATGCCCTGCGGTCCCTGGACGATGTGGAAACCAGCCGGAGTCTGCATCCAGGAATTCGCGATCACGATCCACACCGCACTGAAATGGGCGCCCAAACAGACCATGACGGTCGCCAGGAAATGGAGGCGAGGGCCAACCTTGTCCCAGCCGAACACCAGGACGGCGAGGAAACCGGATTCCAGGAAGAAGACGAAGATGCCTTCGGCCGCCAAGGCGGAACCGAAGACGCAGCCTGGGTGGCCCTCCTCGGCTTCGCTGATGGTGAGCCCGAAGTGTTTTTCAAGCCAAAACCACGTGGCTGAGGTCAGGCCACACCATCCGGGTAGGATGCCGATTGCTCCATCTATGGACCCGCTGCTGGCTCGCGAGGGCATGGGACAGCAACGGCCGCGGTCTGTACGTCGGTTGGGCGGCATCTGCCTGCTCGCAGCGGCGGTTGCCGTGCTGGCCGCCCTGGCAGCTGCCCTCTTGGTCACGGTCATCGCGTTAGTCTCGAACCTATGCTGGTTTGGCACGTGGTCCGTTGCCGCTAGCGATCCCAATCCGAGTCGCTTGGGATGGTGGTGTTTAGCGACAATTAGGACACGTTAATATATAAAGGTATCAACTACCGTCTTGTCGTGGGCAAGATTGTGTAGTTCCAGTCTCCGTGGAATTCATCTCGCCTGAGCCTGACAGTCAGCATTTCCTTCTGTGACACCTTCCGCCCTGTCGGATACTTACGCCGATCCAATCTGCAACTCACCGTCAACCCTTTGGCCGTTCGCGTTCTTGATATGAGATTCACCACCGTCTCGTAATCGCGCAAGGGTTCACCACGCCAATTCGAGGAGATAAACGAGAACAGTCGATGCTCTACCTTGTTCCATTTACTCGTACCGGGTGGAAAGTGACAGACTTGAATCGAAATACCGGTCTCGTTCGCCAATGCCTGCAACTCCAGTTTCCACAATTGAAGACGATGGCCGTTGTTGCCGCCAGCATCGGCCGTAATGACAAGTTCGTGCGCATTCGGATACAGCCGCTTGCCTTCGAATCGCCACCACCCGCGAATCGACGCTACGGCAAAGGCGCTGGTGTCATGATCAGTGCCTACGTTGACGAATCCCGTGTTTCGCCCGAGATCGTATACGCCGTATGGAAATGCCCGTGGCACGGTTGGGCCAGGAAAGTCATGACCGTTGACGCGCTTGGCGCTCTTCTCTGGAAGCCATTGTTTGCCGCGATTTATGTAATTTCCAATCAACTCCTTCTTCTTGGTGTCGACAGACACAACGGGAGTCGTTGCCGTTAGCGCCTGGGAGACCCGAGCATTGATATAGTGGAACAGGGCGTCCCAATAGGGATTGTCTGCGCCCTCTTCTGTCTTCCGATTACCCTGCAGGCTATATCCCACCTCATGTAGAATTTGTGCGACCTTCACATGACTCACCGGGTGACCAAATTTCGTCAGTTGTGCAGATACAACCCGGGTGCTTTTGCATGTCCAGCGCAGTGGCGTTTCGGGATCGCCACGCGTCTCGGGTTCGATCAGTTCGGCGAGGGCGGTTTTCAA
>JBBREK010000354.1:0-2815 GCA_038203025.1 Planctomycetota bacterium
TCCGCTCGGCCCGCAACTGAGCTCGTCCGCCCGGGACCAAAGCACCCGGACCGGCCGGCCGCCGGCAAATCGTGCCAGCAGCACCGCGTCGAAGGCCACATCGTCGGCCGGATTGTGTCCGTAGCAGCCGGCGCCCTCGACGTGGTGAACCACCACCGAAGCGCATCCGGGATGGTCGCGGCGCAAGTACACCTCGATGTCGGCCCGCAGGTTGTAGATCCCCTGGCTGTGCGACCAGACTTCCAGCCCGTCGTCGCGCCACTGCGCCAGGGCGCAGGAGGGCCCGATGGATGCGTGGGCGATATAGGGTCGCAAGTAGCGCGCGGCGAGCTGCCTGACGCCCGGGCGCGGCGCCGGATCGACGCGCCGGCCGACCTCTTGCGGCTGCGACGACGCGCCGGCGAGGAACGCGGGCAGATCGCCGCTGTCCGGCAGGGCCGCCGGCAGGTCCCAGCTCGCGGCCTCGGCGAGCGCCTGGGCCGCGGCAATGGCGCGCTCCTCGCGCCCGGCCAGCACACCCAGGAACGATCCGTCGCGCACCAGGATCACCTCGGGAAACCGCCGCTGGAACGACTCAGCATCAAGCTCACGCAGCGTGGCGAACCGGTTCGGCACCCGCACCACACGGCCGTGCAGCATGTTCTCCAGCATCAGGTCCTGGATGAAGCTGGGCCGCCCGAACAGCTTGTCTTCCAGGTCGCGGCGCGGCGCGGACCTGCCGACGATCCGGTAGCGGGCGGCGGACTTGGGCTCGGCGCTGGGCGAGACGCCCTGGGCCAACCGCGGGCCCAGGGCCAGCTCCCAGTAGCTCGCCCGGGCGTCGGTGGCCGCGCAATGCAGCGTGCCATCGCGGATTTCCACCGCTTCCGCCGCGACTTGATGGCGCCGGCAAAACTCGGTCAGCGCCAACTCCCGGACTGTCGCGCACACCAGCCGCACGGCGGAGCCGGAGTGCTCGATCGAGAAACTGCCCGAGGTCACGCCCTCGTCGGGGCTGGCTGCCGTATTGACAGCGGCGGGCCGGACCCGCGCCAGGTCGACATCGAGTTCATCGGCGGCGATCTGGGCCAACGCGGTGGCGATGCCCTGGCCGAATTCGACTTTGCCCACCCGCAGCACCACCGTCCCGGGCGTGTCCAGGTCGACCCACTGCGACAGCAGCGGGTTCTTGTCCAGGCTGCCCTTGGCGAAGCCGCGCGCCAGCTTGATGTCGCTCATTTCGAGTGCACCGCGTCGATAGCCCTCATCACCGCCTTGATGATGCGATGCTGGGTTCCGCAGCGGCACAGATGGCGGTCCAGGGCCGCCCGCACCTCCGACTCGGCCGGCGCCTGCTCACGCTCGACCAAGGCGACCGCCGTCATCATGATCCCGCTCAGGCAGAAGCCGCACTGGCCCGCCTGCTCCTGCAGGAATGCGGTCTGCACGGCATGCGGCTGCTGGCGTGAGCCGACGCCTTCGGGCGTGCGCACCGTCCGGCCTTGCAACGCCTCCAGCGGAAGGTCGCAGGTGGTGGTGGGTAGGCCGTCGACCAGGACGGTGCAGGCGCCGCAGTGTCCTTCTCCACACCCCAGGCGAACTCCGGCCAGGCCCAGGTCATTGCGCAGGACGTAGACCGCCATGCTGTTCGCGGGCGCATCGCAACTGCGCACGACACCATTGATCGTTATTTCCACGGCCCGCCTTCATGAAACGACCCGAGCTGCACTCCTGCCGGGTCGGGCAGTATTCGCGCACCGGACTGCAAACTCAATATGACAAAAGCTTAAGACGTTATGTCGATTTATAGACAGAGTTCACGAAGCCGACGAAAGCCTTGACGGTCGTCGGGGTGTGCGGCTGCTTGTAGTAGTACAGGTGCCAGCCCGGATAGCTGGCGCACCAGTCTTCCAGCATGGGCGCCAGCTGGCCCTGGTCGATATGGGGCTGGGCCAGTTGCTCCGCGATGAAGGCAATGCCGACACCCCGCAGGGCTGCCGACAGCGCGAGGTTGCGTTCCGAAACGATGAGCGGCCCACTGACCGAGACGGCGAGCGACTTCCTGCCCTTCCTGAACTCCCAGTTGTACAGGCTGCGGCTGCCGTGCTGGCGCCAGTTGATGCAGCGATGCTGGAGCAGGTCCTCGGGCTTCTGCGGTACGCCGAATTCGGCCAGATAGGCGGGTGCGGCGACGGGGATGTGGCGCAGGGCCGGTCCGATCGGCACCGCCACCATATGGTTCTCCAGCAGCGCCCCCAGGCGCACGCCCAGGTCGAAACCCTGGTCGACGATGTTGGTGATCGCATCGTCGACCGTCACGTCCAGGACGATATCTGGGTAGGCCTGGCGGAAGCGTTCGAGATTGGGCTCCAGGAAGGTTCGCGCCGCCAGTCGGGGAAGGTGCAGGCGCAGCGTGCCGGCCGGCGTGCCGCGCAGGCTGTCGACCGCTTCGAGAGCCGCGTCGATTTCGCGCAGGGCCGGTTGCAGGCGCGCCATCAGGCGCATGCCGGCGTCGGTGACCGACAGACTCCGGGTCGTTCGATTGAGCAGGCGGACATCGAGCCGGCGTTCGAGCTGCCTCAAGGTCTGACTCAGCGCGGAAGGCGTGATCTGGAGCGCCTGCGCGGCGCCGGTAAAGCTGCCGTGCTCGACGATCTTGGTGAATGCCTTCAGGTCGAAGTACTCGGTGCCTCGCATGGGGTCTCCTTTCCCAGCGAGTATGAAGTCCCGCCTCCGCCGGAAAGACGGACTCGACAAGGGCTTACTGGACCGGCGCCAACGATGCCGGCAGTCGGGTGCGGCAGGCGGCGTCGGCAGCCTGGCCGTGAACATGCTG
>JBBREK010000355.1:0-2783 GCA_038203025.1 Planctomycetota bacterium
GCGCAGCTTGGCCTGCTCGGCGACCAGGGCGTGCGACAAGGCGATCGGCAGGGGCATCAGCTCGGGCGTCTCGTCGACCGCGAAGCCGAACATCATGCCCTGGTCGCCGGCACCCTGCTCGTGGTCGTTCGACTCGTTGACACCCTGGGCGATGTCGGGGCTTTGGCTGTGCAGGGCGACCAGCACGCCGCAGCTGTCGGCGTCGAAGCCGATGCCAGGCACGTCGTAGCCGATCTCCTTGATCGTCTTGCGCACGACCTGCTGGATGTCGACGAAGCCCTTGGTGGTCACCTCGCCGGCGACCACGACCTGGCCGGTGGTCACCAGTGTCTCGCAGGCCACGCGCGAGCGCGGGTCCTGGGCAAGGAAGGCGTCGAGGACGGCGTCGCTGATCTGATCAGCGACCTTGTCCGGGTGGCCCATTGAGACGGATTCGGAGGTGAAGAGTGAGCGCGACATGAGAGCTCCTGGCAACGGTGATATCGTTGTATGGTGATGGAACGATATGGACGGGGGACCGGGGTCAACCTGGTGTCTCATGGGGGGGGGACAGCAGGGCCTGGTCACAAGATTGGCACGGCCCGTTCAACTGGTATAGAACTGGTACAGTGATCGACGCCCCCACCGTCTGGCGCCCCCGACGCGCCCCTACCTGCCGAGAGGATCTGGCGATCGCTCTGCGCGAAGCGATCCAATCCGGCGAACTGGCCAGCGGATCGGCGCTGCCGGGCGAACGAGAGTTGTCTGAAGCCAGCGGTCTGGCACGTGGCACGGTGCGCAGCGCACTCGATGTCCTGCTGGTGGAGGGCATGATCACCTGTTCGCATGGCCGTCGCCGTACCGTCTCCAGCTCTCGGGTATCGACCAAGACCCTCGCTGTCCTGGCCAACGACAGCAATCCGCGGCCAGATCTGTGGCTGTGGCCAGGCCTCGATGCCTGGCTGCAACTGGGTTTCGCCCAGAACGTGTTCGCTCGCGGCTGGCATGTCCTGACCCTGCACCCCGAATCCGTGCTGGCCGATGGCGGGGTCGGCCTGCAGGCCAATGGCATTCTGCTCTCAACCACCGCCTTCGACGTCGTCGGAGCTGCCGGGCTGGTCGCTTCGCTGCGTAGCCGCGGCCTGGCCATGGTCGGGGTTTCGGACGATCCCGCCCTCGCGCATACCGACCGGGTGGTGCACGATCACGCTGCGGGTTGTGCAGCGCTGGTCCGGGCCCTCGCCGCGCGTGGTGCGCGGCGGATCCTGCCCTGGTGGGGCCGACGGGCGCATCACGATCCGTGGTGGCTGGCGGCGCGCGAACGTGGCTGGCGCAGCGCCTGTGCTGAGCTCGGTCTGGCGATGATGACGCCACGTATGCGCAACAATCCGCTGATCGAGGACCAGGACGCAGACTGGGACGCCCTGGCGCAGGCCGAGGTCGCGGAGCTCCGGCCGATCATCGAAGGCCGCGATCCGCCCGACGCCTTGCTCATGGTCAACGACCTACGCGCCCACCTGCTGGCACATGGCCTGCGCAGCGCCGGTCTGGGTGGCCGCATGCCGCTACTCGCCGGCTACGATGCCTGTGGCCGATTCGGTGTGCCGGCTGGCCTGCCCGACTGGCGGCCAGTGCTGACCGTCGACCGCGGCAACGAGCGCATCGCCGGGCTTGCCGTCGACCTGCTACTCGAACGTCTGTCTGGTACCCTGCCCAGTACCGCCCAGCGTCACCTCATCCCGCCCATCGCTGTTCGTGATGCCGACGGTAACCCAGCCTGAACCCGGAGAAGCCCATGTTTAGAACCCTCCTCGCCGTATGTCTCTCGGCCGTCTGCATGGCCGTCGACGCCGCTCCAGGCACTGCGCTCACGCGCACCCGCGAACTGCTCGGCTTCGGCGAGCAGGTGGCCTTGAACGTCCCCAGCGGGCAGGTCGGCATCGACCGCGCCACCCGCATCGCCACCCTGCAAGGCAGCGACAAGGAATTCATCGCCAGCATCAACATGGCCGGCGATACCCGACCGGTGTTCCGGCGTGGCCAGAGCGTGACGATCAAGGCGGAACTGCTCGCGGGCGAGGCGGTCGCCATGGCGATCTGCTTCGTCGATGCCGCAGGCATGGAATTCGCAACCGGCAACCTCGCGCTCAAGCCGGGGAAGAACACGCTGGTCTGGGAGGTCCCGGCCAAGCTCGGAAACCACTGGGGTGCGGCCAGCGACGGGGTGATCAAGGGCGAGGCGCGCATCACCCGCGTCCTGCTCATCCGCTGGCCGAACCCGGGGATCGCCAAGGTCCGCCTCGACGGCATCGACGTGATCGAGAAGGTCAGCCTGAGCGACTACGTCAGCGTGGCGCTGAAGCCCGACGCGCCGCTGCCGGTGGTGGCGCCCGGTTCGACCGAGGCGCACCTGCTGCTGACCAGCAGCTACGAGGCCGAAGCCAAACTGTCGTGGAGCCTGACCGCGACTCTCGCCGACGGCACCCAGGTGACCGAGACGAAACCGCTGGTCCTGGCGGCCAAGGCCACGATCAAGCTGCCGCTGCCGGCGAAGCTGTGCGAGAAGCAGGGCTTGGTCCGCCTGGACTGGAAGCTGAGTGACGCCGGCGGCGAGCGCAGTGGCGAAAACCGTCTGGCGGTGATGCGGCTCGCCGGCCACGACGAGCGCTTCCGCAAGCTCTTCATGTTCGGCTGCAGCGGCGGGGCGGATCAGGCGATGCACCAGATCGGCATCGACGTGCTGCGGCTGAGCGACAACTACACCTGGGGATCACGGGCCGGCGTACCCTACGACTGGAGCAAGG
>JBBREK010000356.1:0-2779 GCA_038203025.1 Planctomycetota bacterium
TTCATGGCCTTCGCGGTCGAGGCCGACACCGGCGCCATCGGCGGCAGCGGCAGCCATGAGTTCATGGTCGCAGCCGAGGTCGGTGAGGACGCGATCATCTACAACCCGGCGAGCGGCTATGCCGCCAACGTCGAGCGTGCCACCGGCATCGTGCCGAAAGCGGCGGCGTGGAACGCCCCGGCCGAGGCGCAAGCCGTGCACACGCCCAGCGTCAGTTCGATCGTAGATGTAATGGGCTTCCTCGGAGCCAACGGCTTCCCCGACCTCAAGGCCGCACACGGTTTGAAGTGCGTGCTCTTCGTGGTCACGGTGAAGACCGCCAAGGCCGAGGAAAAGGCCATCCGCACCGCCGCCTTCGTGCGCGGCGACCGCGACGTCAACGAGGTCAAGCTGGGCAACGCGGTGGCCCGTGGGGCGCGCGGCGCGCTGCTGGAGATGCGTCCGATGCATCCCGACGAGGTGCGGGCCGCCACTGGCGCCGAGCCGGGCTTCGCCGGACTCGGCGAGGGCCTGTCGGTCGAGTTCTGCTACGCCGACGCCTCGCTCAAAGAGGCTGGTCCGCTGGTTGCCGGCGCCAACAAGACTGACCATCACCTGGTCGGCTTCGTCATCGAGCGCGACGCCAAGGTTGCGTACCGCTGGGAGGACCTCGTCCGCACCCAGGCCGGCGATCTCGACCAGCGTGGCGGCGTGCTGGGTGAGAAGCGAGGCATCGAGGTCGGCCACATCTTCAAGCTCGGCACCAAGTACAGCGCTGCCATGAAGGCGGAGTTCCTCGGCCCCGACCAGAAGCTGCATCCCTTCGTCATGGGCTGCTACGGCATCGGCACCTCGCGGGTCGCCGCCGCCGCAGTCGAACAGCACAACGACAGCGACGGCCTGCGCTGGCCGATGTCGATCGCCCCCTACCACTGCGTCATCGTGCCGGCCGGCAAGCCGGGCGACGCCGCGGTCGAGCAGGCGGCCCAGGACATCTATGCCAGGCTGGTGAAGGCCGGTATCGAGGTGGTCATCGACGACCGCGACGCCAAGCCCGGCGTCAAGTTCAAGGACTGGGACCTGGTCGGCATCCCCCTGCGCGTGGTCTGCGGCCGCGGCATCGCCGAGGGCAAGGTCGAATTCAAGGTGCGCGGCGGCGAGTCGCAGGACGTGGCGATCGATGATGCGGCAGCCACCGTCATCGAGGCCTACCTCAAGGCGCTTGAGGTCCTCGACGGCGCGGCCGAGGCCGTGACCTGACCATGGCCCGGCACCTGTTCGTCGTCGGCAGCGCCAATGCCGACCTCTATGTCGAGATCCCGCGTCTGCCGCAGCCCGGCGAGACCCTACCCGGCGGCAATGCCGCCATCCGGCCGGGTGGCAAGGGGGCCAACCAGGCCGCCGCTGCTGCGCGCCTCGGCCTGCCGACCCGCTTCGCCGGCCGCTTCGGCTCCGACGCCTTCGCCGCCCCGCTGCGCGAGGCGCTGACCGCAGCCGGCGTCGATCTGTCGCCCAGCCGCGACCTGCCGGGACCGACCGGCCAGGCCTTCATCCTGCTGCAGCAGGGCGGCGAAAACTCGATCATCCTGGTCGGCGGCGCCAACCAGGCCTGGGAGGAGCACCCGCGCTTCGATCTCTGCGAGGCCGGTGCCGTGCTGCTGCAGCGTGAGATCCCCGATCACGTCAACCGCGCCGTAGCCCACACCGCCCGCGCCGCCGGCGTGCCGGTGCTGCTTGATTGCGGTGGCGCCGACGAGCCGCTGCCCGGCGACCTGCTGCCGCTACTCGACGTGGTCAGCCCGAACGAGAGCGAACTGGCCCGTCTCACCGGCATGCCCACCGAGGACGACACCCAGGTGCTGGCCGCCGCCCGGGCCCTGCAGGCAAAAGGCGTCGGCACCGTCCTAGTCAAGCTGGGCAGCCGCGGCTGCCTGCTGGTGCCACGCAGTGGCGATCCGGTGCGTCAACATGCGCTCAAGGTCAGCGTCGTAGACACCACCGGGGCGGGCGACTGCTTCACCGGCGCCTACGCCGTCGGCCTGGTCGAGGGCCTGCCCGAACGCCAGCGCCTGCGTCTGGCCTGCACCGCTGCGGCCCTGTGCGTTCAGCAACTCGGCGCCTTGCCGAGCATGCCGGCGCGGAGCGAAGTCGAAGCGCTGATGGCCGTCCTACCCTCACCGATGCCATGACCATCGCCACACTGCTCGTCTCCTGCCCCGACCGCACCGGCCTAGTCGCCGCGATGTCCGACTTCGTGTTCCGACACGGCGGCAACATCCTCGACCTCGACCAGCATTCGGATCCGGATTCGGGCACGTTCTTCATGCGCCTGGCCTTCGACACCGCCACCTTCCGGCTCGACCGCGAGGGCATCCAGGCGGCGATCACGGTGATGGGGCGCAGCTACGGCCTGACCTGGGAGCTGACCTTCAGCGATCACCGGCCGCGTGTGGCGGTGTTCTGCACCAAGGTGCCGCACTGCCTCTACGACCTGCTGCTGGCGCAGCGCCTCGGGGACCTCGCTGGCGACATCGCCGTGATAGTCAGCAACCACTGCGACCTTGAGCCAGTGGCCAACCACTTTGCGGTCCCCTTCGTCCACATCCCGGTCGGGACCGACAAGGCTGCCGCCGAAGCGGCGCAGATCGGCCTGCTGGAGCGTGAGCGCATCGACCTGATCGTGCTGGCGCGCTACATGCAGGTGCTGTCACCGGAGTTCGTCGCCGCCCGCCCTGGACGCATCATCAACATCCACCACTCGTTCCTGCCCGCCTTCGTCGGCGCCAAGCCCTACCACCAG
>JBBREK010000357.1:0-2755 GCA_038203025.1 Planctomycetota bacterium
GGCCAGGTGCTCACCGACCTCGCCAGCCTGACCGAGGGCATCAAGAGCCTGACCATGACCGGCAAGTACGCGGTGGTCTGCCAGCGCATGCCGCCCGACAGCCGGGTCGACACCCTGCGCGTGGTCCTCGGCCGCTGTACCAAGCCCGAGTACAAGACCCTGGCGGAGAAGCTGTGGGAGACCTTCCGCCTGCCCCTGGCGCGGGTGAAGATCATCGTCACGGAGAAGGAATACTTGTTCTCCGCCATCGCCCCCCTGCCCGAGGACGAGTTGACCCTCGGAGAGCAGGCCTTCGTCAAGGAGGCGGGATTATGGCGCTCGTAGTCTGCTCAGGGGTTTCGCCCCTACGGCCCTGCGGGCCTACCCCCGGGCTTTGTCGTGGCTCGGTTTCGTCGCCAGGCTCCGAAACCGTGGCGGCATCGGCTTCGCCGATTGTATGCCGCCACCGCCACTCGGCGCCCGCTCCATCGCGGCCTTCGGAAGTCGCTCACCCGAAACCCGAAACCCGAAACCCGAAACCGGGGCAATCCTAAATGTCCCGCCTCGCCATCTTCACCGAACGCTACACCATCCGCCGGTCGATCGAACTGACCGCGCTGACCAATTTCCGCATCGCCGCCGGCAAGCTCGGCCACGACTGCGACTTCCTGTTCCGCTCCGAGATCATGAGCATCCCGCGCTACGACGGGCTACTCATTCGCGCGCTGACCGATCCGCTCAATACCAGCTATGTCGCCGCCCGCCTCGCCCAGGTCTCGGGCCTGCGCGTCATCGACGAGCCGGATTCGATCGTGGTGTGCTGCGACAAGGTCAACATGTACCAGCACCTCATGCGTGCGGACGTGCCCATGCCCGACACCTGCTTCCTCACCGATGACCAGGTGACCGCCGAGCAGGCCCACGAGTTGTTCGAGACCTACGGCACCCCGCTGGTGCTCAAGGCGCCCAACTCGTCCTTCTCGGCCTACGTTGAGAAGGTGCATGATGCCGCCAATTTCGTGAAGGTGGGCAAGCGCTTCCTGCGCCGGGCCGACCGCCTGGTGGTGCAGCAGTACCTGCCCAGCGCCTTCGACTGGCGCGTCACCATCCTTGACGGCAAGGTCCTGTTCGTGGTCAAGTACGTCATGGCCGAAGGTGCCTGGCGCATCCATGACAAGGACGAGGAAGGTCGCGACAGCCTGTGCTCGGTAGTTGCAGTGACGCCCAGCCAGGTGGACCCCAAGCTGGTGGCGGTGGCGCTGCAAGCGGGCGCGGCCATCGGTCGCAGCCTCTACGGCGTCGACATCAAGGAGTTCGACGACGGCTTCATGGTCATCGAGGTCAACGACAACCCCAACATCGATGCGGGCAACGAGGACCAGAACAACCCCGAGGTCTACCGCAACATCGTGCGGTATCTCGCTGGCGAGACGTGGGAAGGGTGGATCTGAAACGAACGTCCGGTCGTCCACGACTGGCGCAGGCCAGGGACTTGGAGGGGATACTCGCCGTTGAGCAGGCGGCGTTTCCGGCCGAAGACCGTTTTCCACGCCGCTCGTGGCGTCGACTGCTGCAGACTCCCAGCGCGCTATGTCTGGTCATCGACGACCCGACGACCGGAGGCCCGCACGGCACCATCGCTTGGCTGCTGCGTAGCACCTCGACCCTCGCCCGCATGTACTCGCTGGCGGTGCATCCGGACGCCCGCGGCCGCGGCCTGGCCCGGCTGCTGGTCGAGGTCTCGCTGCGCCGACTGCCCCAGCGGGTAACCCTGCTCGGGCTGGAGGTACGAGACGACAATCAGGCCGCTGTCGGCCTGTACTGCGCCCTTGGCTTCATCGAAAGCGCCCGATTGCCCGAGTATTATGGCCCGGGACGGTCGGGATTGCGCATGCGGGCCAGCCGTGCTGATGTGATGCAGGCGCTGGCAACCAGAGGCTGAGGCGGGGCCTTGCCGCCCCCTGGACGATTCGCATGCTCTCGCCATGCGTCTCGCGCCGATCGTCCTCGCCGTCCTCGTCCTGCCCGCCCTCGCCGTTGCTCCGGCCTGCAAGCGCCGGGAAGATGCGCCACCGCCGCCCCCGCCAGCGGCCCAGGTCAGCCTGTGGACCGAGGTCGATTCCCAAGCCATTGCCAGCCAACTGGTCGACGCCGCGACCCGGGACGCCTGGAGCAGCCAGTTCCGCGATCGCAACAGTCGTGCCGCCACCATCGCGGTCGCTGAGATCGAAGACCGCAGTGGGAAGGATGTCCCGATCGACGGCCTGACGGCGGCGCTGACCGCTGCCCTGGCAGGTTCGGGCGGCGACAAGCTCGGCTCGGGTGGCGCATCAAGTGATTACGTGCTGACTGGCATCATCGGCTCCAGCAAGGGCACGGACGCGGACGGCACCACCGCGACCTACTTCGCCATCGACTTCTCGCTTACCGAGCGCGCCAGCGGCGACACGGTGTGGCGCTTCGCGGTCGAGCGGCCAATCAGCGATCGCTGAAACGCATGGACAGGCACAACCGGACTGGCACCGGTTTCCGGGCCGGCCTCTCGCGGGCCGGCACCCAGCGTGGGCAGAAGACACGTCCGGGCACCGGCTCGCAGTCGTCCCTGCATGCGGTGAAGAGCGCGCCCCGTCCCCTGCCGCCGGACCTGCTGCGCAGCATCGAAAACGACCCCCTGTTCATGGTCGTAACCTTGGACGGCACCCTGTGGATCGACCCGTTCAGCGGCGAACCGATCGCCATCGGCGCAGCCGGGCGGGCCTCGGCCGCTCGCCAGCAT
>JBBREK010000358.1:0-2736 GCA_038203025.1 Planctomycetota bacterium
AGGGCTTCCACGGCGGCAGGATCCACACCACGCGACGATGCGGACCGGCGCAGGCGAGGCGGGCCAGGCGCAGGGCCGGTTCGACCACGGCGTCGGCATCGGTCTGCCGCCAGGCGTGATTGCTGCCCAGGGCGATGGTCACGACATCCCAGGGCCGCGCCTCCAGGGCCCAGCGGAAGGCCTCGGGTTCGATCTTGATGCCACCGACGCCGAGGTTCCAGCACGGCAGGCCGAGCCGTCGCGACAACCGGGGCACCCAGGCGTCGAGCGGGCTTTGCACGCTGAAGCCCTGGGTGAGCGAATCGCCGATCGCCAGCCAACGCGGTGGCGGAGCCGGCGCGGTGGCAAGTTGCGCGCCGTCGGCAAGCGCGAGGCCTGCCACGCCGCAGGTCGAGATCAGCGGCAGCCACAGGGCGAGCGGCGTCACCGGCCCGCCGCGCTCCAGGCCGGTCGGCAGACGCACGGCAACGGCGTCCTGGCGTTCGCGCAGGTCGGGACCAGGCACAGCGACGACGCCGTCGGGATGCTCGATCTCCAGGGCGATGCTGCTGGGGAAGGGCTGGTGATGACGCAGCCGCGCCAGGCGCAGTTCGATCCACGGACTGTCAGTAGCGAGGCGCAGGCCGCAGCCGCTGCTGCTACGCAGGTTGGCGACCGGACCGATCTGGCTCGCCAGCAGCGCGGTCACGGAGCGCGGAAAGCGTGGCAGGCGCACCACGTCCGCATCCGTCTCCGGTGGCAGTGGACTGACCCAGGTCAGCAGGTGATGGGAGGCGGGAATGTCCATGGCTCACCGCTGCCCCTGGGACCGCGCGCGGCCCGCGCGCCCGGGGCAATGGAGGATGAGGTCACTTATTTAGACTGTATGTCGAAGCAGGTTCGCGGTTGAATCATCGTGTTCGGCCCTTGTTGGTATATCCCATCATGTGCCACCCGTATGGAGGACACCATCAACGTACACAATGCGTGCCGCTACAATCGCGAACCGCGGTTTGTCGATTCAATGGCAGCCGCAGCCACCCGACCCGCAACCGCCCTGCTTCTCGGCATGCTCGTGGGCGTGCTCGTGGCCTTCGTGCGAGCCGCACTCGCCGCTGCCGCAGGATCCGCAGCCACCTGACCCACAGCCGCCGCCGCTCAGCTCTTCCTCGGTGGCTTCGCGCACTGCCAGGACCTCGCAGGCGACGCGCAGGGTCTTGCCGGCCAGCGGATGGTTGCCGTTGGCGACGACCTCCTCACCGGCGATGTCCTGCACGGTGAAGGAGACGACCTGATCCGGCTGCTTGGGGTGCGGACCACGGAAGCGCATGCCCGGCTTCAGCATCTCGCGGGCGTTCTCGGGGAAGTCGCTGAACGGTACGCGCAGCTCCAGCGCCGGATCGTGCTCGCCAAAGGCCTCGGCCGGGGCGAGCAGCAGGTCGAGGCGTTCGCCGTCGGCGTGGCCGGCCAGCTTGGCCTCCAGGCCGGGCAGGACCTGGCCGCGGCCACAGACGAACTCGGTGAGCTGGCCATCGGCATCACAGTCGGGAGCGGCGTCGGACTCCAGGGCGACGGCGTAGCGCAGAGTGACGTGGGCATCGGGAGTGATCTGCATGGCCCCACTGTGCAGCGGGGCGGCTTAGGGGAAGAGCGGTGGAATGTCAGCTTGGGCAGCAAGTTCCCGGCGGACCGCCCAGCGCCGCCAGGTCCAGCCGCGCCAGTCGGCGAGGCCGTCGTGCAGTTCGCCGCGCAGTCGACTGATCGCCTCGCGTTGGCCCGGCTGCGGACGCTCGCCGGCATACCGTTCCAAGGCCGGCAGGGCGGTGACGCCCAGGCTGATGGTGTAATCCAGGTCGAAGGAGACGCCGGCCTCCAGGCTGCGCTGGACGTTGTGGCGGGCAATTAGGCCATCGACATCGCCGCAGGCCGCCAGCAGCAGCACCGCCGCTACGGCCCAGGCATTGGTCTCGATCAGCCAGCGCCCCGAGCGGCGTCCGCGGATGCGCCAGGCGATCAGGGCCAGACCCAGCGCCACCAGGCCCATCCACGCAAGTGCGGCCAGCCGCCAGCGGCTCAGGCCGTAGACCTCGACGTAGAGGTCGAGGCGCCACCACGACGACACCGCCAGGACCACGGTCTGGGCGAGGAAGGCGAAGACCAGCCAGCGGGTCAGCGGCGAGCGTTCAGCCAGGCCGCCTGGACGCACGCAGACCAGCACGAACGCACCGGCGAGCAGGGCGGCGGCGACCAGCGGATAGGCGCCGCGATGGGCGTAGGCTGCGTAGGTCAGGCCCTCGGGCAGGCCGGCCCCACCCCACAGGTAGACCAGATCGCAGGCGTTCTGCAGCGCGAAGACGAGGTTGAAGGTGACCAGGCAGCGCATCGTCCACTGGGCATCGGGCTCACGGACCTGGCCATCGACGGCGGTCGCTGCCGCGCGGGCCCGGGCCCGGGCCAGGGCCCAGGCGAGCAGCGCTGCCAGCCACCACAGCAGGATACGTCCCGGCGCCGGCAGACCGATGTCGGCCAGCCAGTCACCGCAGGCGCTCCACCACTGCCCAATCAGCGGGTTGCCCAGGCCGAACAGCACCAGGAATCCGACCGCGCCGAGCAGTGGGACGATCCATGCACTCAGGCCGAACCGCCGTCGCGGCAGGCGGCGGCAGGCCCGGGCGTCGCGCGGGACGCGGGGCAAGGCGCGCAGAACGGCCCCGGCGACCGCGCCGGCGGCGGCAGCCGGGGCGGTCGGCCGCCAGC
>JBBREK010000359.1:0-2709 GCA_038203025.1 Planctomycetota bacterium
CTCGTAAGTCCTTTACTGACAACATACCAATGGAGACCGGCTTTCCCTGAGGTTGGCGCAAGCCTTCGGAATCTCCCTGGTTTTCCATGGGGAATCTCATGTCCAGGTTCAACCCAAACAGTTTTCTTGACGGACCCCTGGGAGTGTTGACGGTGGTGTCCTGGCGCCGATTTCTAGCCATCGGCTCGTGGAGAATATTCATGAGTATCGGACTGCGCATCAGTGCCGGATTTTTTCTGGTGCTGGCCATCTTCATTGGCCTTCTGCTGTATCTCCGGGTTCTTCAGGCACAGGCGGATGCCCACCAGACTGTGGTCACCAGCCGGCTGGAGGACACCCTTGAGGCTGCCGATGCTGCCAACTCTCCCGCTGTCATCTACCAGGTCGTGGCCGATCTCATCATCAACCGTGACCTTGAAGGGTTCTCCAAGGACTGGGCGGAGACCAAGACTGTCTGCGCTGGTATCGACACAGACATCCGCGCCTGCGTCGACACACCGGAAGAGATAGCTTGGGCGGAGGAGGCAGTGAAGGCCAGGGTTGAATTCGAACGACTGGTCGAGGCCGAGGTTCTACCTCTGGCCAGGTCGACTCCTGGCATTTCCGACGTGCTCAGATCCCTAGACGGACAACTGGATGTTCAGGCTGCCATCACCAAGGACCGTTACGAGAAGATCCGGAAATCGCTGCAGGCTGAGGCGGACGAGGAAACCCAGGCCGTCGCTAGCCTGATGGCCACGGCTGCCCAGCAGGCGATGTGGTTCTCGTTCGGCGCCGTCGTCGTGGCCCTGGTCGCCGCCGTGGTAATCATTCGCGGGGTGAACCGGGTCCTGCGCAGTGCGGTGGGCGTGCTGTCGGGGACGACCATGGCCCTGTCCGGACAGGCCAGCAACCTGGCGCAGCAGGCCAAGACCTCATCGGAGCGCCTGTCCGGCGTAGCTGCCAGTGCCGAGGAACTATCCACCAGCGTGTCCAGTATGGCAGCCTCGGCCGAGGAGATGACCGCCGGATCCACGACCGTCGCCGTCTCCGCCGACCAGCTCTCCGGATCGACGGCGACTGTGGCGACTGCGATTGAGGAGATGACCGCATCGATCCAGGAGATCAGCACGGGTGCGACAACCGGAGCCGAGATGGCGGCCAGGGCCAAAGAGCTGGTTGCGAGTGCGACGACGGTGATGGACACGATGAGCGAGGCTGCCACCGCCATCGGCAAGGTCACCCAGACCATCTCCGACATCGCCGCCCAGACCAATCTACTGGCACTGAATGCCACGATCGAGGCGGCGCGGGCCGGTGAGGCCGGACGCGGCTTCGCTGTGGTCGCAAGCGAGGTTAAGCAGCTTGCCCAGCAGGCGGCGACGGCGGCCAGCGACATCGTTGCCCGCATCGCCACTGTCCAGGCCAAGGCAGCCGAGGCAGCGACGGCGATCAATGGCATCAGCGGCATCATCGATCAGGTCAGCCAATCCTCGTCGCAGACTGCGGCCAGCGTCCAAGAACAGACCGCCACGGTGACCGAGATCGGACGTAACGTCACTGCGACCAGTTCGGCGGCGAAGGGCATCGCTCAGGCAATCTCGGAGGTGAAAAGCGGCATCGACGAGGTGGCGCGCAACACCGCCCAGTCGGCTTCGGCTTCCAACGACATAGCTGGCGTCCTCAGCGGTTTGACTCAGACCATGAAGGCAGCCAGTGCCACCAGCGCCCAGGTTGAGTCCGCCATGCGCGAACTATCCCGGATCAGTGGCGAACTGCAGCAACTCGCAGGGGGCACGGCGAAGGGTTGACCGCGGTTCGTCCGCTATGGTTGCGCACGACGGCCGGCTCTGGCCAGCTGTGGTGCTCCAAGCGCACGAGCGCGAGTGAAACGAGCCGCAGCGATAGACTGCCAGCTTCACGGTCGGGACCCTAGCGCGCCGCCAGGGTGTCGACCGCTACCGGTCGACCCGCGCTGTCGACACGCCCGAACTGCAGTACGTCGGTCGGGCAGACCTGGACGCAGGCTGAACAGCGCACACATTGCGGGTCTTGCATGTGCAGGCCCTTGTTGGCGAAGTTCATGATGTCGATGCCCTGGTGGCAGACACTGGTGCAGGCGTTGCACGAGATGCACTTCTTCTGCTCGACGACAATGCGGAAGCGGCTGAAGCGGGCGACGATGTGCATCCAGGCGGCGAGCGGACAGGCGAAGCGGCACCACACCCGGCCGGACAGCCAGAAGTACAGACCGGTGCCGAGGGCGCCGGCGAGCAGCCAGTCGACAGCGTGCTTCCAGTAGCCGCGCATGGTCACCGCCTGCACCCAGGCCGGACTGACAGTCTGCGGCGAGGTCCAGCTGATGATGTGCAGGACGAGGATCACCGCTGCCGTCGCTAGCACCACCTGGCCGACCAGATTCAGGCGGTTCCACGCCGGGCCGTGCGGCATCTTCTCGCGGTGGCGGTCGCCCATGGTCTCGGCCAGGGCCCCGCACGAGCAGATCCAGCCGCAGTAGGCACCCTTGCCCCAGCGCCACACGATCAGCGGGATGATGACGAAGGTCTGCACGCAGGAGATCACCAACCACCAAGTGTAGGGTTGCTCGGTGAAGACGTTCCAGGCCATCAGCGGCCAGGCGAGGATGAAGCCGTAGGCCCGCCACCACGAGTCACCAGGGAAGAGGTGTTCGCGGATGAGGTGCGGCACGAGATCGTGGGCTCCCAGCCA
>JBBREK010000360.1:0-2693 GCA_038203025.1 Planctomycetota bacterium
CGCTAGCGCGCCGCCCAGAGCAGTCCGCGCTCTTGGATCGTGCGCGCCTCGAGGACGTCGAAGTCCTTGGCGACGTGGCCGAGCGAGGAATAGAAGACCTTGCCCTTGCCCCAGCGGCGCTTCCACACCACCGGCATGACCACGTCCTTGGTGATGTCGGAGTGCTCGCCGGTGAAGCGGGTCGTGGCCAGCACGACGTTTCCCGGATCGGTATGCATGTAGTACTGCTCGGTCTTCGGCATGCTGAAGTCGACGAGGCCGGCCACCACGCCATCGTACGGGTTGCAGATGTGCACCTCGTAGGAGGCGATGCAGCCACCCGGGTGGGACACCCACTGGCCGCCGGTCATCCACTGGTACTCGGTGTTCTCGCGGAACGAGTCGCACAAGCCGCCGTGCCAACCGGCCAGGCCACAGCCGGCCTTCACGGCTTCATTCAGACCCTTGAATTGCTCGCCGGTGATCTTCGACATGGTCACGCTCTGGACGATGAGGTCCTGCTTGGCCATCAAGGCGGCGTCGGCGTAGCTCGCCAGGTCATTGCTGACCGTGACGGCGACGCCGTTTTGTTCGAGGAAGGGGATGAAGCAGTCAACCGACTGCTTCGGGGTATGGCCATCCCAGCCACCCCAGACGACGAGTGCATGTTTGCTCATGGAAGCGCTCCCATGGCGGGAAAGATGCCATGGAAGCGCTTTCAGTCAAGGGGTGTCATTGCCCCTGTGCGCGGTTCGCGGTTCACGGTTCGGGGCCTCCGTCCCACAAGATATCGCGAACCTGGGCCACGAACAGCGAACCGCGACCAGGGGCAATGAACCAGGGGGCAATGAACCCAGCCAATCGCCCAACGTTTACCCCCGTGCCATGGGCGCCGCACTCCGTATCGTCCCGCCTGAGGAGGCAGCCCACCGCATGGAAGCAGCTCTCGATCTGGCCCAGGATCCACAGGCGCAGGCCGAGCTGGCGCTCATGGCTCGCGTCCGCGACGGCGACCGCGATGCGGTCATTGGCATCGTCACGCGCTACCAGAACGAGCTGATCGGCTTCTTCTACCACCTCTGCTGGGACCAGCTGACCAGTGAAGAGCTGGCGCAGGACGTCTTCGTCCGCCTCTATAACGCCCGTGAGCGCTGGCAGCCCACCGCCCGTCTACGCACCTGGCTCTACCGCATCGCCCACAACCTGTGGATCGATCATCTGCGCCGCAAGCGCAGCTTGGTCAGCCTCGACGCTGAACGCGGCGAGGAGGGCATTCGCCTTTCCGACGTGCTCGCTGCCGCCCCGACCGGCGATCCCGACGCGGCGGAACGCGATCAGCAGATCCGCGAACGGGTGCGTACCGCCCTGGTCGAACTGCCAGAAGGGCAGCGCGAGGTCTTCGTCCTGGCCAACGACCAGGGTATGAAATACCAGGACATCGCCGCCATCCTCGGCATCCCCGAGGGCACGGTGAAATCACGCATGCACCACGCCGTGCGCTTTCTCCGCGACGAACTCGCCGACCTGGTGGAGGAGCCGGCATGAGCACCGACCCTCTCCTGCGTGCCATCCAACGTGGCGACCCCCACTGCCCCGACGGCGCCAACCTGGCCCGCCTCGGTGAGCTGGCCCGCGCCGCCGGTGAACGCCAACCTGCCGATCTGCGCGACCGCGTCCTGCGCGCCATCGAGGGCGCAGACGCCAGCGATGAGGACACCGATGCCGCCGTTGACCGCTGGGTCGACGGCCAGAC
Organism: Planctomycetota bacterium; assembly: GCA_038203025.1. Taxonomy (GTDB): domain Bacteria; phylum Planctomycetota; class UBA11346; order UBA11346; family UBA11346; genus UBA11346. Next base: position 1,733 of record JBBREK010000360.1, read on the forward strand.
CGACCCGGTCCTCGACCGGCTGCGCTCGCTGACCCACGGCGCCCCGCGATCCATCGACCTCAGCGACCGCGTCCGCCGCGCCATCGCCCCGGCCAGCCTGCGTCTGACCCCGCAACAGGCCGAACGCACCGGCCGCCGCTGGCGCCTCATCGCCGCCATCGCGGCAGCGCACGTCGCCGCCATCCTCGCCTTCACCAGCATCACCGACGACAGCCCGACCGGCACCGGTATCGGCGCCTCGGCGGTGGCTAAACGCACCCCCGACACCGCGATCAGAGCCCCGGACTGGGAGCATCTGCGTAAACTGGGTGGTGACGTGCTGGCGCCTCGGCGCAGCAACCTGGCGCGCGAAACCGCCCGCGCCAACGCGCGCATGGGTGATACGGCGATGCCGGTCGAGCGCATGCTGGCCTGGCTGATCGCCCGCCAAGATCCCGTCTCCGGCCGTATCGCCGAAGGCCGCGGCGATCACGCCGTCGCCAGCCAGGCACTGGCCGCCCTCGCCCTGCTCGGGGAAGGCGGCGGGGACCTGACGCGACTCACCCGGGCCCGTCTCGCCCTCGGTCCGGTGGCCTCCGCCATGGCCGGCGCCGAACCGCTGTCGCCGACCACCCTCTCCGCCTCCGCCCTGGCCCTGGTTGAAGGCGCGCTGGTGACGCACGACACTGAACTGCAGCTGACCGCCAAGGCGGCGCTGCTGCGCCTCACCCGCGAGCTACCGGGCCGCCCGCACGAGGGCGGCCTCGCCGGCCTCGGCTGGCTGGCACTGGAGGCGGCGGAGGCCGGCCGGCTGTCGCCGCCGCGTGGTGCCGTCGAGGCGGCGCGCAACCGCATCGCCCGTCCCCTGCCGGCTGGCGAAGGCGATGTCGGGCGGGGCGGCCTCGCCGCCAACACCCCGGTCGTGCGTGGGCGGTGTGGGCAGCAGGCGGCACGCGCCCCCCACGCCGAGCAGGCCCCCGCG
>JBBREK010000361.1:0-2688 GCA_038203025.1 Planctomycetota bacterium
GCGCCCCGCGCGGGGGGGGGCGCCGTGGGGCGCGGGGCGTATATCTTGGGCCACCCCCACCCGCCCACGGTTTTGGCGCGCAGCCAAAAAACCGAGCCGCGACAAAGCCCGCGGGGGCAGGCCCGCAGGGCCGCGGGGGCGGAGCCCCTGAGCTATTACCAACGAACGACGAACACTACCACATCGTCTCACCAGGCGCTGATCGGTCGGGTACTGTCCAAGGTGCCGTCGAAGCCGCGCAGGCGCACCACCAGGAAGTTTCGCCAGATCCGGTTGCCGCGGCGCACCCGCACCAGCTGCGGCGCGGCGCTGCCAGCGAAGTCGGCGCGCAGGCCGCTTGGCAGGCGATCCGCCAGATCGCCGTCGAGCGGATCGTCGCTGTCCAGCTCGGCGACGAAGACCGCATCCCAGCCGAGCCGGCTCGCGTCCATGCCGTCCCACAGGTCGTACTGGTTCATGCGGCGGCCGAAGTTCGCGCAGAGCGGACGGGGCAGGGTGCGGTTGTGCCAGGCCAGTTCGGCAGCGACGTCGTAGCCCATGGTCAGGGTCACGGTGCGTTCGGACTGCTGCGCCTGCACGCGGGCGACGGTGGCGGCCAGCTCGTCCCAGCCGGTCAGTTTGCGTTCCGGCGCGCTTGGCGGCAGCTCGGGCAGACGGGCGCGTAGGTCCGGGACTGCAACGGCCAGCACGGCGGCGAGCAGCGCCAGCACGGCGCCGACCACGGCGACGCGGCGGGCTCGCGGGCCGGCCGCCTCGACCAGCCACCAGGCGCAGAGGATGGCGGCTGGGATCCAGCTCATCGCTGCCCAGTTGGCCTGCACCGTGGTGTGCAGGCTGACGGGCAGCAGCACGGCGAGCGGGGTCAGCGCCGCCACCGCCAGCAGCCAGGCGGCGGGACGCGCGGTGCGCTGTCGCCAGGCCCACGTCACCGCCCAGGGCAGCAGCAGCGACGCCGGCAGGGCGAAGGCCGCCTGGCCGGCGATGAACTCCACCAGGCTGGCCGGGTCCGGCGCGTAGCCGCGGTCGATGCCGCATTGGCCGGCAAGGTGCGCCAGACCGACCCACGCATGCTCGGCGTTCCACAGCAGCGTCGGCACCAAGCCGCACGCTCCGAGGATCAGGATCAGCCACGGTGCCGGCGTACGCAGCCAGGCGCGCAGTGTGGGCAGGACCGGCAGCGCTGCGAGCAACGCCAGTGGCGCGTAGAGCATGGCGTACTTCGCCGTCAGTCCGGCGGCGAGCAGGCCGCCGAGCGCCGGCACGTGCCACCAGGCCGGGCTGCCGCCGGCCGCTGGCGTGCGTAGCAGTACCGCGAGAAAGCCCGTCCAGCACAGCAGCAGCGGCACGTCGGTGACCAGCATCCCGGCGGTGCAGGCGTGGATCGGCAGCAGCGCCGCGAGGATGGTGGCGAGCCAGGCGATGTCGCGTCGCCGGCTGGCCGCGAGCGCCGCCGGCCAGACCAGCGCCATGGTGGCGGTGGCCAGGCCCAGGCCGAGCAGCCGCAGGCCGAGCAGCCCATCGCCAGCCACCGCACGCCACAGACCGATCAGCCAGGCCAGGCCGCCGGGCTTGGAATAATAGGCGAGGTCTGGGCTGCGTGACCAGTCCCAGTACTGCGCCTCGTCGGGGGCCAGCGGCAAGGCGCCGGCAATAACGAAGCCGAGGCGCAGCAGGAGCAGGGCGACGAGCAGCAGCGGTAGCCGGTGGTCGATCGTCGGCCGTGGATCCCGTGCCAGGCGAGCCCCGACCGCGATGCCCAATGCTGCTCCGACCAGGGGTTCGTCGCCGGCCAAGGCTGCGACCAGGGCGGTGGCCCCAGCACCGAGCATGGCTGCCAGCGCCCCGCGACCCAGCCTGGCCGGCCGGCCACGGGCGAAGGCCCAGCCGGCAATCAGTCCGGCGATGACGGCAGCGAGGATGGCCATGGCGGAAGTCAGCGCGTGCCGGAGGTCAGCGACGCGAACCCATCGTCGCTTCGACCTCGGCGCTGCCCAGCGACCAGCGCAAGACCAGCTCGCTGGCGGTGGCGGGCTGGATCAGCGATCCGTTGCGGCCGCGGGCGAGGATGCTCAGGCCATCCGGCCGACGCAGCAGTCCGAGGGAGATCGAGCCGTCATCGTTGTTTAGCACCGGCTGGCCGCCGAGCTCGGCCCCGCCGGGCCGCAAGACGCACGTCACGCCGCCGAGATCGAGGGTCCACTGGGCGTTTGCCGCCGGCTTGCCATGCCACGCCAGGCGCAGACCGATTGGCCCGAGGTGCGGTGGCCCCTGGCCCTGGCCCTGGCCGGGGCCGGGGCCGGGCATGGGCAACCGGCCGGTGCCGGTGCCGGTGAACACCGCGGCGCCGTCGCGCACCTGCATAGATCCAGCCGGCTCGACCCGCGCCTTGCTCCACATTTCGGAGCGTCGCTCGCGCCAGTCGTCGAGCAGACCCTTGGCACCCGAATCGGGCTTCCGTTCGGCCTCGCGCGCCACCGCCTCCTCCCAGCTGCGCTGCAGCGCATCGATACGGCGTTCGGCCTCGGGACTGCGCCAGGCATCGGGCACCGAGCGCAGCGCGGTCAGCGCCTCGGAGGCACGGCCGGCGGCGATGTGGTCGCGTACGGCGCGTTCCACTCCGGCCAGCTGCGGCAGGGCCCAGGCGTCCCAGGCCGCAGTGGTGCGGGTGATCGCCGCATCGCAGGCTGC
>JBBREK010000362.1:0-2663 GCA_038203025.1 Planctomycetota bacterium
CCGGATCAGGCGGTAGCCGCCGATCTGCTTCTTGACGTGGACGCCGCCCTCGCTGCGCGCCCGCTCGTCCTTGAGGATGCGCTTCAGCGCCTTGCTCAGCCGCTCGGCAGTGGTCGCGTCGATGGTCCTGTCTTCGATCAGGATGTCCGCCAGGGGCCGTTTGGACTCCCTGGCGCGATCCATGGACACGTCGAACTGGTCGGGGGTGATCAGCCGGCCTTCGATGGCGAGTTGACCGTAGCGGAAGTCCTCATCGAGGCCGCTGACATTCTGATTGGTCGTCGCCATACCGTTGCCTGGCTAAGCTAGAGGGCTGGGCACCGACCGCCAAGGGTGTCGAAAGCGGCAGTCCGCCCGGGCATGACACACGCGCCGGCCAGGATCAGTCTGGCCAGGGTCTTGCCTAAGCGGTACGGCTGCCAACCCTCTTGCCCAGCCCCGCTGGAACCGCTCCCATGACCGACCGCTATCTCCCCTCCCACGAATGGGCCCGCACCGAGGGCGGCCAGGTCGTCATCGGCCTGTCGGCCTTCGCGGCCGGCGAGGTCGGCGATGTCATCCACGTCGGCCTGCCCAAGCCGGGCGCCACGGTCGCCCGCGGCACCCCCTGCGCCGAGATCGAGTCGGTGAAGTCGGTGAACGACTTCTACTCCCCGGTCGACGGCACCGTCGTCGAGGTCAACCCGGCCCTCGCCGACCATCCCGAACTGGTCAACCAGGATCCGGGCGGCAAGGGATGGTTCGTCAGGATCACCCCGGCCAAGCCGGACTGGGCTGATGGACTGCTGACAAACGAGCAATACCAGGCGGGACTTGTGCGTTAGTCGGGTTTCGGGACCTGGCGGAGGCCTGCCGGGCCAATAGACCCGCACCCCCCCCCCTTCCTTCCCTGTCCGTGCAACGGTGCCGTAACGCCCCCCGAAACCCGAAACCCATGTCCCGCATCGGCCTCGGTTTTGACCTCCATCGGCTTGAGGCCGATACCTCACCAGCGGCGGGCATCGCCCTGGGCGGCGTCCGCGTGCCCTGCCCGTGGCGCGTCGTCGCCCACAGCGACGGCGACGTGGTGCTGCACGCGCTGTGCGACGCGCTGCTCGGGGCGGTGGCGGCCGGCGATCTCGGTGAGCACTTCCCCGATAGCGATCCGTCGCATCGCGGCCGCGATTCGGCCTGGTTCGTCGGGCAGGTGCTTGCCCTGCCGCAACTGGCCGGTTGGCGCATCGCCAACCTTGATGTCAACATCATCGCCGAGACCCCGCGACTGATGCCGCACAAGCCGGCCATCCGCGAGCGGGTGCGCGGCCTGCTGCAGTTGCCCATCGACGTCGTCTCGATCAAGGCGCGCAGCCACGAAGGGGTCGACGCGATTGGTGAAAAACGGGCCATTGCGGCGCAGGTGGCGGTGCTGCTGGAAGCCGTCAACGCGGGCTGAAGCCCACGGTCCTGACGAAGGCCTGACGGGATCGACGCTTGAGGCGGCGAACACTGGACCGCATCATCCGTACTACCCGCAGCCGCCCATGTCCTCGATCCCCTTCCTCCATCCCGCTCTACTCGGCCTCGCCGTCGCCGGCGGCGTGGCGTGGAGCGCGCTGGCACCGGAACGGTGGCGCGGCCTGCTGCCGACCCTGGGGATCGGCGCAGCGGTCGCGTCGATCGCCGCCCTGGCCGGCTGGGTGCCGTGGCTGGGCAGCCTGCGCCTGACCGGCTACGCCCTGTTCATGGGGCTGGGATTCCTCACCGGCTGGTGGATCGCCGACCGCCGGGCGCGCAGTGCCGGCATCTCCGGTGACCACGTCCGCATGCAGATCGCCCTCGCCGCCATCGGCGGCATCCTCGGGGCGCGGCTGTGGTACATCATCGAATACCACGCCGAGTTCCCCTCGCCGTTCGCCGATCCCGGCGGCTGGCTGACCCTCGCCGCCGACCTCGACCGTGGCGGGGCGGTGTGGTTCGGCGGCCTGCTCGTCGCCAGCATCGCCATGCTGGTGCACACCCGCCGTAGCGGCGTGTCCCTGCTGCGCTGGGCCGACTGCGCCGCGCCAGGCGTGCTCGCCGGCTTGGCGATCGGCCGCATCGGCTGCTTCGTCAACGGCTGCTGCTACGGCGGACCCTGCCATCTGCCCTGGGCGGTACTGCACAACGGCGTGGCGGTACACCCGACCCAGCTCTACGAGAGCCTCGCCTGCGCCGTGCTCACCCTCCTGGTCACGCGCATCAAGCCGGACCACGGCGCCGCCGCCGGCTGGGCGGCCATCGGCTATGCGCTGTGGCGTTTCACCAACGAGACCATGCGCGGCGACTACACGGTGAAACTCGGCGAAGGCTTTTCGCTGTCCCCCTTCCACCTGACCAGCGCCCAATGGTTCGCCCTGCCCCTCGCCGGGCTCGGCGCCTGGCTGCTGTGGCGGGCCCGCCGGAAGGCCGTCGATGGAACCTGACCAGTTGAAACTGCTGCTGCGCCAGCGCGCGGATGCCCTGGCACCCAGCCCGGCGATCCTCGACCGGGCTCTGGCGCGATGCGCGCGCCTGGGGGTGCGCCAGTCGGCGGCCAGCGGCCGGCAGGCCACCTCGACCATGGCGACGACGCCGCCGTCGCTCGCCCCCTCGGCCGCGACCGTGGTGTCACAGCCACCGGAATCCCCGCCCGTCCGGACGGCACC
>JBBREK010000363.1:0-2637 GCA_038203025.1 Planctomycetota bacterium
GTCGGAGTGGTCCAAAATGGAGATTGGGGTGCTCAGGAAACGCGGTGAAATCCGCGGTGATTCGCCCGCTTCGATGGGCCGTCCCCCATAACAAGAAACCCCACCGTTTCCGGTGGGGTTTCTATGGTTGCGGGGGATGGATTTGAACCACCGACCTTCGGGTTATGAGCCCGACGAGCTACCAGACTGCTCTACCCCGCGTTGCGAGGGAGCACCATAGATGCGGTCGCGGAGCTGTCAACGGGATGCGGCGGGTTGGGGGGTGATCAGGCGTCGGATCGCGGTAGCCTGGGGGCGTGCGCACGATCCTGGCTATCTGCTGCAGCTGCTGCTGGTGCCTCTGCGTGACCCTCGCCCCGGCGGCCGAGGACGCGGGCTGCGTACCGCCACCACCACCGGCGCCGGCGCCGCCAGGCCAGCCGGCGACGGTGGATCCCGCTGCGCTTGATCGCAATCCGCCGCCGAAGCCGGGGTGGGAGAAGCCGGCCGCCGCCGCCGAGGCCTGCGTGCTGCGCTTCGATTGGGACACCTACCGCACCATCATCGTGGTCGGTGAAGGCGTCGGCATGGTCAAGCCGGCTTGGGTGGCGACCTTCGAAAAGGGCGAGTTCCACGTTGGCTACCGGGCCACCGCCTTCCGCGATGCCCGCGATCGGCTGCACATTGATGCCCGTCATGCCAGCGATGTCGGCCCCAATGCCAGCAACTGGATCCCCGACTCGTTCGCCTTCGGCCACAAGCTGCTGTGGACCCTCGATGATCAGGACAGCGGGCATACCGGCGGTATGGGCGAGGTCGTCACTGCTGCCAGCGACCGGGCGGCCTGGCTGGCCGAACGCCAGCATCTGCAGGCCTTGATCGAAGGCGGGCTCTGAGCGCGCCGGCGACCACCCGGCATCAGCCCCAGTCTTCGATCTCCATCCAGCAGCCGTGCGCCGCCGAGCGCCGGCAGGCGTCGAGATAGGCCTGGATCTGCGCGCCGCGCACCAGGTCGGGCTGCTCGTGGCGGCCAGAGCGCACGGCGTCGATGAAGCGCTGCCAGCCGCTTGGGGCCGGGGCCGGATGCTCGGTGGTCCAACGCTTGCTGGCGACGTCGTGGTGGTGCACCTGGTCGTAGCTGTTGTCGAGGTCGTAGACCAGCGCGCCACGGGTGCCGTGCACATCGACCTTGATGGTGTTGGCGCGTCCCGAGGCCCAGCGGCTGACCTGCAGCACGCCCATGCCGCCGGCAGCGAACTCGGCCGAGATGACGGCGGTGTCGTCGGCGTCCAGCGGCTTGCCCTGCCAGCGGGTCAGCGGTTCGCCGGTCTTGGAGACCTTGGGAAAGTTGCCCATGACGCAGTGCACCCGACGGATGTCGCCGGTGATGCCGCTGACCATGTCGAGGAGGTGACATCCGAGATCAGCGAGCACGCCACCGCCGGTGGCGCGGCGCAGCCGCCACAGGGCACCACCCGAGGGTTCGTGTGTCTCGCACAGCCAACCCTGAAGGAATTGGGCACTGACGTGGCGCAGATCGCCGATGCGCCCCTGGCCAAACATCCAGGCGGCGTGGTGCATGGCGGCGGCGCAGCGGTAGCTGAAGTTGACCATGCCGACGACGCCGCGGGTCTGGGCCTCGCGCGCCGCCTTGGCCACCTCCCGGGCCTCGGCCAGGGTGCTGGTCAGCGGCTTCTCGCAGAGCACGTGACGATTGCAGCGCAAAGCGCGCAGGACGTAGGAGGCATGCGAGACGTCGGGCGTGACCACCGCCACCGCGTCGCAACGCTCGATCAGGTCCTGGGCGTCCTTGGCGATGTGGCCGATGTGGAAGCGCTCGGCGAAGGCCTTGACCGCGGTCGGTTCGATGTCGAGGCAGGCAGCCAGGGTGCAGCCCTCCTGCTTGAGGAAGTTCTCGGCGTGCGCGGCGGCCATGCCGCCGGTGCCGATGATGCCGATGCGTAGCTGGCTACGGGCCGGCGGATGGGCGCGTAGGCGGGCCGAGAGGGTGGTCGGTGGTGGCGGTTCCGGCGTGTTCGCCACCACCTTGCGACGCGGGGCTGGCGGCGGCCGCGCGTCCAGGTCGGGGATGGGCGTACGCACACGCCCGCGGGCACTGGGCGGCGCATCGTCGTAGTAGGCCTCGCCGCCGCTGCTGCCGTTGCCGTTGCCGTTGCCGTTGGCCATCGTGCTCCACCTCCTGTGGAAGCGCTTTCATATTACCCAATTCCGTCGGCCACGCAATCTGATGCGGATGCCGGAATCGATATGCTGGCTTAATCCCGCCAGCGCCGCCCGAGATCTCCATAGGCGTCGATGCGCCGGTCGCGCAGGAACGGCCACCAGCGACGCACGTCCTCGCTGCGTCGGCGGTCGAGGGCGACGGTGAGAATAACCGACTCGTCGCTGGCGGCCTCGGCGAGGAACTCGCCCTGCGGGCCGGCGACGAAGCTGCTGCCCCAGAAACGGATGCCGGCGCTGCGAGCGGACGGGTCGGCTTCGAGCCCGACGCGGTTGATCGACACCACCGGCAGGCCGTTGGCGATGGCGTGGCCGCGCTGGATGGTGATCCAGGCCTGGCGCTGGCGTTCCTGCTCGTCGGCCGGATCGGCCGGGTTGGCCCCGATCGCGGTCGGGTAGATAAGGATGTCGGCGCCG
>JBBREK010000364.1:0-2607 GCA_038203025.1 Planctomycetota bacterium
ATCGCTGGACAGGATGGGAAAACGGATTGGCATGCCGATTGCTACGGTCTAAGGAGCCATGATGTCCGACGGGACCCTTTCTGTGCTGCTGGTCGAGGACGATGACGTCGTCCGCATGAGCATGCGTTTCGCCCTTGAGTCAGCGCACCTGCACGTCTCTGAGGCTGGCTCGATAGCCGAGGCCGAGGCCAGTGCGGGCGCCGAAGACAGCGATGTGGTGGTCATCGACCTGCATCTGCCCGATGGCAATGGCTATGATCTGGCTGCTCGCCTGTGGCGACGTCGCCCACGCTTGCCGCTGGTGATGATCAGCACCGATCCGGATGGGATTGATCCGGCTCAGCTGCCGGTGGAACATGGCCGTAGCGTTCTGCTGGCCAAGCCATTCTCGGCCGGCGAGCTGCTCGACGCCATCAGCCTGGTGGCGGCCGATCTACCAGGGGCGACGGCGTGAGCGGACCGCTGGTACTGGCTGTGGACGACGCCGAGATCTACCGCTCGGTGGTGGTCATGCTGTTGGGTCAACTGGGTTGCCGGACCCTGACCGTCGACAGTGGCGAAGCCGCCATCGCCGCCATCGCCGCCCATCCGGTCGATCTCGTGCTGATGGATTGTGCGATGCCGGGGATGGACGGTTTCGAGGCCACCGCCGCGATCCGTCGCGACCAACCCCCCGGGCGATGCCTGCCGATCATCGCCCTCAGCGGCTACGATCAGCCCAAGGACCTGGCCCGCTGTCACGCAGCGGGCATGGACGGCCATCTGGTCAAGCCATTGCAGCTGACCACCCTGCGCGCGGTGCTGGAACGCTGGCTGGGGTGGGGTGGTAGCGGGTCCTATGCCGTCCAGACCGGCAGCAGCAGGCCGGTGGTGCTCGACCCGGGTCCGCTGGCCGGCTTCGAACGCATGCGGCTTGGCAGTGGAGCTGTTCTGCTCAGCGTCTTCAGCAAGGATCTGAGCACAGTCCAAGGTTCGATCGGTCGGGCGGTCGAGGAGTCCGACGTGCAGGCCGTCGCCCGGCTGTCGCATAAACTGAAAGGGTCTTCGCTGACCATCGGCGCCAATGCCCTTGGTCTGGCGTTGCGTGGGTTGAACCAGGCCGCCCGCGACGAGGACGTGTCTCTGATGCGTGATCGCTGGCAGGCCCTTGGTCCGCTGTTCGCTGCCACCCACGAGGCGATCCGTGCCCGCGTGCCGGCAGTGTCGACGCAGGAGGCCCGGCGAGTCAGTCCGGCCGTGCTGTCGATGCAATGTGCCATCGTAAACCGCGCTCCAGGCCTGGCCATCTGTCTTGAGGCGATGGGCGGTCCGTCGGTGGTGCTCAACGCCGACCGGCAGATTCTTGCCAGCAATCGGCGCTTCCGCGAATTGGTCGGGGGGAAGGCCTCGGCCGATCTCGTCGGCAGGCGGCTGGGGGAGGCGATCGGTTGCCAGAATGCAGGGTCCACGCCGGCAGGCTGTGGCAGCGCTGCCGGTTGCTCATTCTGCGGCGCCTTCCAGTCGATCGCCAGCGCCTTGCGCGAAAACAGCCAGACGACCAAGGAAGTCAGATTGACCATCGGGGCCGAGAGTGGCCATGCGCTTGATCTCGAAGTGACGGTGACGCCGCTGCCGATCGAGGGTACCGCCTTCGCCTTGCTGGCCATGCGCGACATTGCCGACCACAAGCGTCGCCTGGTGTTGGAACGGCTGTTCTTCCATGACATGCGCAACAGCCTGGGCGGCATCCATGGGCTGGCCGGGCAACTGGCCAGCGGACGGATTCCTGCCGATGAGCAGGCACAGGCCCTGGCCATCCTCGAGCGCTCGACCCGTTACGTGGTCGAGGAGGTGCAGTACCAGCAGATGCTCACCCGCGCCGAGGTCGGCGAGTTGATACCGGGTCTACGCAGCACGGATGCCGGCGTGCTGATGCGTGAGGTGTGCGAGGCCTACACCTGCCACCCGGCTTCGGTTCAGCGCAGTCTGGCCCTGGGACAAATCACGGCCGTCGCGGTGCGTACCGACCGCCTGCTGTTCCAACGCGTCATCGGCAATCTGGTGCGCAATGCTCTCGAGGCCACACCCCCGGGCGGCAGGGTGACCTTGGCTTGCCGGGAGGCGGACGGCCAGGTGCTGTGCACGGTGCACAATCCCGGTGAGATGCCGACGGCGGTCAGCGAACAGATATTCCACCGTTCCTTCACCACCAAGGGCCCGGGGCGTGGCCTCGGCACCTGGTCGGCGAAGCTGTTGGGTGAGCGCTACCTCGGTGGCCGGCTGTCCTTCACCAGCGGACCGTCGGGCACCGAGATGACCTTCGCCGTGCCGAGGGAACCGGCATGAGCCAAAATGCCGCAGTGGGTTCACGGTTCGTGGTTCGCGGTTCGCGGTTGGACCATCTATATCCGACCCAATTGGAGTTACACGTGGTCACCCGTTGGGTGAACAGCATCAACATACACAACAGGTGCCGCTACACCCGCGAACCGCGAACCGCGAACCGCGAATCGCGAACCGCGAACGGCGATTTCTAGGATGAGCGGCGTGGAAGATGGCCTCTTCCGCCAGTTGTTCGAGAACAACCTGTCGGGCTGCGGCCTGCACGAGCTGCTTTATGGAGCAGAC
>JBBREK010000365.1:0-2580 GCA_038203025.1 Planctomycetota bacterium
GGGTTTCGGGGCAGGAGTTCCAGGTCCGGTTCGGATATCGGTGCCTTGCCCCCCGAAACCCGAAACCCGAAACCCACAACCTACACCAGTAGGGTTGCCGGTGCTTCGAGCAGCTCGCGCAGCGTCTTCATGAACGCCGCCGCGTCGGCGCCGTCGACGGCGCGGTGGTCGGCCGACAGGGTCAGGCGCATGGTCTTGCCGGCGACCACCTGGCCGTCCTTGACCACGGCCGCATCGCGGATGGCGCCGACTGCGAGGATCGCGACCTGCGGCGGATTGATGATCGCACTGAAGGCGGCGATGCCGGTCGCACCGAGGTTGCTGATGGTGAAGCTGCCGCCTTGGAATTCGCCCGGGGCGAGCTTGCCGTCCTGCGCCTTCTTGGCGAGGACGCGGATCTCATCGCTGATCTGGCGCACGCTCTTGCCGTGGGCCTGGCGCACGATCGGCGTGATCAGTCCATCCGGCAGGGCGACCGCGATCGAGATGTCGGCGCTGTCGAACTGGGTCACGGCCTTGCCGTCGAAGGTGGCGTTGAGCCGCGGATGGGCGCGCAGCGCCAGGGCGCAGGCGCGGACGATCAGGTCGTTGGTGGTGACGCGCACGCCGTCGAGCAGTTTGAGCTGGTCGCGCAGGCTGTGCAGGAACGCCGCATCGACCGTGTCCTCGACGTAGAAGTGCGGGAGCTGCTGCTTCGACGCCTGCAGGCGCTGGGCGATGACGCCGCGCATCGGCGACATCGGCAGCGTCTGGTCGGCGGCGTCGGCGCGCAGCACCTTGATCTTCGGCTTGATCGGGGCTGCAGGGCCGCCACCCGCCTTGGCCGAGCCGTCCTTGACCGCGCGCTCGACGTCGGCGCGGACGATGCGGCCGTCCGGGCCGCTGCCGGCGATGCGCGTCAGGTCGAGGCCGTGCTCGGCGGCGATGCGGGCGGCGACCGGCGAGACGCGCGGGCCCTTCTTCACCTGGGCGGGCTTGGCCGGGGCGGGTGTGGCGGCGAAGTTCGGCGCCGGCTTTGGCGCCCCGCTGGTCTGGGCGGCAGCCTCGGCGGCGGGGGCGGTGACCAACGCTTCGTTGGTCTTCTTCGCGGCGGCGAGGGCGGCGGTAATGTCCTCGCCCTTGCTGGTGACAATGGCAGAGATGGTGTTGACCTTGACCACCGAGCCGGCGGCGACGAGCAGTTCGCGCACGGTGCCGCCCTCGGGCGACTCCCATTCCGCGACCGCCTTGTCGGTCTGGATCTCGGCCACCACCTGGCCGGACTTGATCACATCGCCGGGCTTCACTCGCCAGGTGACGAGCGTGCCTTCGGACATGGTCGGTGACAGCGCGGGAAAAGTCAGTTCAGTGATCATTGCTGTGCTGTTTTTGGGTTTCGGGTTTCGAGTTTCGAGTTTCGAGGTTCAGGTATCCGAGATGCGGGGATGGCAGGGGGAGGACTCTGGCCGTCTCCTCTCGAACCCCGAAACTCATGACCGGTAGCAGGCGGCGCGGACGGCGGCGATGATGCGGTGGGGCTTGGGCAGCGTCTCGTGTTCGAGATTCGCCGCGTAGGGCATGGGGTTCTCGGTCGTGGTCACGCGCCCGACCGGGGCGTCGAGGTCGTCGAAGGCCAGTTCCATCAGCTGGGCCGCGATCTCGGCGCCGACCCCGCCGGTGCGGTAGCACTCCTCGACCACGACGCAGCGGTTGGTCTTCCTGACCGAGCGGACGATGGCGTCGATGTCCAGCGGCTTGATCGTGCGCGGGTCGAGGACCTCGCACTCGAGGCCCTCCTTGGCCAGCTCGGCGGCGGCCTCCAGCGACCAGTGCACGCTGCGGCTGATCGCGACGATGGTGCAGTCGCCGCCTTCGCGCTTGAGGTCGGCCTGGCCGAAGGGGATGGCGTAGTCGGCGGTCGGGATCTCCTGTTCGAGATTGTAGATCATCTCGTTTTCCAGGAAGCAGACCGGATTGTTCTGGCGCAGGGCGGTCTTCATCAGGCCCTTGGCGTCGTAGGGGGTCGACGGCGAGACCACGGTCAGACCGGGGAAGTGGCTGTAGATCGCCTCGACGGCGTGCGAGTGCTGGCTGGAGACGCGTGGGCCGGCGCCGTTGGGGCCGCGCATGATCAGCGGGATGGGGAACATGCCGCCGGTCATGTAGTTCATCTTCGAGGCGTTCGAGATGATCTGGTCGAAGGCGACGAAGCTGAAGTTCCAGCTCATGTATTCGATCACCGGACGCAGGCCGGTCATCGCCGCGCCGACCGCCAGGCCGGTGAAGCCACCCTCGGTGATCGGCGTGTCGATGACGCGTTCGGCACCGAATTCATCAAGCAGGCCCTTGGTCACCTTGTAGGCGCCGTTGTATTGCGCGACCTCCTCGCCGAGGATGACGATCATCGGGTCCTTGCGCATCTCCTCGGCCAGGGCCTGGCAGATCGCCATGCGCACCGAAAGCAGTTGCGAGCCGTCGCCGAGGTCGACGCCCTTGGCGCCGTTGATCGGATCGGTCTTGGGGTTGAGCGGGCGGCGGACGGCCAGCGGATGCGCGAGCGGCGTGGACGACATCGGGTCAGGCTTCCGCGTAGACGTGGGT
>JBBREK010000366.1:0-2533 GCA_038203025.1 Planctomycetota bacterium
CGCCCCAGCACGCGTGTTGCATCCGTACCCGCATCGCAGCCAACTCGTCAGAACCTGATGGAAGAGCCGTATGCGGGAAACCCGCCCGTACGGATCTGTGCCGGGGACGGCCCGAAATGGCTGTTCCTACGGCGACACCGAATGACGCTGCCACCGGCCCCTGAACGCAAACCTGACCTCAGGTCAGCGCAGTCTCGACCTGTTCCAGATGATGGCTGTGATGCCAAGCGACCTTGGCGACAACATCGGCAAGGGTCAGCTTGCCGGCCTCGCTGTGTACTGCGGTGCGCGCCGCCTCGCCACGGTAGACCTCGATCAGCTCGATGATCGACGAATGGGCAGCGACGAACTGGGACTGGGCGACGCCAAGATCGCGCTTGGCGTAGAACAGCCGGTCGGCCCAGCCATCCGGATCGATGGCCATGAGCAGGGCCTTGTCCTGGGCCAGCAGTCGGCGCATACGGTCGAGGAACACCACCTCGATGTCGCTGATGTGCACCAGGACCTGCCGGGCGGTCCAGCCGCCCTTGCGGTAGCGCGCCGCGAGCATGCGCTCATTGGCGTCGAACAGCGGTACGGTGCGGTCGCGCAGCTCGCGCAGGGTGCGGACGATGGTGGCGGGGATGGTGGGTTTGGCCATGACCACGGTATGGGCGCAGGGCGGCGCGGATCAACCGGGGACGCGGTTGTGCCAGCGCAGCACGCCACGACCGACGTCGTAGCGGTCGACGCAGCTGAGACCGTAGGGATCCCAGGCCAGGTCGAGGGCGCGCGGGATGGGCAGGCCGATCCAGGCCGCGAGGATGGCGCGCAGACTGCCGGCATGGGCAAGGATCAGCGTCGACCGATCATCGAGCACGACCACTGCGCTGGCGATGGCACGAGCAGCGCAGGTCTTGAACGACTCCCCGCCCGGTGGCACAGCGGTGATCGGATCGGCATAGATGAACGCCGCATCCGGGTTGTCGCTCCAGGGCAGTCCTTCCCACTGGCCGAAGCTCTGCTCGCGCAGGGCGCGCAACTCGTCGTGCGGCAGGCCGAGATTGGCGGCGGGGAGGCGCGTGCGCGCCAGGTCGCTGCTGATCACCCGCGCCAGGCCGAGCGTCTGGAGGTGCTCTTTCACAGCCGGCCAACGCCGCACCGCCTCGTCGCCGGGTTGATCGTCGCGCCAGCCGATCGGGGCACCGCTGGCGGCCAACGGACCGTGGCGCATGAGGTAGAGCGGACTCATGCCGGGCTCCACAGCAGGACGAGCAGCACCGCGGCCTCGGCCAGCTGATTGCCGGCCCCAAGCAGATCGCCGCTCTGCCCGCCCAGTCGGTGCAGCAGGTAGCCGCCCCACAGCACGGTGACAACGACGGCAGCGCAGGCCGCCCAGGCGGCGCGTTCGAGGCCGAGGTACTGCGCCAACAGCGTCGCGCCGACCGCCAGCACGCTCGCCAGCCACGGCACCCAGGCCGGGATCCGCGCCGTGATCTCCTTGGCCAAGCCCTCGCCCAGCGCCGGCAGGCGGGTCAGCGGCGCCGCCGTCCAACGGCCCCAGGCCATCGCCAGCAGCAGCCCTGGCACGGCGATCGCGCCGAGCGCCACCAGGCAGGCGACACGCAGGGTCAGCACCGACCACAGCGCCATCGCGCCGTAGGCTCCGATGCGCGAATCCTTCATGATCAGCAGGACCTTCTCGCGGGTGAAGCCGCCGCCCAGCCCATCGGTCGCGTCGGCGGCGCCGTCCTCGTGAAAGCCACCGGTCAGCAATAGTCCTGCTGACACCGCCAGCACAGCCGCCACCCACGGTGGCAAGCCCTGCGACAGGCCGAGGAAGATTCCACCGATGGCAGCGCCGACGCCGGCACCGATCAGCGGATACCAGCCAACTGCGGCTGGCAGGTCCTCGACCCGGGTGGCCGGGCCAGGGACTGGCAGGCGGGTGAGGAAGCGGATCGCGGCGATCAGGGTACGCACGGCTTCACCGTCATGGGCAGCCCACAGACGCACAACACCACCTCGTGGGCGGCGCGGGCCAGACGCTGGTTGGCCCAGCCCTGGAGATCACGGAATTGGCGACCCATCGCTGTCTCCGGCACTACGCCAGAGCCGACCTCGTTGGTCACCAGCAGGATGGTGCAGGGCGGGTCGGCGACTAGGACGCACAGCCGGTCGACCTCGGCGAGGACAGCCGCGTCGTCCCACTGCAGCGCCATTGCGCGGCCAGCCAGCCACAAGGTTACGCAGTCGACCAGCGCCACACCATCCGTCGGGATGGCGGCGCAGAGGGCGTCGACGACCTCGACCGTCTCCCAGCCGCGGCCGGCGCGATCACTGCGATGACGAGCGATGCGCGCTACCATCTCGGTGTCGGTGGAATCGCTGCGAGCGGTGGCCAGATAGCGTCGCGGACCGGACAAGCCCTCGGCCCGGCACTGGGCGTAGGTGGACTTGCCACAGCGGGCACCGCCGGTGACCAGCAGGCTGCTCACGGGAAGGCCTTCTCATGCAGCAATTCCGCCGCATCCAGCATCGAGACGCCTGGGCT
>JBBREK010000367.1:0-2517 GCA_038203025.1 Planctomycetota bacterium
ATCATCATGGCCATTTGACGCGCGGGTCGTGGCTACCGGAATGCAGAGACCTTTGGAATGGCGATCATGTTCTTCTGTGGCGGGCTTAACCTCATGCCAGGACAGGGATAGACCATTCCCACGCAAATTCCGGTAGTGCCGTTCCGGCTTCGCCGGGCTGTGACGCACCCAGTTGGTCAGCGGATTGTCGAATCCTTGTCGGCGAGTTCGGCAAGTGGTTGGCTCTGATGTGTTACCAGCATGTAGCGTTCGGTCTCACCCGCCTGCTTGCCGACGACGGTGACGGAATACTGCGAACACACCTGGTCAGCAACAATTGCTGGGACAGGAAACATGCCCATGCCCGATGCGCCTAGGGTCTTGACCAGGGCGCTTTCGCTGCATTCCGCGACGACCAGCGGTTGCAAGCCCTGCTGCGTCAGCCAGGCGTCGATCGACTCGCGCATGGCGAAGCCACGCATCGGCAGAATGACGGCCGCCCGATGCAGGCAGTCCGGGAAGGGCAACTGGGGTATGGAGGCCGCACACCAGGCAATGCCGCTGCTTTCGACCCAGCGGATCGACAGTTCAACGCCAAAGCGTGCCGACGGCGGTCGATCGGTAATTACGAGATCAAGGTGATGGTGGGTAAGTTCGTCGAGCAAGGTGTCGTGCCTGCTTGTTCGACAGACTATCTGTCGATTCCGCAACGTTTTGAGGATCCGCGCAGCGACTAGAAGCGGTACGCCGTCGGCGATACCGATGTGCAGCGGAACCGGTCTGGACTCTGTCGTCTTTTCAACACAGGCCAGGACCCGTCGGCCAGCAGCCAACCAGGCCGACACGAGGATGTAGACACGCTCACCGAAGGGACTTGGAACCAGGCGCTGTCGTCGGCGCAAGAAGAGGCTCTGTCCGACGATCGCTTCAAGTGCCTTGATCTGGCCACTGACGGTCGTCGCCGTTACGCCCAGGTGGCGGGCAGCGGGGTGCACCCCCCCATAATCCATGACTGCGGCAAAATAGAGCATGTGATGATGGTTCAGCCGCAGGAGATCTCGTAAATCGCTGTGGATTGGAGACTTGACGCTGATTGCCATGATCGACTGACCTCGTCATGTGAGGTTAATCCGCACATCTATCTGTCAATGTGTGTATATCGCTCACGAATTGCGACGCATGATGTCGGCCCAGGAGACTACCATGCGGGCCATTACGAACCCATCACGTATTCGTCTTCCCGACGATCTTGCCAAAATCCTCGACCAGGCCCCATCCTGGTCATTGCCGCTGACCCGCGAGGATCTGGTCGATCGTGCCGTCGGTGGGGCGGATTCCGACTCCTACCGGGTCGCCTACGACGTGCCCGGTATCGGCAACGTCATCGAAGCCGAGGTGGTGCGCAGCCGCAACGGCCTGGTGGTCAATTACTCCGAACCCTACATGCGCCGGCGCGATCCCGATTGCATGGTGGTCGCCGATGGCCTGCCGACCGATCAGACCACCTTCGCAGAGCGTTTCGGCAAACCCTTCTACGCCGCCCGTAAGCAGGTGCACGAATGGTTGGCGACCCAGCATCTGCTGGTGCTGCCGTTCTGGGCTGGCGATCCGGCCCTTGGCCATGGCGCGCTGCTCATCGCGCCGGCCAACGCCGGCTTCTTCGCAGCCGGTTTGGCGGACCTCCAGGGCTTCATCCCTGCCGCCGAACTGCCCGCGACGTTCGCCCCCAAGGCGGTCATCCTGCTGGCGCCGACCTTCCGCCATACTCTCTGCAAGGGGAAGCAGGTGGTTGTGCATAACCGGACCGACGAGATTCACGAGTTGTACTCCCTGAACCTGTACCCTGGCCCCAGTGCGAAGAAGGGCATCTATGGCGTCCTGCTGCACATCGGTGAGAAGGAGGGTTGGCTGACCGCCCATGGCGCGACCGTGCAGGTGGTCACCCCGTACGACAACACCGTCACCATCCTGCACGAGGGCGCGAGCGGGGGCGGCAAGAGCGAGATGCTCGAGTATGCCCACCGCGAACAGGATGGCCAACTGCTCCTGGGCACCAACGTCCAGACCAATGAAACTCGGCACATCCGCATGCCGCAAGGCTGCCGGCTGCGTCCGGTAACCGATGACATGGCACTGTGTCATCCCCTCGATCAGGGGCAGAAGCGCAAGTTGGTGGTGCAGGACGCCGAGAATGCGTGGTTCGTCCGCGTCAACCACATCGAGCACTACGGCACCGATCATCAACTGGAGCAGTTGACCATCCATCCGCCGCTGCCTCTGGTGTTCATCAATATCCAGGGCATAGCGGGCGCGACGACGCTGATCTGGGAGCACTGCGAGGACAAACCCGGAGTGCGCTGCCCCAATCCGCGCTTCATCCTACCCCGACATATCGTCCCCAATATCAGGGCCCCGGATCCCCTATCCCTGCCCAGCCGAAGGCAGAGACGCTGATTGCACAGAAATCGCCGTCTAATCCGCACTGACACGCCTGGGCCTCCGGTGAATTCCCGCCGGTCGCCTCGGATCGGTGGCCGA
>JBBREK010000368.1:0-2492 GCA_038203025.1 Planctomycetota bacterium
GCGCTCCACCACCGGCGGGATGCTCTCGATGGTGAAGTTGAATATTTCCGGGCCGCACATGGTCAGATGGTCGCCGGACGGTCCGACGCTGGTCGCACCACGATGACGCAACCCGCCATTGGCGACGATGAGGTTCTTCGCCCCTCTGCCATCCGGACCCAGCACGAAGCGACCCAATCCGTCCCGGTCACTCGCCACAACCAAGGCCGCTGCAGCTCCATCACCGAAGAGGCTGCGGTTGCCCTACACCTGATCGCCCGGCCCGACGCCAAGCATGAGCAAGGCGAGATGCAGCGCCGCCGTGCCGCTGCTCAGCGCCGCGGCGTGACCGACGCCGCAGTACGCCGCCATCTCGCACTCGAAGGCATCGACGTGCGGCCCGAGTGGCGCGATCCAGTTGCTGGCAAAGGCCTCGGCGACCAGGCGCTGCTCGTCGCCGTCGAGATGGGGTGGGGAGAGGAAGAGGCGGGTCATGCGTTGGATCGATCCGTAGCGCCGGCTTCAGCCGGCCTGGTCGGCGGACTTCAGTCCGCCGCGTGGCAATGCAAGGCGATCAGGGGTCACTGACCATCCCATCGGTCCGGTGACTCAACCCATCGTCCGCGCTGGCACCCCGGCCACGCGCGCCCCGGCCGCGACATCGCGGACCACTACCGCCCCGGCCGCGACCATGGCCCGCTCGCCGACGCTGCGCCCCTCGATGACGCAGGCCATCATGCCGATGAACGCTTCCTCGCCCAGGCGCACCTCGCCGGCCAAGCGCGCCCCGGGTGCGAGATGGGCGTACGCCCCGACGCGGCAGTCGTGATCAATCGACGCCCCGGTGTTGAGGATCGCGCCCTCGCCAACCTCCACTCGGGCCTGCACCACGACGCCGGCCATGACCACGCAGCCGGCCCCCAGCACGGCGCTCGGGGAGACCCAGGCGCGCGGATGCACGATCACTGGCAGAGCCAGTCCCGCCGCCTGCGCCCGCTGCAGCCACGCCCGCCGCAGCGCGGCGCGGCCGATGCCGAGGGCGACGCCATCTGCTGTCCCCTTCCGCCAAGCCTGCGCGATGGGACCCAACAGGGACAAGCCGAGCAGGGTGCGGGCGGGATCATCATCATGGAAGCCGGCTACGTTCAGGCCGGCGGCCTGCGCAGCTTCAGCGACCACCGCGGCGTGACCACCGCCTCCCAACAGTACGACTCGCATGTCTCCCCCGTAGCGCCGGCTTCAGCCGGCTTGGCATGATGCATACGCCACCACCGACTCCAGCACGCGCTGTCCGCGCTCCAACTCGCGGCGCAATTCCTCCTCGCTCGGCAGGACCAAGCGGTAGCGGCTGGCGAACATCTGCTCGCTGCCTTGCAAGACGGAATAGCGCACCACCGCCTCGTCCTTCTGCGCGCAGAGGATGAGCCCGACGGTCGGCTGGTCATCGGGGCCGCGGCGCAGTTCGTCGTACATGCGCACGTACATGTCCATCTGGCCGATGTCCTGATGGGTCAGTTCGGTACGCTTGAGATCAATCAGCACGAAGCACTTCAGCAGGTGGTTGTAGAACACCAGGTCGACGAAGAAGTCTTTGTGCTCGGTGCTCAACCGCTGTTGCCGGGCGACGAAGGCGAAGCCCTTGCCCAGCTCCAACAGGAACTGCTGCAGGTGGTCCATCAGGGCCTGCTCCAGCCCGGCCTCCAGAACGCGGCCCGCCTCGGGCAGGCCCAGGAACTCCAGCATCACCGGATCGCGCACGATGCTGCGTGGCTCGTCCGGCAGCGCGGCCAGCAGGGTGGCGGCCTCGCCGGCGACCGCCTGACGGTCGCGGCTGGCCAGCATGCGCTCGTAGTACAGCGTGCCGATCTGCCGCTCCAGCGCCCGGCTGCTCCAGTTCTGGCTGATCGCCTCCGCGACATACCACTGGCGGGCCTGCGCATCCTCGACTCGCAGCAACAGGCGGTAATGCGTCCAGGCCAATTCGGAACGCAGTGCGTTCCGAATTGGGAAGGCGAGGTATAAACCACGCATGTTCCGCAGGTTACGCTCATCAAACCCCTTGCCGAACTCACCGGTCAGGGCCTCGGCGAGGCGCGGCAGCAACCGCTTGCCGAAGGCCGCCCGCGCCGCCCCGCCCTGCTCGAACTCGACGATGTGCCGGCCGACTTCCCAGCAGGTCCGCACCTGCACCGCGTCGACCACCCGCGCCGCCTGCTGCCGGGCCTCGGCGATGAGGGCGCGCAGGCTGCCGAGCAGCGGGGTCAGGGCTTCGCGGGTCGGGATGGCATCGGACATGTGGGTAATCTATGTGCGCCACGGTATGGGTCAATAAGGTCCCATTCATGATCCATGAGGGTCGAGCTGGGATTTCACCTCGCCCCGCACCGTCCCGCCAAACGGCGCCATGGTCGCCTCGCCGGCCGCGCTGACGCCCTCACGCCGCAGGACCTTCACCACCGTCAGCCAGAGGATGCGGCAGTCGAGCCAGAACGAACGGTGGTCGACGTACCAGA
>JBBREK010000369.1:0-2491 GCA_038203025.1 Planctomycetota bacterium
CGGTGCAGCCGCGCCTTTTCGGCACGGGCGGCGACGGCGTGTGGGGCTGGCATGATGGCGGCACCGTCACGATCGGGCGCGAACCGACCACCGTGACCCTGCAGGACCTCACCGGCTTCGATGGCCGCTGTGACTGCCTCGTGCTCAGCGACGCGGAGTCGCCTCCGCCTGATGGCGGACTGGCCCTGGAGGCGTTGCGCCGCCAGGGTCGTCCAGTCGCACCCGACGATCTCGGTGAATTCGACCTCATCGTTGCCGGTGGCGGCTATGCCGGCATCTGTGCCGCCGTGACCGCGGCGCGGCACGGCCTGCGCTGCGCGCTGATCCACGATCGGCCGGTGCTCGGTGGCATGGCCTCCAGCGAAGTGCGCGTCGGCCCGATCGGCGGACTGGATCTACCACCATACCCGCGCAATGGCGATGTGGTGCGCGAGATATCGGCTGGCATCTCCTCCTCTGGCGGTCTGCGCAACGGGAACAATGACGAGCAGGTGTTGGACCTGGTGCGCAGGCAGGATGGACTGACCTGCCTGCTGGAGACGCATCTACATGCCGTTGAGATGATCGGCGGACGCATCGCCGCCGTCTGTGTTCGCCTCGTGCGTTCGGGCCACGAGACGCGCCTGCGCGGTGGGTTGTTCGCCGACTGCACTGGCGACGCCAATCTCGGTGTGCTCGCCGGCGCCGACTGGCGCAGTGGCCGCGAGGGACGCGATGAGACCGGCGAGTCGCTAGCGCCGCTGGTTGCTGACCGCCAAGTGCTTGGGAATACCAACTTCTGGCGCGCGGTACGTGTTCGCGCGCCGTCGCCGTTTCCAGCCTGCCCGTGGGCTTTGCCGATCGACAGTGATGTGGATTTCGAGGTTTCGGCTCCGAAGTGGCCGGTACGCCTTGGTGAGTTGGCCTTCGCTGGCGGCTGGAACTGGGAGAGTGGCTTCACCCGCGATGCCGCCATGGAGGCCGAATCCATCCGCGACCACAACCTGCGCGCCATCTTCGGCGCCTGGGACTGGCTGAAGAACCGCAGTCCGCGCCGGCACGAAC
This sequence comes from Planctomycetota bacterium, assembly GCA_038203025.1. Taxonomy (GTDB): domain Bacteria; phylum Planctomycetota; class UBA11346; order UBA11346; family UBA11346; genus UBA11346. The sequence continues at coordinate 1,045 of JBBREK010000369.1, forward strand.
TGGTTGACGCTAGGCTGGAGTGGATCGGGCACATCCTCGGCAAACGCGAGTCGCGACGCTTGCTCGGCGACCACATTCTGAGCGAGCAGGACCTCACCGGGCCGCGCCTCCATCCCGACGGCTGCGTCACCGCGACCTGGTATTTCGACCTGCATTTCCCGCATCCCGAAAACTCCGACCGCTTTCCCGGCCAGGAGTTCCGCTCGCTGGCCTACGATGACCCGCAGTTCGAACGGCTACGTGGCGGCACCCCCGGGCGCTACACCGAAATCGCCCCGTATCCCATCCCGTACCGCTGCCTGTACTCGCGCAACGTCCCCAACCTGTTCATGGCCGGGCGGAACATCAGCGTCACGCACGTCGCGTTGGCGCCGGTGCGGACGCAGAAGACGACCGGCATGATGGGGACGGTGGTCGGACGCGCGGCCACGCTGTGCCGGCGCCTCGGCGTCGCGCCACGCGACCTCGCCAACGCGCAGCTGCCGGTTCTGCTTGCCTTCCTGCGCGACCCCGATTGAACGCAAAACCCCTCGCCCGGATCCAGGCGAGAGGTTGACGTGCAAACCGGATGCGGTCGGCGGTTCAGCGTGCTGCAGCGAGCGCGCCTGCGCCGGTGATCTTCTTCACCGCGCTGGTCAGGGCCTCGACCTTGTCGGTCTTCTCCCACGAGAACGCCTTACGGCCGAAGTGGCCGTGGTAGGCGGTCTGACGGTAGATCGGCTTGAGCAGATCGAGCGACTGGATGATCGCCTTCGGACGCAGATCGAAGACCTGCTGGACAGCGGCGGACAGCGCATCGTCACCGACGTGGCTGGTACCGAAGGTGTCGACCTTGACCGACACCGGGCGGGCGACGCCGATGGCGTAGGCGACCTGCACCTCGCAGCGCCGGGCAAGCTTGGCGGCGACGATGTTCTTGGCCACCCAGCGGGCGGCGTAGGCAGCGCTGCGGTCGACCTTCGACGGATCTTTGCCGGAGAAGGCGCCGCCGCCGTGACGGCCCATGCCGCCGTAGGTGTCGACGATGATCTTGCGGCCGGTCAGGCCGGAGTCGCCGTGCGGTCCGCCGACTTCGAACTTGCCGGTCGGGTTGATGTGGAAGACGGTCTTCTTGTCGACCTTGGTCTTCGAGCTGGCGTTGATCACGCGCGTCGCCATCGCGATCATGTCCTTGCGGATCTGCGACTGCTTGACGGTCGGGGCGTGCTGGGTCGAGACCACGACGGTGTGGATGCGCACCGGCTGGTCGCCCTCGTACTCGACCGTCACCTGGCTCTTGGCGTCGGGGCGCAGGTACTTGAGCTTGCCGCTCTGGCGCAGCTTGGCCTGCTCGGCGACCAGGGCGTGCGACAAGGCGATCGGCAGGGGCATCAGCTCGGGCGTCTCGTCGACCGCGAAGCCGAACATCATGCCCTGGTCGCCGGCACCCTGCTCGTGGTCGTTCGAC
>JBBREK010000370.1:0-2391 GCA_038203025.1 Planctomycetota bacterium
GTCGGTGAACGTGGGGAACGGCGGTGCGGTGGTCGTGGGGGCGGCGGTCGGCGCCGGGCCCCCCGGGACCACCACGGGCTGTGGACCCGTGGTCGGCGCGCCGACCACCGTGTCGAGACCGGCCTCGCTCACCAACCGGTAGACGGCGTGCAGCACTGGCCCAGCGAAATGCCCCCGCTCGGGAATAGACGCATACAAGCCAGCCATCGGCACCAGTGAGCGCAGCAGATCGCGCGAGCGCACCACGCCCAAGACCTGACTGCCAGGTGGAGTGGCGGCCAGTTGTTTGCCGCACACACTGCTGGCGAACCCCGAGTCCTTACCAGCGGCGAGCTGGTCGGACAGGCCGACCGGGTCGACGGTCAGCCACCAGCGGGTGGCATCGCAGCCGACGGTCAGGCCAAAGGGGCTGATATCAGCCCGACGGGTCAGCGTCCCGGGGATGAGTACGAAGCGGAACTCGCCCGGCTTGGGCGGTAGCTGCTGGCATAGCTGCATCAGCCCCTGCATCAGCCGATCGAGGGCCGGGTTGCGCTGCAATCCGACCGTCGGCAGACCGTGGTCGATGTAGACGACCTGGGTGCCGTGGATGGTCTTGGCCAGGCCATCGAGCCCGTCGAGCACCCCGACCATGGCCAGCGGCGTCGAGGCCATCAGCGCCACGTCCTCTGGCGACTGCGTCCCGGCTTTGGCGGCGACGGCAGCGAGAATGGCGGCCCGATGCGCCGACCACCACGCTGGACCGTCGACACCAGCTAGCAGGACGGCGTCGGCCGTGGCCGGCAGGCGCGCCAGCACCGCCCGGTCGACAGCCAGGAGACCCGTGGGGACGGCCGGCAGCTGCATCGCCAAGTCCAAACCCTCTGGGGCGCAGGTCATGGCCAGCGACCCGTCGGACAGCAGGTCGGCAGCCAGGGCCGCGGCCTGCGGCGGAGCACCCGACGCGACGATGGTTGCAGCGAGTCCAGCAGCCGACCAGCGCACCACCAGATCGCCGGGCAGGCGGGTCATCGGCCAGGCGGCGGAACCCGTTGTCGCCAGGACCACACTGTCGGCAGCAGCGGTGACGGATGGCAGCGCTTCGGCAAGCGGCGCGAGCAGGCCGCCTTCGGTGCGCAACTGCGCGTTCAGCGCCGGGGCTGCGGCGCCGTGCATCGCCAGCACCAGGCGCGGCCGGTCGCCGTCCATGCCCTGCCATTGGAAGCCAAGGCTGGTCGTACCCAGCCAGATGCTGTCGAGCAGCGCCAGCAGCTGCCGACCGCGCTCGCCCTCGACCGCAGTCGACAGCGAGGTCCACAGCGGAGCGACCTCTGGCGCGGCCACGATCCTGCCGAACAGCGATGCATCCCACCGCGCCCGGCTGGCGGCAAGGTCCGGCATCGCCACCTCAACGACAACCGGATCGTCAGCAGCCGGCAGCACGGCGGCGAGGATAACGGGGGCGAAGAGCAGGCTGGGGACGATGCGCATGGCGAGACCTCGCGCACCTCTTGGCCGTTGATCCTCCTCTGTCAACGGCCATGGCTGTCCGGATTTCCGGACAACCATGGCCCACCGGAACGCTCGTCACCCGTCGATCGGCTGCGGCACCGGCGCGAAGCGGGCTCGGTCGTAGCCCTGCGCCGCGGCGCGCTGCATGATCCCCTCGACCACGGTTTCCGGCAGCTGACGGGTGCGCGAGAGGATCCAGAAATAGTCGCGCGACGGATGCCCGACCGCGACCCAGGCATAGTCCGGATCGCGATCGATGATCAGGTAGTCGGTCGAGAACGGCCAGATGAAGCGCACCTTCCAGTGCGCGTTGGTGCTGCGGTCGTGGACCCAGGCGACGCCGTGCCAGCTCTCCTCCGGGGCCGCGAACGACCCGCGCCGGAAGACATAGGTGTTGTCCATGCGTCCATCCGGCCGCAGGCGATACACGTCCGCGGTCGCCACCTTTCCCTCCTCAAGCCAGTAGGGAATGTGATGGGTGACGTACCAGGTGCCTTCCATGCGCTGCAGGTCGACATGGTCGACGGTGCGCAGCGGCGCGCGATCGGCGGCGCAGCCGGCGAACAGCAGCAGCGGCGGCAGCAGGGAGGCGAGCAAGGTCGTGATGCGGCGCATGTTCCAATGATTGGCCGTGGGAAACCGAATTTAATAATTGAGTTTCCATGCCTCCACAAGCCGACCAAGGCGATCCGCAGGAATTTCCACACATCCGAACATCCATGACGCCCTGGGTTCATCCCTACACCGCCCAGTCCTTGGATCGCATACTCCTGGCTTCTCCGATAAAAACATTGCGCCTAGCTGAATATTTATAACCCATTGTCACCACACTGACTTGTAAACCTCCCGGGGAATCCCCGCTGCCCGGCACGCCAGATCGTGGATGTCGGTGAATCCCGC
>JBBREK010000371.1:0-2382 GCA_038203025.1 Planctomycetota bacterium
GATCACCAGGGTGGTCGGGCAGGGGCGGCCGGGCCGCGGCGGACCGCCTGCGGGATCGCAGACGATAAGCCGTGTTCCGCCTGCTGCCAAGCCGGGGATGTCGATGGCCGGACCCAGGCGCGGCAGCCACGCACGGCGCGACTGCTTGAGCGCTTCGGCGCAGACCCGCCGGGCGCGGTCGAGGGAAGCCGGCTCGCGCTCGCCGCGGGCGCAACGCAGCGGCAGGATGCTGCCGACGCCGAGTTCGGTCAGGCCACGCACCAGATCAGTCCAGCGGTCGCCCTTGGGCGGGGCCACGGCCACGGCGAGGTCGGCGCAGGCTTCAGCCGGTGATTCGCTCACCGCCCCGACCAGCAGGCGCAGATCCTTGCCGATAGCCGTCACCTCGGCCTCGGCCAGGCGGCCGTCGCCGTCGGCGAGACGAATCGTCTCTCCGGCCTGGAGGCGGAGCACGCGCAGCCCGTGATGGGCCTCGTCGTCAGCGATGATCAGGAGCCCGGAGGTCAACGGTGCCGGGGCCAGGAGGGTGCGCACGGAAGCTATACGTGCTGGACCATACTGTGGTTGACCCAGGCTGGGGCCCCGTCGCGCAGCGATGGGGCGGGCGTCGAGTGGCGGTGGCGGCATATAATCGGCGCAGCCGATGCCGCCGCGATTTCTGAGCTCAGCGAAGAAAGCGAGCCGCGACAAAGCCCGGGGGTAGGCCTGCAAGGCCGTAGGGGCGAAGCCCTTGAGCTTCAGGTTGCTACTGCGAGGAGCGCTGGTTCCTGCTCGACCGCGCTGGCGGGCAGCTTGACCGACTGCAGCACCTGGGCGACGATCGCATCGCTGTCGAGCGAGCGCGCCTCGGCCTCGTAGCTGGGTATCAGGCGGTGACGCATCACCGGCGCAACCATGCTGCGCACATCGTCGAGGGTGACGAAGGTACGACCGCGCAGGGTGGCGCGTGCCTTCGCCGCCAGCACCAGGGCCTGGCCGGCGCGCGGACCGGCGCCGAAACGGATCAGCGGCGCCAGTGCGGCGTCGCCGCCCTCGCTGGGCGGGCGGGTGGCGCGCACCAGGGCCAGGGCATAGCGCGCCACCCCATCAGCGATCGGGGTGTCGCGGACCAGGCGCTGGATGGCCAGCAGGTCCTCGGCGTCGAGCACCGGCGAGACCGTGCCGCCGACGTTGCCGGTGGTGCGACGGATGATCTCCAGCTCCTGCTCCTCGGTGGGATAGCCGACCTGCACCTTGAGCAGAAAGCGGTCGAGCTGGGCCTCGGGCAGGGGGTAGGTGCCCTCCTGCTCGATTGGGTTCTGGGTCGCGAGGACGAAGAACGGCTTGGGCAGCGGGCGGCGCTGGCCGCCGGTTGACACCTGGCGCTCCTGCATCGCCTCAAGCAGGGCGGCCTGCGTCTTGGGCGGGGTGCGGTTGATCTCGTCGGCAAGGATCACCGAGGCGAACACCGGACCGGGCAGGAAGGCGAGTTCGCGCGCGCCGGTCGCCTTGTCCTCGCGGATCACCTCGGTGCCGGTGATGTCGGACGGCATCAGATCGGGGGTGAACTGGATGCGGTTGAAGGTCAGGCGGGTGGCAGCGGCCAGGGTTGAGATGAGCAGCGTCTTGGCTAGGCCGGGCACGCCTTCCAGCAGCGCGTGGCCACCGGCCGACAGCGCCACCAGCACCTCTTCGACGACGCGCTCCTGGCCGACGATAATCGTCCCGAGCTCGGTGGTGAGGCGTTGCGCCGCGGCGGCGGCGTCCTGGCGCGAGGCGATGGGCATGGACGACGGTGTACGGATGCCGTGGGGGTGCGGAAGTCCGGAGGTGTGGAAGTCGGCGCAGCGGGGTTCAAGGGAGGTCTTGCAATACCTTGGCTCGCAATAGGCTTCCGCCCCTCGCAAAGGACTTTCATGCCTGCTACGCAGTCCATCCTGGGCCTCGGCCGCCGTAAGACCAGTGTTGCCCGTGTGCGCCTCGCGCCCGGTTCCGGCACCATCACGGTCAACGGCCGTCCAGCCGACCAGTACTTCCCGGTCGAGCGGCTTCGCCGCGACCTCGCCAACCCGATGAAGATCACCGAGACCGCCGGACGTTTCGACGTCCAGGTGACGGTCGAAGGTGGCGGCCCCGCCAGCCAGGTCGGCGCCGTGGTCCTGGGCATCTCACGTGCCCTGGTCCAGGCCGAACCGGCCACCCACGCCGCCCTGCGCAAGCACGGCCTGCTGACCCGCGACGACCGCATGGTCGAGCGCAAGAAGTACGGCCTGCACGGCGCCCGTCGCGGCTGCCAGTTCAGCAAGCGCTGATCCGGTATCAGTCGTCGACTCAGACGCCCTGGCGGATCATCCGCCAGGGCGTTTTCGTTTTGTCGACAGGACCGCGGGCTTCAGCCCGCGT
>JBBREK010000372.1:0-2362 GCA_038203025.1 Planctomycetota bacterium
CGAGCCGCTGCGGGCCCGGTTGTACATCAAGGTGATGGCCGATCCGCGGCGGGCCGTGGCGGCCGTCGCGCCGCAGGTGGTCGACCACGGACAGGGCTCGGCCCTGCGCATCACCGACTCGCAGGCCAGCGCGCAGTACCGGGCCTGGGCCGCGCCCATCGCCGACGCCGACTTCGTGCGCGGCGCCGCGGCCGGGCCCACCGACATCGTGGTGCCCGTGGCCGAACAAGCCGATGTGCGCGTCAGGCCGCCGCCGTCAAGCCCCGACTGGCCCCTGCCCGCCGCGTACCAGCCGCAAGGCGACGCGCCGCTGGCGGGCAACGGTGGCGAACTGCTGCTGCCGCTGCCGGCGCTGAGCGAGGACACGGTGCTGGTCGTGCAGGCCATCAAGGCCCATCGCATCGACGCGGGTGCCGCCGCGTCGCCCACCATCGCCTCGGCACTGCGGCTCAGCCAGGCCGTGGTGATTCTCGTGCGGCCCGATCCGGCGCGCGCGCTGGTGTTGCGCGTCGACATGCTCGACGGGCGCACCGGCGGCACGCTGCAGGTGCGGGGCGGCGCGCCTGGCGTCTACTACCGCTTCCAGCCGATGCCGACGGGCGAGCCGTGGCCCCTGCCCGCCTACTTCCACCAGCGTGATCCGGGCGATCCTGCGCAGAACAAGGGCATCGGCCAGCTCGGCGTCGAGATCGACTTGAGCATCCCGAGCTTCGCCCCGGCGACGCCTGCGCAGGGCGACGACGATCGCGCCCGGCGGTTCCCGCTGCCGCCGCTGCTGGACATCACGCCGCTGCCCAGCGGCAGCCCGCTGGCCCTGCTGGCGCGCAAGGCCCAGACCGCCGTGACAGCCCCGATGGCGCAGCAGGCACTCATCGCCCCGGTGCCGGCCATCGGTGCCGAAGCCTCGGTGGTCGACCACGGCGCCGCCACCAGGATCCTGATTCTCGCCAGCGATCGCCAAGATCGGTACCAGCTCAGCGCAGACGGTGAACCGGTGCAGGCGGCCGTCGCGGGCGACGGCGGCGATCTCGCCTTCAGCACCGAGCGGCTGTTTGCCGACGCCCGATTCGAGCTCGTCGTGACGCGCCCGGCTGACGCCGGCGTGCCCGTGGAACGCGTTGTGTCGGTGCCGGTGCTCGTGCGGCCCGATGCCGGTTTGCCGGCGCTGGCACGGGCCGCCACGGTGGCCCAGGGCAGTGGCACCGAGATCGTGGTGCAGGCCAGCCAGCGCCAGGTCGACTACCAGCTCAGCCTGGGCGAGGCCGCCGTGGGCAAGCCCTTGGCGGGAACCGGTGGCGACATCGCCCTGCCGACCGGGCCGTTGGCAGCAGAAGCCGTCTTCAGCGTCACCGCCCAGCGCACCGACAAGCCCCAGCTCACTGCCGTGCTGCGGACGCAGGTCACGGTCGCCGTCGCGGCGCCCTGAATCGCGCCGACCCTGCCGTGGCCCTGCATCAACACAAGATCATGCGCCAGGTGCTCGAGCTGCGCGGCGCTGCACCCGGGGCGGGCGCGCAATGGCAGACCGACCTGCGCCAGGCCTTCTACCGGCGCCTGCTGCCGCAGATCGAACAAGCGTGCGCGCAGCTCGGCACACCGGGCGGGGTCGATCGCATCGAGCGGCTGGAGATCGACCTCGGGACGGTCTCGCCGGACCGCTTCGAGGCCGACCTGGGCCGGCGCCTCGGCGCCGTCCTGGTCCGCAATCTCGCCGACGCGATCGAGTCCGCCCCACGCACCGACACCGACCTGGAGTTGTTCGCCCAATTCATCGGCAGCGGCACCCTGCCGTGGTGGGCTGATGGCGCTGACCGCGGCCTGCTGGAGGCCAACCTGCAGCGTCTCGTCGAGCACCGTCCGCAAGCCCTGCGGCAGCACCTGCTGTCCCGGCCCGACCTGGGGCTGGTCTGGCGACGCCTGGCGCTGACCTATTCCGACCCCCTGCTCGGCCGACTCGCCTGGCTGCTCGCACCCGCCGGCAGGGATGGCGGGGCCGGCGTCTTGTCGGCCTGGCTGGCGATGCTCGGCCCGGTCGCCCTGGTGCGCGGGTCGGCCGGCCGCAAGGTCTGGTGGGAGGAAACGCTGCGCGCGTTCGGCGCCGCAGCCAGCGCCGGGGCCCAGGCACCGGGCATGTGGCGCGCCATCCTGGCGCGCGTGGCCCGCCGCCTGGGCAGCGACGAGCCGGCTTTGCGCGCCGAGGTGCGCCGCACGCTCGACGCCGCCAGTGACCGCGGCGCCGCCTTGGCTTTCTGGCACGAGTTCAGCGCCGGACTGGCGGCGGCACCCGTTGCGCCGCGTGAGCCCCTGTCCGGCGCTGCCGGCCACGCGCGCCTGGTCCACGCGCTGCGGCTGCTGGGAGCGG
>JBBREK010000373.1:0-2346 GCA_038203025.1 Planctomycetota bacterium
AACACGGCGCCGTGCCGCGCGACGTGGAGCGCGAGGCGTTCCAGGATCTGGGCGTGGGCGATGGCGAACCAGGCGAAGGTCCAGCGTGACCCGACCGGCAGCCAGTAGCGGTGGGCGGACGGCACGATGGCGATGAGGCCATGTCCGGGTCCGACCACGGATTCGCCGCGGGCATCGGCATAGCGTCCCTCGCCGGCGAGCGTCACCTGGACGATGGCGTGCTCGGCCCCGGTCGGGCATTTGCTGTCCCAGCTGCGGTTCAGGCCGTCCCAGGTGTAGCGGCGCGGGTCGTCCTGTTGCTCGACGCCGGCCGAGATGACCATCGGCACCGGCAGTACGCAGGGCCGCGGTCGGTAGGCCGTGTTGCCTAGGAAGGTTTCGAGTTTCGCATTGCGGGGTTCGAGACGAGCCACGGGTGCAAGCTACGCTGGGGGTGGATACAAAATGGCAATCAACTATGCACATTGCCGATATCCAAGCCGCCATGGCGTCTAGCATCACTTACAGACCGCACTCGGTGCATCCCGAAACCCGAAACCCGAAACCCGAAACCCCAATGCCCCTCGCTACCCCACCGCTCGAGATCTGGTTTGTCGTTGGCAGTCAGCACCTCTACGGCAAGACCGCGCTCGACCAGGTGGCGGACAACGCCAGGCGGATGGTCGCCGGACTGAACGCCTCCGGCAAACTGCCGGTCACGCTGGTGCTCAAACCGGTGATGACGACCAGCGACGACATCCGCGCCCTGTGCCTGGCGGCCAACGGCGACGTGTCGTGTGGCGGCCTGGTGCTGTGGATGCACACCTTCTCGCCGGCCAAGATGTGGATCGGCGGCCTGTCGCAGTTGCGCAAGCCGTTCGTCCACTTCCACACCCAGTTCAACCGCGATCTGCCGTGGGGCTCGATCGACATGGACTTCATGAACCTGAACCAGGCGGCGCATGGCGACCGCGAGGGCGGGTTCATGCACACACGCATGCGCCTGGATCGCAAGGTGGTGGTCGGCCATTGGCAGGACCCCGAGGCCGTCGACCGGCTGGCGGCGTGGATGCGCGCGGCTCGCGGCTGGGCTGCGCTGCAAGGTGCCAAGTTCGTGCGCTTCGCCGACAACATGCGCAACGTCGCGGTGACTGATGGCGACAAGGTGGCGGCCGAGATGCGGCTGGGCTACAGCGTGCTGGCGCATGGCGTTGGCGAGCTGGCCGCCGCCATGGCCGAGGTGTCGGAGGCTGCGATCACCCGACTGTGCGGCGAGTATGAGGCGACCTACACCATGGCTGCCAACCTGCGCAAGGGCGGTGCCCGCCACAGCTTTGTGCGCGAGCAGGCCCGTGCCGAGCTTGGTCTGCGTGGCTTCCTTGAAGCCGGCGGATTCAGCGGCTTTACCGACAACTTCGAGGACCTGACCGGCCTCAAGCAGTTGCCCGGCCTTGCCACCCAGCGCTTGATGGCCGAGGGTTACGGCTTCGGCGCCGAGGGCGATTGGAAGACCTGCGCCCTGCTGCGGGCGATGAAGCTCATGGCCACCGGCCTCAAGGGCGGCACCTCGTTCATGGAGGACTACACCTACCATCTCGACGCCAAGCGCCCGTTGGTACTCGGCGCCCACATGCTTGAGGTCTGTCCGTCGATCGCCGCCGGCAAGCCCAGCCTGGAGGTCCACCCGCTGGGCATCGGCGGCAAGGACGATCCGGCCCGACTGGTGTTCACCGCCGCCACCGGCCCGGCCCTCAACGCCAGCATGATGGATCTTGGCAACCGCTTCCGCCTGCTGGTCAATGAAGTCGACGTGGTCAAGCCGCCGAAGTCCCTGCCCAAGCTGCCGGTCGCCCGGGCCGTCTGGTCACCCAAGCCCGACTTCAAGACCGCCTGCGCCGGTTGGATCTACGCTGGTGGCGCCCACCACACCGCCTTCAGCCAAGCCGTCACCACCGAGATGCTGCGCGACTTCGCCACCATCGCCGGCATCGAGCTGGTCACCCTGGACGCCGACACCCGCATCGAGCAACTCCGCCAGGACCTGCGCATGGGCGAGGTCTATTGGGCCCTGTCGCAGGGGTTCGGCAAAGTCTGATCATTGCCCCAGGTTCGCAGTTCGTCGTCCGTCGTCCGTCGTCCGTTGAAGCTGCCCCGGTTCGGTTGAGTCCCAGATAGGCTCGAAAAGCCTGATAGGATTCATCCATGAAGACCACCCAACCCGAACGTCCCATCGTCAAGAGGAAGAGGAGGGCGTACACCAAGGAGTTCAAGGAAGAGGCTGTCCGCCTGGCCAGGCAGATCCGTTCCCGTCAGGCAGCCAGCGATCTGAACATCAACGCGACCATGCTGCGCGACTGGGTCCGTACC
>JBBREK010000374.1:0-2330 GCA_038203025.1 Planctomycetota bacterium
CCACATGTAACCTTTCGCTTTGCGTCAGCGCACCCACCCTGAAATGGGGATCGAGAAGATAGAGACTGGTCAATAGGTAGTGTGGCTACTTTTGTCTGGCCTGACCAGGCTGCAGGTCAGTGGATTCCTGTTCGCGAGATCGCCGCCGCAGCGGGGAACTTCAGTGCCGACCAAGCTGCCGAGCAGCTCGGCTGGGTGCCGCGATCTGGAAAGGGCATAGCCGATGGCTCGTTCCTGGCCCAGGTCAGCGGGCACTCGATGGAGCCGACCATCCCAGACGGGTCGTGGTGCCTGTTCCGCCCCATGCCAGCAGGCAGTCGGGAGGGTCGCGTCGTCCTGGTCGTCCACCACGCTATCAGCGACCCCGAGCACGGCGGCCGCTACACGGTGAAGCGGTACCGCAGTCAGAAGGCTGCCACCAGCGACAGCTGGCGCCACACGGGCATCTCTCTGCTGCCGGACAACCCGGCGTTCACGCCAATCGAGATCGACCCGAAGCAGGCCGAGGACATGCGGCTTGTGGCCGAGTTTGTTCGGGTTTGGAGTCGCTCGACTGGAAACCCCTAGCAAAACATCGAGGTCCATCTGCCGCGGGCCGGGGCAGATGAGCGGATTATCTTGCAGTCCATGGGTCATGGGTCGCTGGACACCACCAAGTTATACCTGCGGCTTGTGCCGGGGCGGCTCAAGGAGGACTACGACTTGGCGATGCCGGAGATTGCGACGGGGCTGCCGACACGAGGATTGCACCCCATAACCTTTAGGTTATACAGAGGCCATGACCTGGGAGGTGCTCGTTGCGCCTGAGTTCCAGGCATGGCTCGCCGGTATCCCCCACGAGGGGAAGAAGGCGGTCGCCGTAGACCTCGAGGTATTGCGCGAGGTCGGGCCACAGCTCGGCCGACCGCAGGTGGACCACATCAAGGACTCAAAGCACAGCAACATGAAGGAGTTGCGCACGACCTCGGGTGGTAACGCCTACCGCATCCTCTTCGCTTTCGACCCTATCCGCCGGGCTGTGCTGCTCATCGGCGGCGACAAGGCCGGACAGAAGAAGGAGCGTTTCTACGCGGCGCTCATCAAGCAGGCCGATGCCATTTTCGACCGACACCTGGAACACCTCAAGAAAGCAAAGCCATGAAGAAGCTCGACACCGTTCTCTCCGAGATGTTCACCGCCGAGGAGCGAGCCGAGATCCGGCGTCGCGCCCAGGAGAAGATCGCCGGCCTGCGCTTGGCGCAGATCCGCGAGGCGCAGCACGTCACCCAGCAGGAGGTAGCGGATGCGATGGGTGTGTCGCAGGCGGCGCTGTCGAAGCTGGAGCGTCGGCCCAACGTCACGGTCAGCGCCTTGCAGCGCTACGTCGAGGCCCTTGGCGGAAAGCTGGAGGTCAACGTGTTGCTGCCCAAGCGTGGCCGCTCGCGCCGGGTTGTCGGCGGTCGGTCGGCATCGCAGGCCCGACCAGCCCAGCGCATCACGCTCGTCTCGGCCTGACGATGGGAGCGGTTGACAATCCGGTGCCAGGTTCCCAGCCTTAGACCCAGGACATGCACCTAAGTTTCGTTGTGGTTCAACGACTTACAGCCTCCCCCAACGGACGATGCACTACATGGGACAAGTGCAAAGCCTTAGGTAAGCCGGTGCCTGTCCTTGATGATTGCCCCGTCCGCCGCTTCCGGCACGGCGGGAAAGCTCGCTCGCGTCAGGCGATAGGCCCAGGTCGCCGGCATTGTCCGCCCATTCAGCAGGTACACGATCGCGCGCAACAGCAGTCTCGGTTCCACCGTCCGGTGTTGGGCGAGGATGCTGCTGATCGATCCGAAGTAGGGCAGAGCGATTTCGGGGTGACGAAATATGATGCCCCCCGCCAGATGCAGGGCGGCGTGCATGACAGTTCGGTGCCCGCCGTAGAGCGTAGCGATGGAGAGCAAGTCGCGTAACACGATGCCGTGGTCACGGTCATCCAGCATGGCTCGCCGCTCGAGACCATAGAGGTAGATCAGCGGGTAGGCTGGATCCGCCAACGGCGCCCGCCGTCCGGTTTGGATCCAGCCAAGGTAGGCCCCGCGCTGGCCAGAATCGAGCGAAGCATAGGTGGCGAATCGGCCGGCCACGGCCGGTTCGTGTCTTGTGATGTCCAGTTCCAGAACGATGCCGGCGTGGTGGTCGCCATCGGTCAGGATGCGATCACAAACGTAGAAGCCACCTGACCGCAAGACATAGCCGCCAATGGGAACGGTTGTGCCACCGGGCACCCAAGTCATGGTCGTGGTCGGATTCGCACGGGGGCATTCTGCTGGCGACTCGGACTGCTCAAGCCCGACCATCGA
>JBBREK010000375.1:0-2317 GCA_038203025.1 Planctomycetota bacterium
AGGGGGTCAGCGCCACCACCGTCGCAGACCGCGGGTGCATGTCGATCAGCTCCATCTCGCCGACCGTCTCGCCGGCGGGCAGGCGGGCGATGGCCCGGCCGTTGCGCCGCACCTCGACCTCACCACTGACCAGGCAGAACAGCCGGTCGCCCTGCTCGCCTTCGCTCATGAGAATGGCCCCGGCCGCCACCTCCTCGACCTGGATGCGCGCAATGATGTATTCGAGCTGACTGTCGATCAGCCCGCCAAACAGGCTGTAGCGACGGAGCAGCTCTGGCGTGGGAAGCATGCCGGAGCCTAACGCCCGTCCGCGCCCCAGGCCAGCGCCGACCTGCTGACCGTAGCGCCGGCTTTAGCCGGCACGGCGGCGCCGATCCCATTGCCACGCGGCAGGCTGAAGCCTGCCGACCGGGCCGACAGAAGTCGGCGTTACGGCGACCTCAGATCCCGGCGCGGGCGCGTTTCAGCGCCTCGCCGGTGGTCTGGTTGGTGGTCGGCTTCCAGTCCGTGAGCGGCAGCAGCTGCTCGTGCACGGCGTCGACGAACCAGGCGGCCTGCGGGTAGTAATCGTTCTCCATCTCGGCGCAGGGGCTGATCCAGTTGCGCGCGCCGATCACTACCGGCGGGGCGTCGAGGCGGCCGAAGCAGGCCTTGGTCAGGCCGCCGGCGACGGTGTGCATGAAGCTGCCGCGCTCGCAGGCGTCGGAGGCGCAGATCACGCGGCCGGTCTTCTTCACCGACTGGACGAGGATGTCGTAGTCCAGCGGCACCGCCCAGCGCAGGTCGATGACCTCGGCCGAGACACCGTGCTTGGCCAGCAGGTCGGCGGCCTCCAGGGCGCGGTACATGGTGGCGCCGAGGGTGATGATGGTCACATCAGTGCCGGCGCGGCGGATCGCCGGCTGGCCCTCGGGGATGGTGTAGAAGCCCTGTGGCACGTCCTTTTCGAAGATCTCCGCCTGGGTGTAAAGGCGTTGGCTTTCGAAGTAGACCAGCGGATCGGTGCCGGCCAGGGCGCTGTGCAGGATGCCCTTGTGGTCGTAGGGCGTGGCCGGGAACGCGACCTTCAGGCCGGGGACGTGCGCAACCATCGCCACCCAGTCCTGGCTGTGCTGGGCGCCGTACTTGCTGCCCACCGAGATGCGCAGAGTCAGCGGCATGGTCAGCACGCCGGCGCTCATCGACTGCCACTTGGCCATCTGGTTGAACACCTCGTCGCCAGCACGGCCGAGGAAGTCACAGTACATCAACTCGACCACGGCGCGGCCGCCAGCCAGGGCGTAGCCGACGCCGGCGCCGACGATAGCGCCCTCGGAAATCGGGCTGTTGAACAGGCGGTGGTAGGGCAGGGCCTCGGTGAGACCGCGGTAGGCACCGAAGGCGCCGCCCCAGTCGCGGTTTTCCTCGCCCCAGGCGCACATCGTCGGGTCGATCTTGTAGTGATGCAGCATCGCCTCGAATATGGCGTCAGAGACGTTGTACTGCTTGGCCTTGGGCACCGCCGCGGTGGCGCCGACCAGTGACCGGGTCTTGCCGGCGAGCTGCTTGATGCGCGGGTTTTCGCTGCTGACGTCGAGCAGCTCGGGTGTGCCCTCGGCCATCTTCTCGACCCGCTTGTTCGACAGCATCAGCTTGCCGATCTCCTCGGGCTGGATGCGCGGGCTCTTGACCGGATCGATGGCCAGCGGCAGCACCGCGGTCATCAGCGCCTTGGCGCGGTCCTTCACCGCCTGGATGCCGGCATCATCGATCAGACCGGCCTTCTTCAGCTGCTCGCCGTAGCCGTTGATCGAATCGACCGCTTGCCACGCCTCGACCTCGGCCTTCTCGCGGTAACTGCTGGCGTCGGATGGCGAGTGGCCGCTGTAGCGGTAGGTCAGCGTGTCGAGCAGCACCGGCCCCGTGCCGGCCGCCAGCACCGCCTTCTTGCGGCGGATGGCGTCGGCGACAGCGAGCGGGTTGTAGCCGTCGACGCGCTCGGCGTGCAGGCCGTCGGGATTCACCGCCAGGCCGACCCTGGCCAGGACCTGGAAGCCCATGGTCTCGCCGACCGTCTGGCCACCCATGCCGTACATGTTGTTCATGAAGTTGAAGACCACCGGCAGCCCGCCGCGGCGGTGCTCGGGCCACAGCTTGGTGAACTGATCCATGGCGGCGAAGTTCAGCGCCTCCCACACCGGGCCGCAGCCCATCGAGGCGTCGCCGATGTTGGCGACGACGATACCGGGCCGGCCGTTAACGCGCTTGAACAGCGAGGCGCCCATGGCGATGTCGGCGCTGCCGCCGACCAGGGCGTTGTTCGGGTAGATGCCAAAGG
>JBBREK010000376.1:0-2285 GCA_038203025.1 Planctomycetota bacterium
TTCAGCGTCGACGCCAACCTTCTGCACAGCTCCTCCGAGGGCAGGGTGCTGGAAGATCCGGCCGTCGAGGCCCCCGAATTCGTCCATATGCGCACCCTTGCGCCGGAAGACGCCCCCGATGTCCCGACCGTCTTCACCATCGACTTCGAGCGCGGCGATCCGGTCGCCATTGACGGCGTGGCCATGTCGCCGGCGACCCTGCTGACGAAGCTGAACCAGCTGGGCCACGACAACGGCGTCGGTCGCCTCGATCTGGTCGAGAACCGCTTCGTCGGCATGAAGTCGCGCGGCGTCTACGATACCCCCGGCGGGACCATCCTGCTGGCCGCCCACCGCGGCATCGAGTCGATCACGCTGGATCGCGGCGCCATGCATCTGAAGGACGAGCTGATGCCGAAGTACGCCGAGCTGGTGTACAACGGCTTCTGGTTCACCCCCGAGCGCGAGATGCTGCAGGCGGCCATCGACTACAGCCAGAAGAACGTCACCGGCCAGGTGCGGGTCAAGCTCTACAAGGGCAATGTCTCGATCATCGGCCGGACCAGCCCGCTCAGCCTCTACGACCAGGACCTGGTGACGTTCGAGGAGGGCAAGGTGGCCTACGACCACCGCGACGCCGGCGGCTTCATCAAGCTCAACGCCCTGCGCCTGCGCGTTCTGGCCAAGCGCGACCAGCGGGCCGCGAAGGACTAGGTCCGATCGCGGACATGCACTTCAGTGCGTGTCCCCACCCGCTTCCCATCCGCTTAGAAGCGGCAGGGGACACGTACCGAAGGCGGTACATGTCCTCGGGCCCGCGCCGCTCTAGCTGTCCAGCCGGTTGTACGGAAACCGGTCGCGGATCTGGTCGATGAAGAAGCGGCCCTGGGCGTCGGCCTCGACAAAGCCGCGGTGAACCTCGCCGGGCACGCCGACGTAGACGTACTCGCCCCCGTCGATGAAGGTCACGAACAGCTTCTGGCGCTCATCCTCGTAACGGATGTGACGGATGGCGGTGGAAGCGAAGGGCATGGCGGTCTCCCGTGTTCCCGGCGGTCCACATCGTAAAAGGGCCGGGCCGGCCAAGGGTTCCGGCTTTGCGCGAAGCATGACAGGTTCCCCCGGACGGCGCAGACCGTTCGGGAACTGGGGAGGCTCTCTCACATGCAATCATACGCCTATGTCGCCATCGTCACACTGGTGGCGTTGCTGGTCTACTTCTGGATGGGCATGGGCGTCGCCGGCGCCCGCCGCAAGTCGGGCATCGCCGCCCCCGCCATGACCGGTGATCCGATCCTCGAGCGCGCCGTCCGGGTGCAGGCCAACACCCTGGAATGGCTGCCGATCTTCCTGCCCTCACTGTGGCTGTTCCACCTGTTCTGGACCCCGCAGGACCCGACCGGCCTGATCGCCGCAGGCCTCGGGGCGGTGTGGATCATCGGCCGGATTCTCTACGCCCTCGGCTACGTCAAGGATCCGGGCAAGCGCGAGCTCGGCTTCCTGGTCCAGACCCTGGCCGCCGCCGTGCTGCTGTTCGGCGCGCTCGGCAAGGCCGTGCTGGTCCTGCTGGCCTGACAGCCCTTTCGGCGCGGGACCGGCTGGCCGAAGCCCGGCGGGCGCGCTAAGCCCCGCCGATGACTCCGCCCGTCGATCCCGCCCGCTACGGCGCCTTTCTGGCGACCATGGTCCTGATGGCCGTCACGCCCGGACCGGCCAACCTGTTCGCCATCGCCACCGGCCTGCAGCGCGGCCGCGCCCAGGTGCTGATCGGTGTGGCCGGCATGAACGCCGCCACCCTGGTCTGGTTCACCGGCGCGGCCCTCGGGCTCAGCGCCCTGATGGCGGCCTTCCCGGCCGCGTTCCGGCTGCTGGCCCTCGGCGGGGGGCTGTATGTCGCCTGGCTGGGCGTCAGCTCGATCCGCGCCGGTCTGCGCGGCGAAGGCGGGCCGGCGGAGCGACCCGCGGTCCACGGCGCCCGCTCGGCCTTTCTCGACGGGTTCTCCGTGCAGATCGCCAATCCCAAGGCGCTGTTGTTCTTCACCGCTGTCCTGCCGCCGTTTCTCGACCCGGCCCGGGCTGTGCCGCCGCAGCTGCCCTGGTACGCCGCCGCGACCATCGGCATGGATGTCATCGCCATGAGCGCCTACGGTCTCGGCGGCGCCGCGCTGGCCGGCCGGATGAGCGAACCGGGCTTTCGTCGGGCCTACGCGCTCACGGTGGGCGTGCTGCTGATCGCGGTGGCGATCCTCATCCTGACGCGCCGCTAGACCGATCAGCCCTTGGCGCAACCCTCCGCCGGGGCCATG
>JBBREK010000377.1:0-2276 GCA_038203025.1 Planctomycetota bacterium
TGAGGCGGTATCGATCCTGGGTGCGACCGTTGCCGCGGAGATATTCGGTTCAGCGGCGGGATTCTGGGACCAGCGCCGCGATGAGACCATCCTGTGGTTCCGCGCCGAGTGGACGGCCTACACCCAGCAGAACCTCGCGCCCTGGGGCGCCTTGTCGATGTACAACGGGAGTCCGGACGGCAACCGCCTCAATCGCATGCAGGACTATCGCGAGACCGCCATCTCCCGCGCCGCCCTGGCGCGACGCGACTACATGAAGTGGCCGCACTGGGTCAGCACCAATCCGATCATGCTGTTTTACCATCAGCAGAACAGCGGCCCCCCCCTGCAGCCTGCTGCCCCGCTCCCCTTCGGCACCTTCCTGTGGATCCAAGCCCTGGACCGGGAGCCGCCCACATGGTGAGGCGCGCCTTCACCCTGATCGAGTTGCTGGTGGTCATGGCCATCATCGCCATCCTGGCGGCGATGCTGCTGGTCACCGTCGATCTGCTGCGCGAGCGCAGCAAGGTGGCGCGCAGCCAAGGTATTCTGGCCATCCTGCAGCAGGCCCTGGCCGCCAGCGCGCTGGCATCGGCGGCAACGTTCTCGCCGACCGAGCATCCGCTGGCGAACACGAGAGCGACGCGACGGGTGTTCCTGCGGTTGTCCGACGGCACGGCGGTGAGCACGACCGGGACGGCCTACCTCGGCCTGCAACGGCTGGATGCCGTAGCCATCAATGCCGACCGCGTCCTGCTGCCGACCGACCTGTTCGCCGATACGGCCGCCCCGCATCTGCTGGGCGTGCAGCGCAGCCAGCTCGGCATCCTCGGTGCCCCGCAGGCCGTGGTCAGCGACGGCCGCCGCCTGACCGACCCCGGGGTGGGGAAGACGTACGCCAATCCCGATGTCGTCGGTTTCACCTCCGCGGCCTCGGGCGTGGCTGGCGACCATGAACGAGTGCTGCGCCTGATCATCAGCCAGGATCTCGCCCAGGAACTCGCCCAACTCGGCGGATTGCGCATGCCGGCGGCCGGGTTCACCGTCGCGCTGTTTGGTGGGCACCTGCTGGGCAATGGTACCAGCCATGCCACCTGGGCCCCCGGACGCGTGTATACCGGCACGACCTGGACGGCCTACATGCTGCCGGGCCAAGCCCTGTACGATGGCTGGGGGCGTGAACTGCTGGTCAGCGCCAGCGAAATCGGGGGTCGGCCGCGGATCGTGTCCGCCGGGCGGGATGGCGTCTTCGCCTGGAATCCCGGCAAGGATGGTGTGCTCGCGGCGAACCTGGCGGCAGTCGCCGCCGCCGTGCATGGCACGGCCTGGGGCGCCCCTGGCGCGGTGGGCGACGACAGGCGTGGAGATCTCGACAACCTCGGCACAGGCGTGGAGGCGCGATGAACCGACCGATCCGCGGGCTCACCCTCATCGAGCTGCTGGTGGTCCTCTCCATCATTGCCACCCTCGCCGGCATCGGCTTGGCGGTGGCCGGGATAGCCCGCAACCAGGCACGCTGGGTCGTCTGCACCAGTCGGATCGAGAACCTCCGCCAGGGCCTGGCCGCCTATGGCCTGGCCGGCGAGTCGGGCGCGGTCGGTCTATTGCGCGGTCTGCGCGAGCATAGGCAAGCGGCGGGAGGATTGCCCAATGACGGTTACCTCGGCCTGGTCCGGCCCAGCTACCGGCAGAGCGATTCTGATCCGGCCAACCGGGGTCTGCTTGGGGCCATCGCGCCAGCGACCGACGGGACCTTCACAGACTATGCCGAGTCCTGGCAGATGCGCTTCCCTCCTGGCGAGAAAGCCGTCGGCTTCTGGGCCAAAAACCCTTACGTATGGGCGGGAGGTCACTCCAATTGGCAGATGGTGCGAGCGGACACCCGCACGGGCATTCGCTTCCACCTCTACCAGGAGCGTCCGGCGTCGGCCGTCCGTACATCGTATCCGACCATGGCCTTCTCGGCAGCCTTGAGCGTCCTGGCCGGGATCGCCCCCGACGTTGACCGTTATGCCAGCGATCGCGGACGCGACCGGCCCTGGAACGATCCGTGGGGCAATCCGTTGCTGATTGCCTTCGCCTTCTTCCAGTACGGTCCGGCCAACGCCGCCACCGCAGCGCGCTGGCCCGCGACCCAAACACCTCCGGCCGGTGGTAGCTACAGCGGCGAGAACCCGGCCAATACCCAGGCCTTCACCGAGCAATGGAAGGAAGTCAGACGCGCCTACGGGACCACCCAGTCGGTGTATCTCGCCTTCGGCGCAGTCGGACCGCGCCTTCCAGAAGATGGCTCGGTG
>JBBREK010000378.1:0-2254 GCA_038203025.1 Planctomycetota bacterium
GCGGCCCGTGCGCTGCTCGCTGTACTCGACCACGTCGGCCAGCATGGCGGTGATCAGAATGGCGGCGGTGATGCCCAGGATGCCGCGCACGACGCCGTCGAGGAACAGCCAGGGCACGATGGCCGGAATGGCCGTGCCGGCGATCATCTCGCCGTTGTCGGGGAACAGGCCGAGCAGCCGCAGCATCATCGGAAGGAAGCCGACCAGCACCGAGGCCGCCAGCAGGATCGCGCCGCCGAGCTTCTTGCCCGAGCGTTTGGTCAGCATCGGCGCCGCCACCAGGGCGATCGACGAGGAGATGAAGCTGTCCATCACCAGGAAGCCCGTCCAGGCCGAGTTCAGCCCCCAGAAGTAGGTCGAGAAATAGAAGGCCAGCGAGAAGCTGACGCCCTGGGCGATGGCCGCCAGCAGGCCGACGCCGGTGATGGCGATGAACGGCCGGATGGCCAGCGTCCTGCCGACCTCCCTGATCGTCTGGCCCAGCGTCAGGCCCCGGTCGGGTTTGGGCTGCGGCAGCCACGGGATGAAGCGGTGGGTGCCCGCCGCCGAGACGATGATCGAGACGAACATCAGCGCCGCGGCGAGATAGCCGTAGTGGGCGTAGCCGTCGCGGTTCAGCTGGCCGATCGGGTACTCCGCCGTCGGCCGCAGGAACACGAAGAACATCACCACCGTCAGCGCCAGCCCGCCCCACCAGCCGAAGAAAAACCGCCAGCCGAGGATCGCCGACCGCTCGGTGTAGTCGGTGGTCAGCTCCGCCGACATGGCCGAGGAGGGGATCTCGTAGAGGGTGATGAAGGTGCGGATCAGCACCGCGACCCCGACCAGGTACCAGAACAGGGCGTCGTGGCTCCAGGCCGGCGGGTTCCACAGCAGCAGGAACGACAGCGCCACCGGCAGGGCCGAGGCGTACATGAACGGGTGTCGGCGACCCCAGCGGCCGCGCCAGTTGTCGGAGATATGGCCGATCACCGGGTCGATCAGACAGTCGATCAGCATGGCGACCATGATCGCCAGCGCCACCTTCGAGGCCGGCAGGCCGATGACCTGGTTGTAGAACAGCAGCAGGAAGACGCGGAAGCCGTTGTCCTTGATGCCGTAGGCGATCGAGCCGAAGCCGTAGAGCATCCGCGTGCCCAGCCCGACCCGGGGGCGGGGCCCCAGGCCGGCGACGTGGCCGGCGGCCGGGGCGCTCGTCGCGTCCGTCATCCCGTAACTCCCAAAACCGCCCGCGATCTGCCGTCCCGGGTCGGTTTCGAAGGTGGGGTATGGTTGTCGTGCGAGTCAATCGCAAGACGGCGTGATGACGGGGATTTAGTCGCCGTCAGGGCCTCACGACCGGCGGCTGTTTGGACACCTTGGCCAGCCGCGGATCGCCCGGGTGAATCGGCCAGGGGCCGTCGACGGGCAGGCAGTTGTTCGATCCGTCGGCGCAAAACCGCACCGGCAGCAGGACCAGGCCGTCCGGCTGCACCGGCCCCAGCGTCGAGCGGCGGACATCGATGTTCGCGCTGGCCCGCAGGGCCGCCCGTCCGAAGCCCCAGCCCGGGGGCGATTCGTAGGCGATACGGCAGTCGGTCACCCGGCCGTCCTCCGCGTGCGAGCGGCAAATCAGCACGACGTGGCCGTTGACGCCCTCGCGGAGCGCGCGCTCCGGCGTCAGCTCCTGGCCGTCGGGCGTCGCGACCGGACCCTTCCAGATCGGGCTGTTGACCTGTTCGGGCACGGTGCAACCGGCGAGCGCCAGCAGGGCGACGGTCAGGGCGAGCGGCGGGGCGATACGCGTCATCATGGCGCCAGCCTGCGCGACGGCGCTGCGGTGTCAAGGGCGGGATCCGTCGACACGGCCCTGCGGGCCTGCTCAGGATGACGTATAGAGGGGGCGTCACCCCACCCCACGGAGCCCCACGCCCATGATGGTCTCGACCACCAACGACATTCCCGGCCACGCCGTCGTCCGCCACCTCGGCCTGGCGCGCGGCATCACCGTCCGCTCGCGCAGCGTGCTTGGCAACCTCGGCGGCGGCATCCAGGCGATCTTCGGCGGCAAGCTGTCGATCTACGTCAGCCTCGCCGAGACGGCCCGCGCCGAGGCCTATGACCACCTCGTCGAACAGGCCCGCGAGATGGGCGCCAACGCCATCATCGGCATGCGCTACGACGCCAACGAGATCATGGAAGGCATCACCGAGGTGCTGGCCTACGGCACCGCCGTGGTGGTGGAGTAGCCCCGTCCCGCCATGGCCATCGTGGC
>JBBREK010000379.1:0-2250 GCA_038203025.1 Planctomycetota bacterium
TCGCCGTCCGGGCCGACTTCCTCGTACTCGAAGGCGCCGGTTAGGCGGTAGCTGGTGACCTGCTTGAAGTCCTTCACCGGCCGGATCGCTGCGATCTCGCGCCAGGTAGATTCCACCGCCTCGAAGCCCTCCAGGAGGAACTTGTTGGCGACGTTCGAGAAGATGCCGGGCAGCGAGAGGGACGAGAACGCCGCCTGTAGCATGCCCTTGGTGTCGCCGCGCACGCCCTCGCCGACGAAGCCGTTGGTGCGGGCGGCGCGCAGGAGCAGGGCCTGCAGGCCGAAGTCGCGGGCATGCCGGTCGGCCTGCTCCAGCACTTGGGCGGTGAGGTGCCGCTCGGGCTTCTCCAGCTTGCCGCACAGGCACAGCGCGGCCTCCAGCACCTTGGACTCGACCGGCTCGTTGGAGCCGGCGCCGCGCACTACGGTTGGACGTTCGGCACGCAGCACCTCGAGTTCGGCGCGGGCGCGGTCCCAGCCCTCGGCGATGGCCTTGCGCTCAATGGCCTGGTGCTTGCCAGCGCAGACCTCGCGGATCGCGGCGACCCGGTCGGTCTCGGCGGCGAGGCGTGCGCGCAGGTCGCGCACCGGATCGGCGGCGTCGGGCGCGACGTCACCAGCAGCGGGCGTGCCGTCCTTGGCCGGATGCGCGGCAGCGTGCAGGGCGCGCAGGTTCTTGGTCTGGTCAGGGGAAAGGTCGGCGAGGACGAAGCCCTGCGCGGTGACCCATTGTTCGAGGTCCATGTGATCGATCTCCGGGGATGCGGATGGGGTGTGGTTGGCGACGAGGCGCGCCTCGGTGTCGTCGTCGGCGCCCAGCGCGACGAAGCTGACTTCGCCGAGGACGGCGGATCTGGCGATGTAGACGGGACCAGGGATGTCACGGCCGTTGGCCTGGCCAACCTTGCCGGCGGGAACGAAGACCGCTTTGCGCACCGAAGCGCCGATGGACGCCTGCCAGGGGAAGCCGTTATCGGCAGCGGCGACTACTTCCTGGGCGACGCGGCCCGCGCCGCTGATCGTACCCTGGATTTCCAGGCGACCGTCGCGGGCGTTGACCGCATCGGTGTGGCCGACGATGAGCGACGGGTTGTGATCCTTGAGGATGGGCCGGGACTTGGCCGAGACATGCATCCCTGCGAGGTCCACCACCACCGGATGCTCCCATCCAGCGACCACCATTGGACCGCCCGTGTAGGCGGTCATGGCGAAGCGGCGCAGCGTGGGCGCGTCCTTTGTGCCGGCCTCGACCGGCTGCCAGCCGGCGACGGCGGCGACGATATGCAACAGGCTAGGTGGCATTGGCGGTCTCCTGGGGAGCTGCGGCCGGCTGCGCCGGACCGTCCATGGGCTTCAGTTCCAGGCCGAGTTCCCGCATGCGGGCGACCTCCTTGGCCCGCTGCGCAAGCTGCGCCTCCCAATCCTGGCCCCGGCGGGCGTACTCGTCGGCTAGGGTGGTCGTGTTGCTGGCGAGGCGGGTGGCCTGGGCCGTCGCCTCCTTCGCCGGATCGACGTGCTCCCAGCCGTCCCAGAACCACTGATGGCTCCAGTCGGTGGTGACCGAGCGCAGGCGCTGCGGCAGGTAGCCCTCGACCAGCACCGCCTCGCGGATCCAGGCGGCAAAAATGCGGTCGAGGACGCCGCCTTCGATGCGCGTCTGGTCGACGCGGATGGCCTTGAAGTAGACCTGATGGTCGAGCCGGCCCGAGGCGTAGTTGTAGCTGCTGCTGTTGCCGGCCGCGACGTTGAACGGCATGTTCAGGCAGCGGGCGATCTCGTTGAGGATCTCATGCTTGAACTCGGAGTAGGTCGCCGAGGGGTGCTCGGCTTTCACCTGGCCGAGCTTCCAGCCACCGGGCATGGTCAGCAGGGTGTTCCGTTCGAGCTGGATGGCATCCATCGGCTCGATGTCCTGCGCCTCGCCGTTGGCCGGCGCATCGGTGTAGAGGATGCCGGCGTAGTAGGCGGCTGCCTTGGCGGCGTCGAGGGTCGCCAGCGAGAAGTCCCGCAGCATGGCGAAGAGCGGCAGCGCCGGGGTGATCTCCGGGATGCCGCGCACCTGGCCTGGGCGCTCGACGCGGAAGTCGTGGAGCATTGCCAGGGCCGGGACGAGGTCGAATTCCAGAGCGAAGCCGAGGCGCAAATCGCCGGGGTGCTCCCGCAGGACGTGGTACTCGACCACGTTCCCGAAGCGGTCGAAGCGGATGCCGTCCACGTCGGTGGCAGACGGCAGGTGGGCGTCCGGCGCGGT
>JBBREK010000380.1:0-2227 GCA_038203025.1 Planctomycetota bacterium
TCAGGAAGTCCTGATATCAGGACCTTCGAGACCATTGCCAATCGCCAGGCCCAGCGCTGGGCGTCAACCCGAAGTCGATACAAAAAGCAGGGAATTCAGCCAGTCTGGACACGGTTCGCGAATCCGATCATGTAGAATTAAGCCAAGGCGGAAGGCGAAGGCGGAAGGTTTGCTCGCAGGCGTGAGATCGGGCCTTCACGACGCGCGCGCAGCGCGCAGCAACCCTTCCGCCTTCCGCCTTTCGCCTTTCCCCCCTTTCCCCCTAGCGTGGCGACGCCCAAAATCAGCCCTGGGCGGCAGGACCCCGCTAGACAACGCAGTGGCGTTCGTCGTTCGTCGTGTCCGCATAGACATACGACGAGAAAACGGACCACATCAGTGTCACCTGGATGGTGATGGGTGTCCCTGAGCGCAACCAGCTGATAGTGCCCCAGCATGTGGTGTAAGTCCGACAATGGGTTCATAATGAGGCCATTCAAAAGGCGGACATCTTGGGTCTATGTTGGTGGTGCTACCCAACCCACACAGGGGAACACCAAGATGTCCGCCACCAGCGATTCTTCATCACCCACCCACCGTCCCGGCGATCTTCTGGCACGAGGATCCGGTGGCGCCTGGCGCCCTGGCTGGCGCAAAGGTCGAACTCCTGCATCTGCCCGACGGCGACGCTGGCCAGCCGTCGGCCGAACCAAGAGCTGGGTCATGATCCCAGCCCCGTCGAAGCCATGGGCTGTGGGATCCCGCCGAGTCAGCAAGTTACGGTGTTTCGTCCACCGTCTAAGGGGGTCCGCCGGCCGTCGACCACGGCCTCGCCGCTGACCCCGTCGGGCAGGACGATCTCGCCGGCGAGGCCCTTGCCGGCCGTCCACCAGCGTGCCTCGATCGGG
The DNA here is from genome assembly GCA_038203025.1 of Planctomycetota bacterium. Classification (GTDB taxonomy): domain Bacteria; phylum Planctomycetota; class UBA11346; order UBA11346; family UBA11346; genus UBA11346. The sequence goes on from JBBREK010000380.1 coordinate 888, forward strand.
CCGCGCGGGGTCGGCACGACGGCACCGGCCCACGCCAGCCCGGCGAGGTCGGGACGGACCTCGACGGTGGCGAAGCCTGGGGATGCCGGGCGGATGCCGACCACTGCTGTCGGCAGCAGCCAGGCGAGGCCGGCGCTCCAACCGTGGCAGTGGCTCATCGCGTGGCTGGGCGGCCGGGCGATGCCGAGGCTGTCGCGGCGATTGACGTCCCAGGTGGTGGTCGCCCCGTTCAACAGCATGGCACCGTACCAGGCCCGCGCGTCGGTCAGCGCCTCGGCCACCAGTCCGGCGCGCGCCAGGGCCGACCACTTCCAGAAGGCCATGAAGCCGGCGTCGCAGTCGAGAACGCCTGGGGTGGCGGCAAGGCGTCGCAGCAGGTCGGCAGGGTCGTCCGCCTGGCCGGCCAGGACCGCGAGCACGTTCGGATGCCAATCCGCCGCTGCGTCCGGACCCGCCTCATTGACGAACAGGTGACGGCGCGGGCACCACAGCGCCCGGGCCAAAAGCTGACCAGGTCCACGGCGCCAGGCGGCGGCGGCGGCGCCCTCGGCCTCATCGCCGAGTCGGCGGGCGAGTTCGGCGAGGTCGTCCTGTCCGGCCAGCAATTGCATGACCAGGGCGCCGCGGACCGACCACCAGCCGGGGTTCGGTGGCTGGTGATCGGTGATCCAGTCGCGGCCGGGCTGCATCGCCGCCGGTTCGAGACTGCGCAGCCAGGCGCCGAGCCGGCGCAGACGCGGCCACAGCTCGGCGACCAGTTCGAGGTCGCCGCTGTGGTCGTGGTATGCGCGCAGCATGGCGACCAGGTCGGTGGCGAAATTGGCCAGGCGCCACGAATCGAGGAAGCCGCCGGGCGCGGTCGTGCCCGGCATGTAGTCGATGGCGTGGTCGTGCTGGTGTCCGCCGCTGCGCAGGGCGACGGCCAGTACCGCGCCGTCGGCATCCTGCGCCTCGGCCATCTGCCGCAGGCTGCGTGCCGCCAGGGCAGTGTCGCCGAAGAGCATGGCGTTGCACAGGTACTCGACCCGGGCGTCGCCGATCCACAGCATGCCGTCGCGCTTGACCCCGTCCTCGTAGTAGCGTTGCATGCACGCGACGGTGGTGTCGCGGCATAGGCGCCAGGCAGCGTTGAGCCGTTCATCCGCGACCGCACACCAGCCATCGGCGGCCACCGGATGCTGGCGGTGCGTGGCCTCGGCGCGGTCGAGCTCCAGGCGGCCGGCGGTCACGCGCACCTGCACGAAGCGGAAGGCCCGTCGACCGGCGTTGACCAGCCGGCAGGGGCCCACTGGCAGCGAGGCGTCGTCGCGCGGCAGGTGGTACCAGCCGCGTTCGGGATA
>JBBREK010000381.1:0-2170 GCA_038203025.1 Planctomycetota bacterium
CCATGCACCGGATCCTCTCCAACGAGCAGCTCGCCGCCGCGGTCCACCGCCTGGTGATCGAGGCACCGCTGGTCGCCAAGGCCAGGAAGCCCGGCCAGTTTGTCATCGTGCGGCTCGACCAGGGCCACGAGCGCATTCCGCTGACCATCGCCGATGGCGATGCTGCCGCCGGTACCATCACCCTGGTCATCCAGGCGATGGGGCACAGCACCAAGGCGATCGTGGCCACCCCGGCCGGTGGCGTCATCCGTGACGTCGCGGGACCACTGGGCGCCCCAACCCACCTGCCAGAACGCGGCTTTGCCGTCTGCGTCGGTGGCGGCGTCGGCACCGCGGTCGTCCATCCGATCGCGCAGGCCCTGCACCGTGCCGGCGTCCGCGTCACCTCGATCATCGGCGGACGCAACCGCCCGCTGGTCATCTACCACGACGAACTGGCCCGCCTCGGCGAGGTCCGCGTGTGCACGGATGACGGTTCGTGGGGCCGCAAAGGCCTGGTCACCGACGAGCTGGCCGAGCTCTGCGCGGCAGAGAAGCCCGACATCATCTACGCGGTCGGACCCGTACCGATGATGCAGGCGGTGGCGAACACCACCAAGCCGCTGGGCATCCCCACCGTGGTATCGCTGAATCCGGTGATGGTTGACGGTACCGGCATGTGCGGCGGCTGCCGCGTCACCGTTGGCGGCCAGATCCGCTTCGCCTGCGTCGACGGCCCCGAATTCGACGGGCATCAGGTCGACTTCGGCGAACTGCGCAGCCGTCTGGGCACCTACAAGATGTTCGAGGCGCAGCCCTGCGACGACGGCGCGTGCAAGGCTCGCCGAGCCGCCGATGTCATCACCCAGCAGCAGCAACAGCAGTAAGGACGAGCCATGCCGATGTCGCCCAAGGAACGCATGGCGATCAAGCGCCAGGATGTGCCGGCCCAGGACGCGCTCGCCCGCTCGGCCAACTTCGAGGAGGTCAACCTCGGCTACACCGAGGCCCTCGCCCGGCTCGAAGCCGAGCGCTGCCTGCAGTGCAAGAACGCCAAGTGCATCACCGGCTGCCCGGTATCGGTCGATATCCCGCGCTTCATCGACTTTGTCGCCAAGGGCGACCTGCGGTCTGCTGCCGCCGCGCTGATGGCCGACAACTGCCTGCCCGCCGTCACCGGCCGGGTCTGCCCGCAGGAATCGCAGTGCGAGGCGCAATGCGTGCGCGGGGTCAAGGGATCGTCGGTCGCGGTTGGCGCGCTAGAGCGCTTCGTCGCCGACTGGGCGCGCGAGAACGATGCTGCCGACAGCGTGTGCGCCGCCCGCACCGGCAAGACGGTGGCGGTGGTCGGATCGGGCCCGGGCGGCCTGACCGCGGCTGGCGAATTGGCCCGGCTGGGCCACGACGTCACCGTCTTCGAGGCCTTCCACACCCCCGGCGGCGTGCTGGTCTACGGCATCCCCGAGTTCCGCCTGCCCAAGGGAATCGTCGCCAAGGAGGTCGAGCGTCTGCAGCGCCTGGGCGTGATCATCCAGGTCAACGCCATCGTCGGCCGGACCTACTCAATCGCCGACCTGCGCCACGACTTCGAGGCCCTGTTCATCGCCGTCGGCGCCGGCCTGCCGCAGTTCATGAACGTCCCCGGTGAGAACCTCAAGGGCGTCTACTCGGCCAATGAGTACCTTACCCGGGTCAACTTGATGGGCGCCTGGGACACCAGCGCCCGCACCCCGGTGCTCAAGGGCAAGCGCGTGGTCGTGGTCGGCGGCGGCAACGTCGCCATGGACGCGGTGCGGACCGGCAAGCGCCTCGGCGCCACCGAGGCGGTGATCGCCTATCGCCGTGGCAAAGAGGAGTTGCCCGCCCGCCTGGAGGAGGTCCATCATGCCGAGGAGGAGGGCATCCGCTTTGAGCTGCTCGTCGCCCCCCTGCGCGTGCTTGGCAACGCCGACGGCTGGGTCACCGGCCTGGAATGCCAGCGCATGCAGCTGGGTGAGCCCGACGCTTCCGGCCGCCGCCGGCCCGAACCGGTGCCAGGCAGCGAATTCACCATCGACTGCGATCTGGTGGTCAGCGCCATCGGCACCCGCGCCAACCCGCTGCTCACCCAGACCTGCCCCGACCTGAAGCTCAACAAGTGGGGCAACATCGTCGTCGACCAGGATCTCATGTCCTCGCTCCCCGGCGTCTT
>JBBREK010000382.1:0-2118 GCA_038203025.1 Planctomycetota bacterium
CAGGGGCCGACGGTGTTCCGCAACCGCTTCGCGGTGAACACCTTCGACAAGCTGTATCCGGCCGAGCTGGTCCCGCGCAGCATCACCACCCACGCCGACAGCCGCCTGATCGAGGAGCGCCGCCTGATCGAGACGCTCTACGGCCTCGACCTCGCCGCCTCGCCGGCGATCGTCACCGAGTTCCGCCTGCCGCTGACCGCCGAGGCGGCCCTGGCCGGCGATCCCGGCCAGATCCCGCTGATCGGTTCCGGCACCCGCTTCCACCTCGGCTTCATGATCAACGACAACGACATCAAGGGCGCGGATGTGCAGAAGTACCTGGTCTGGCCGGCGACCTATGCGACCTTCGGCGTCAAGACGCAAGGGGCGACGGCGGTGCTGGAATGAACCTGCTTCCCGCATTTCGATTGGCCGCAGAGTGGCTGTGTTTGTGTCAAGAGGCTGAAATCGTACGCGACCGCCTTCGGCATCACCGCTTCGGGGCCTCTTGGGGCCCCTCAGCTCGCCTGGGGCGGCGGGCCCCAGGCGTGCCGCCTGCGGCTAGCCGTCCGAGTTCAGGTGATGGCTGTAGGTCCAGGCGCCTGTTTCAGGCGATATGCGGCGACCTGACTGTTGAGCTTGATCAGCATCTTCCGGATGACAGCGACGATGGCGACCTTGGCCGGCTTTCCTCGCTCGCGAAGTCCGTTGTAGAACGCTGCGAAGGTGGCATCGAAGCGCATGGCCGTCACAGCCGCCATATGCATGGCGGTGCGCACGCGTTGCCTTCCGCCAAAGATGGACCTGGTCCCCCGCTGCGTCCCCGAATCGTTGTTGTAGGGCGCCACGCCGGCCAGCGCAGCGATCTCCTGGCGATTGACGTGCCCCAGCTCCGGCAGGTGGGCCAGCAAGGTGGCGGCGGTGATGGAGCCGACGCCCTTCTGGGATTCCAGGATATCCCGTACTGCAGCCATCTCCGTATCGCTGGTGATGAGCGTCTGGATTTTCCGCTCCAGGGCATCGGCTTGTTTGCGCAGGCGGGCGATGCTGGTGCGCAGATGCTTGCGGATGAGATCGTCACCGCAGGCCTCCAAGCGGTTATCCTCCCGGACGCGGTCCTCTACGATCTGATCCCGACGATCGACCAGCGCGCGCAGGCACTGGCGGGTGGTCGTGGGTTCCTGGTAGACGCGCAGTCCCGGCGAATGCTCCCCGAATTGGGCGATGATCCGCGCATCGATGCTGTCGGTCTTGGCCAGCAGACCCTGGCTGCGAGCATAGTGCCGGATACGCCCGGGCTGGACGACGGTGACTCGATAGCCTGCGCTCGTCAGCACGCGTGCTGCCAACTGGCTGTAACACCCCGTCGACTCGATCACCACCAGGGCGACCTCCGCAGGTCCTGGAATTCCAGCCTGGAGGCGTTGCAGGCCCGCGGGCGTGTTCTCCCAGCGGCCGACAAGGCTCGGGCCGTTGGCCACCTCCAGTTCCGACTTGGACACGTCGAGGCCGATGTAGGATTGTGGGGAAGGAGTCATGGAGAGGCCCAGTCTTGTCGAAGCGAACGCCGGGATGGCCCGGGTTCAGGTGGCTGTTCGGGACAACCCATGACAGCAGTCGTGTTCACAACTCTGCGACAAACGCCTCACGGCGTTTTTGGCACAGAACGAACGCCGGCTGCCGGAAACCTGCCTGGTTGCAGGCCGGGCAGGTTTCTGCTTCATGGTACCGGGACGATGCACTCCCGGTCGCGCTGGGAATCAACTTACAAGGCGCAGAGGCGCAGAGGGGGGAAGGGCTTGTGCTGAAGGTTGGCAACGGATGGGGTTCACCCTGTTGGCGACGGACCTCCGATCCATAACCCGAATCCCTCCGCGTCTCTGCGCCTCTGCGGCCAATCGAACTGCGGAATTTAGACTCACGCGAGCGACTGCGCCGCCGCGATGATGCCGTCGATGCCGATGCCGTGCTTCTTGTAGAGCTCGTCGGCGGTGTAGGCGCTTTGGCCGAACTCGCCGTGCACGCCCAGGGTCTTGGCCTTCACCTTGCAGCCGGCGGCGACCAGCTTGGCGACCAGGACTTCGCCGGCGCCGCCGGTCAGCTGGTGGTCCTCGACCGTGACCAGCTTGCCGCCCATCT
>JBBREK010000383.1:0-2099 GCA_038203025.1 Planctomycetota bacterium
GCGCGGCCGGCGCCGTCAGTCTCGCTCAGGGTGACGCCGAGGGGCGCCTTCGCGCCGCTGCGGGCGAGGAACAGGGCTCGGCCTCCGCGTTCGAGGAAGGAGCGCAGTGCGGGTTCATCGACGACGGCGTCGCTGGCGACCACGACCAGACCATCCGCAGCGGGCAGCTTGGCGCTGACCGGCTGGGCTAGACCCAGACTGGTGAGCAAAGCGGCCGTACCCAGCACGGTGACCTCGGCCAGCCGCGGGCGCAGCGGCGCCTGGGCGGCATAGGCAAGCAGTTGGCGCGCCAGGGTCACCGCCGCCGGTTCGGCCGGCACGTAATCCTCGAGATCGAGCGCGCACCACAGCATCCGGCCCTTGCCGTGATCGAGCTCCAGCAGCGGGCTATAGGCGAGATCGAACTCACATTCGAGCAATGGTCGCCAGCCAGAGAGGTGCGGCTTCTCGATCGCGCCGCTGGTCAGGCCGCCGCGATTGCCCCACTTCCAGCCGTGGGGAGTTGCCTTGTCGGCGGTACTGCTGGCTGGATACGCTTCGACCAGGGTGCTGACACCGGCCCAGTCGTGCAGGTCCTCGTCATCGAGGCCCGCCACCACTGGGTGGGTCGGCGAGACGCGGAAGACCCGACGCGACATGTGCTGGGCGACCCGCAGGCCGAGAGCGCCGCGTGTCCACTCCGGCGGCTGGGCCATGACCAGCACGCGGCCGCCTCCAGCGACAAAGGCCCGCAGATCGCCGGGCAGTGGCCGCGTCAGCGCCTCGCGGCCAATCACCACCAGGCTGTCCGTGGCGCGTCCGTCCCACGCCTCGACGGTGAACCCCAGCGTCTTCAGCATGGCCGTGGTCTTGCCCACCGGGTCGAAGACGCGCAGCTTGCCGGAAGCGGTAGGTGGGCGGGGGAAGACGCGGAAGGCGAAGCGGTCGGTGTGCCGCCTGGCGCCGATGACGCCGGCGAGCTCCACCACGCCGTCGGCCTTGACCGCGCTGTCCAGCGCCACCTGCACCGGCAGCAGGCGGGTCTCACCAACGGCCAGTTCGCCTTCGACTCGTCCGCTTCCAAGCTCCCGCCCGTCGACCGTGACGCTCCAGCGCAGATCGTAGCGCTGCGGCGTGCGCTCGTCGTTGAGCAGCGCGAGGCTTTTCTCCAGGGCCTGGCCGTTCCAGTAGCTGTGGTCCTTGGCGGTGAACGCCGCTGTCGGTCCGCTGATCCAGGCCAGAGTTGGGCTGTTCACCTGGTGCATCGCCTCGGCCACGGGGGAGAGGGTCCAGGTCTTGCCGGGCACCGACCAGAAATCGCTTTGTGGCTTCTCTGCAACCCACGCCCCACGACGTCCGGGCTGGAACGGCGGGAAGGCGATCTTGGTGTCGGTGTCGCCCGGGTACGACCACCCGGAACGCGGGAAGGTCCATGGGATCGACAGGCTGGTACTGCCCTGGGTGCGCCAGCTGCGCCAGGTGTTCCGGATGTAGAGCGCCTGGAAGGCATCGTAGCCCGACGACTTGATCAGCCCCATGGTGCCCTGATACGGCGCCTGCACCCAATGGGTATGCAGCCAACCGCCCTTCGGCCAGTACTCCGCCCAGTTGGCCGCCGGGATGCCACGGGCGATCGGGTTGGCGTTGGCGTCGTCATGGTAGTAGTCGCGATGGAAGCGACGGGTGTCCTCGCTCTCGCCGAGGAATGCGGCCGGCCCCAGCGTCGTCGCCAGGTATTCGGTGAAGAATCGTTCGCTGGTGGGGACCGGTGCGCTGCCCCGGGCGCGCAGAAAGGAGAATTCGAGCGGCAGACCGAATTCCACCGCCAGCCATGGGGTGGTACCGTTGGCGGCCCAGGCTGACAACCACTCGTCGCGTTCCTGCAGCGGCAGGAAGTTGAGGTAGCAATTGGCGGTCGGGAAGTCGCCGACGTGGGTGCCGGCGTGCATGAACACCGGCCGGGTCGGATCCTCCTCTTTCATCCGTGCGACGATCTGTCGCGACTCCGGTCGGCTGCCGAACTGCCAGGCCTCCTGCTCTCCGGCGGGGATCCAGTCCTGGCGTCCGAGATGGCGCGGATCCTGGTCCTGCTCGTGCATGAAGAAATTGCCTGAACTGCC
>JBBREK010000384.1:0-2089 GCA_038203025.1 Planctomycetota bacterium
TCGCTTGGGAACCGTGGGCGGATCGGCTGCGCCGATTATATCCGCCCAGCGCCCCACCCTCGCCCGTCGTCGCTGCGCTTCTCTGAACCCCGGCCTATGGCCGGGGTTCGGTCTTTTCCTGGGAGCGCGGGCCGCTGGCCCGCCCGTCCCCCCGGGCGGCCCGCCCGGGGGTCGAGAGGGCTACTCGGTTCACGCCATGGTGCTGCTTGTCGGGCCCCGCCCGTGCTCTTACATTCCTCCCGCCTATGAAACTGATCGTGTGCAATGACCGGGACGAGGCTGCCGAGCGGCTCTCCGTCATGCTTGCCGAGGCCCTGGCGGCGCGGCCGGCATTGCGCCTCGGCGTATCTGCTGGTTCGACTAGTCTGCTGGCCTACAGCCACCTCGTCCGGCTCTACCACAAGCAGGGCGGGTTCAGCTTCCGCAAGACCACCACCTTCAGCACCGACGAGTACGTCGGTCTACCGCCGGAGGACCACCGCTCGACGCGCTACCTGCTGAACTCCCACCTCTACTACCAGGTCGACATCCCGCGCGAGCAGACCTTCACTCCGCGTGGCGACGCCATCGACCTCGATGCCGAGTGCCGCGCCTTCGACCTGCTGATCGAGGCGCGTGGTGGCCTTGACCTGGTGGTCCTCGGCCTCGGGCACAACGGCCACGTCGGGTTGAACGAGCCGGGCAGCTCGGTGAAGAGCCGCACCCGAGTCGTCGACCTGACGCCGTCGACGGTCGCTGCGATTTCCGGCGGCGAGCGTTTCCGTTCGCTCGACGAGACCCAGGATCAGGCTCTGTCGATGGGCATGTCGCAGATCCTCGACACGCGCCGGGTGCTGATCATCGCCACCGGCATCGGCAAGGCCGAGGCGGTGGCGCGCATGGTCACCGGCCGGGTCGGACCGGGTATGCCGGCAAGCCTGCTCACCAGCCATCGCGACTTCGTCGTCGTCGTCGACATTGCCGCCGTCTCGCAGTTGTCGCAGGCGTCGATTGAGGAACTGGCGTGAGCCAGACCGATACCGAACTGCAGCCCGTCTGCCGCCGCGTGCCGGCCCCCAAGGACCTCGCCGAGGTCGCGGCGCGCATCGCCGGCGACTGCGAACTGGTCGAGGCGGCGCGGGCGGTGGCCAAGCGTCCCGACAATGTGCTCGGTCTGCTGTTGCGCGCCCTTTCGCCGCAGGAGATCGCGGTGATGGAGGTTGCCGGCTGCCGTGCGGACCGTTGGGACGATGTGCAGGTCGCCGAGGACTTCGACTGCTTCCGCGTCCGTCGCGTGACCTTCCGCGGCCGCTGCGCCATCGGCCGTTGCGCCGGCGACATCGAGGTGATGCCTGGCATCAACCTCCCCTCGGGTCTCAGCGACTCGACCCTGGTCGACTGCCAGATCGGCAACGGCTGCCTGATCGAAAACGTGCGCTTCGCCGCCAAGCTGGTGGTCGAGCGCGAGGCGGTGCTGCTCAACGTCGGCGCCATCACCGGCAGTGGTGCTGCCACTTTCGGCTGCTCCCAGGCCTGTTCGCTCGGCTGCGAGACCGGCGGTCGCGAGGTGCCGTGGTGGGGTGGAATCACGGTCGATGACGCCGCCCTGGTGGCGCGTGATCGCGCCGACCGCGCCGGCCAGGCCCTGGTTACCGCCGCCCATCAGACTTACGTCAAGGCGCTGACCAGTCCGGTCGCCTGGGTGCGGCGCGGGGCGCGCGTCGTCCACACCGAGCGTGTCCACGACGCCTGGATCGGCGCCGGGGCGATCATTGACCACGCCCTTGAGGTCGAGGATGTGGCTGTGCTGTCCACGCCCGACGAACCAGCACGCATCGCCGGCGGTGCCGCCGTCACCGGCTCGTTGCTCCAGCCCGGGGCGCAGGCCACCGGTGGCGGCATCGTCCGCCACAGCGTGCTGTGCGAGCACGCTGCCGTCGAGGAACACGGCTGCGTCGAGGGTTCGCTGATCGGCCCCAACACCCACATCGCCAAGGGCGAGGTGACGGCGTCCCTGGTCGGTCCGTTCGTCGGCTTCCATCACCAGTCGCTGCTGATCGCTGCATTCTGGCCCGAGGCTCGCCCGCCTCGCCCGCGGAGAGGCCGTGAC
>JBBREK010000385.1:0-2086 GCA_038203025.1 Planctomycetota bacterium
TGATCGGGCAGCATCAGCGCCGACAGATGCAGGCAGTCGTCGCCTACCAACCGTGCGAGTTGCCAGGCGTCCTGCCGGCGATGGACGATGACCAGGATCTGGGGTTCCAAGCGCATGGCTTCCGCCACCGCCTTCCACGGCGTGGGCGTGGCACAATCCGTGGGCCAAGTCACCTGCACCCGGTCGAGGGCGGCGAACAACGGCGCTGGATCGGCGATGATCGGCGTCGGGGTGCCCAGCCCCTTGCGCACCGTGCCCATCGCATCGGTGCGCCGGTGCAGTGCTGGCTGGGTTGCGGTGCAGCACACTAGCGACACGCCAAACCCCTGGACCAGCAGGCGCAGCGTATCGAGGGTGGTATCGAGCAGATGCGCAGGGATGGCCTGCGCCTCGTCGAGGATCACCACCGAACGGGCAAGGCTGTGCAGCTTACGGCAGCGCTCCGGCTTGTTGGCGTGCAGCGACTCTAGGAACTGGACGCTGGTGGTCACGATCACCGGCGCGTCCCAGTTTTCGGCGACCAACTTGTGACGATGACCCTGCTCGCCCAGGCTGAGGCCGCTCGCGCGGCACCAGGCGCGGATGCGCTCGGCCTCGCCATCGTAGGCGCCGTGGTGCTCCAGGACCTGATCCTCGCCCAGGATATCGGCGTAGATCCGGGCGTTCTGCTCGATGATCGCTGTGAAGGGCAGAACGACCACGACCCGTCGCAAGTCATGCCGCGCGGCATGGCGCAGGGCGAAGGACATCGCTGCCAAGGTCTTGCCGCCGCCGGTCGGGACTGTGAGGTCGAAGATACCCGGCGGAGCCGCCGCTGCGTCCCGACAGGCGGCCAGCACCGCCTGTCGCTGCCGGTTCACCGGGGTGTCCGGCGCCGCGCCGGCAAAGCGGTCGAGATGAGCATCGAGCAGGTCGCGCAACCCGGCCATGCCGAGATGCCGGGCGACGGTGAGCGCCCGGCGCCGTTCGGCCTCCGGATCGAAAAACGCTGCCGTATCACGATAATCGGCATCGACCAGGGCGCTGAAGACGAAGCGGGTGAGCAGGTCGCGGGCGATCATGCGATCCGCCGGGTCCATACCGCGCAGACGCTGCTCCCACGCTGCCGGGGGGGTCGGCATCGGACGGGCGATCAGTTCGGCGGGCGCGCCAGCCGCGATAGCCTCGGCGAGTTCGCGCTCGCCAGGTTCGCGCAGCGTGTCCAGCGAGGGATGTTCACCAATTGCCCGAGGAAGGCCGCCATGGTGTCCGGCGATCGCCAGCGCGATCATTTCTCCAACGCCGGACTTGGTCTTCAATGCCTGCACTGTGCCGGCCAATTTGTGCGACTTCTCCAACCCCTGTACGCCCCGAAGATACTGCTGGAAGTTCGGCCGGTATTTCCCCAAGTCATGCCAGAGGCCGGCAAGCCAGGCCAGGTCGCCAGCCTCGAACGCCACCGCAGCCTGCCTGGCGAGATCCGCCACTGCCGTCAGATGCTCGGCCAACGGATGGGCGGACGACCAGTCACTGCCAGGGGGTGGGCTATGGGCATATGGTTTCATCGTGACAATCGACCCTCAACGATGGAACGACGTATCCAGGGATACCTATCGCAAGCCAGCAGATTCACCGTCCTGCGTGTCCCCGACTGGGAAGCACCGGAACGACCGCGCTGGATGGTCAGGCCTGGGTGCGGGTGGTGCTCGCTGCTGCGGTCATATTGCCGGTCATCAGTCTGGAAAAGTTGCTCTGGAGACGGCTGCGGAAAGAACCGGGGTAAGCAGGAGGCGCATCATTGAGCGAGGAGCCTTCACCACCATAGAACGACGCCCATCTAGAGGTTGCCCTGGGCTGACAGACGCACGATAAGCACATCAAGGCTCGGCGGTCAGGCCGACCGGCTCCGCCACTGTGCCCTGGGCTGACAGACGCACGATAAGCACATCAAGGGCACCGCGCCATCCCCATGCACGACCTCAGCATCATCACCACCCTGGCCGGGGGTCTGGGCGCGGCCCTGGTCCTCGGCTTCCTTGCCCTGCGCCTTGGCCTGTCGCCGATTGTCGGCTATCTGGTGGCCGGCATCGCCGTCGGCCCGTTCACC
>JBBREK010000386.1:0-2025 GCA_038203025.1 Planctomycetota bacterium
CGCAGATCGTCCTGCTGGAGCGTGAGCGCATCGACCTGATCGTGATGGCGCGCTACATGCAGGTGCTGTCAACGGAGTTCGTCGCCGCCCGCCCTGGACGCATAATCAACATCCACCACTCGTTCCTGCCCGCCTGCGTCGGCGCCAAGCCCTACCACCAGGCCAAGGAACGCGGCGTCAAGCTGATCGGCGCCACCGCGCACTACGTCACCGAACAGCTCGACCAGGGCCCGATCATCGAACAGGCCGTCGCCCGCGTCTCGCACCGCGACACCGTCGAAGATCTCATCCGCAAGGGTCGCGAACTGGAACGCCAGACCCTGACCAAGGCGGTGCGCGTGCACCTCGAACGACGGGTGCTGATCAACGGCAACCGCACCGTCGTCTTCGCGTGAACACCCGCTTCGTCACCCTGTCGCTCGGCGAGCGTCATGACCTGACCGCCAGGGCACATCTCTCCATCCTCACCGTGATGGCGTGGGCCCCGCCGGGCTGCGAGTTCTGCATCGTCACCGACCGGCCCGACCTGTTCGCCTGGTTCGGTGACCGGCTGCGCACCCTCGCGGTCGATGCTGCGACCCTCCGGGCCTGGCGTGGGAAGCACGATTTCTTCTGGCGTGTCGAGCTGATGACCGTCGTGCACGCTGCCGCCCAGGGACCGGGCAACGTGGTCTACCACGACTCCGACGTGCTGATGCGGCGGGAGCTTACTGACCTCTGCGCAGCGCTGTCTTCCGGTGACGTGTTCATGCACGAGCACGAGTACGATCTCGCCGCCTCGCGCCGGGCCGGCCAGCGCCGGCTGTGGCGGCAGCTTGCAGGCCGCAAGGTTCCGCCCCCCTGCCCGATGTGGAACGCGGGCCTGATCGCGGTGGGTGCCGGCAACCACGCCGTGCTCGACCAGGCGCTCATCACCCTCGACCGGCTGATGGACGACGGCGTCGCCCATACCCTGGTCGAGCAACTGGCGATCAGCCAGGCCTTCGCCGCCACCGGCCGACTGCGTGCCGGCCAGCCGTGGATGGACCACTTCTGGTCGAACAAGGATGGCTACGCCGTGGCGATCGACCGCCAGCTGGCGCAGATCCTCACCCGCCGCCTCGACGTCGAGACCGCCATCGCCCTGGTGCGCGCCGAACCGATCCTGCTGCCCCTGGTGGTCCGCCGCCGCTGGTGGTCGAAACTACTTATCCGCCTCGCCGGGCACGGGTCCTGACCGTCCGCCAGTCCATGCCGAGCCGGCGCCCGGCCTCGCGCAGACCATCAGCCGATGCGACGATCTGGGCGCAATAGCCGTCGAGCAGCTGGTCTGCAGTCAGCGACCCATCGCGCACGCGGTCGGCCAGGCAGGCGTCGGCAGCCCGGGCCGGGGTATAGACTCCGCGCAGCAGCAGGCTGCGCAGGCATTGCTCTAGCTCGCGCACGTTGCCCGGCCAGGCATAGCCATCGCCCAGCGACCGCCGGATCCAGCGCACGCTTGTATCGGCGACAGCCTCGGCCTCGTCCGATCCGACGATGCGCGTCGCCAGGGCCAGGCACAGGCGGTCCAGTTCGACCGGATCCGCTGCAAGCAGCTCACGCAGCGCCGGCGTGCGGATGTGATCGGCGCACAGACGGTAGTAGACGTCGGCGCGGAAGCGGCCGACCGCGATCTCCTGCGCCAGATCGCGATTGGTGGCCGCAACCAGTCGGCCACGGAAGGTGCGGTCGGCGTGCTCGCCGACGCGGGCGAAGACGCGGGTCTGCAGCACGCGCAGCAGTTTCACCTGCACCGCCGGGTCGACCTCGCCGATCTCGTCGAGGAAGACGCAGCCGTGCGCCGGGCAGACCTCCAGCCAGCCGGCCCGTTCCTCGGTCGCACCGGTGAACGCCCCGCGACGGTGCCCGAACAGCTCGGCCTCGACCAGCGACGGCGACAAAGCGCTGATCGCCAAGGGCAGAAACGACGGCTCGCCGCCGCCGAGCAGCCGGCCGCGCCGGCCATCCACCGCAATGTAGCCGGAACCGCCGACCGCCTGCGCCACC
>JBBREK010000387.1:0-1943 GCA_038203025.1 Planctomycetota bacterium
ACGAGAAGCAGTCCCAGACCCTGCCGATGGCGCTGGGCAAGTCGATCGGCGGCGAGCCCTATATCGCCGACCTGGCCAAGATGCCCCACCTGCTGATCGCCGGCACCACCGGTTCGGGCAAGTCGGTCGGGCTGAACGCCATGATCCTGTCGATCCTCTACCGGCTGAGCCCCGACCAGTGCCGGTTCATCATGATCGACCCGAAGATGCTCGAGCTAAGCGTCTATGACGGCATCCCGCACCTGCTGGCGCCGGTGGTGACCGACTCCAAGAAGGCCATCGTCGCCCTGAAGTGGACGGTGCGCGAGATGGAGGACCGCTATCGCCGCATGGCCAAGATCGGCGTGCGCGGCATCGCGGCCTACAACGAACGGGCCAAGGAGGCGATCGACAAGGGCGAGCACTTCGAGCGTACGGTCCAGACCGGCTTCGACGACGCCGGCCGGCCGATCTTCGAGAGCGAGAAGATCCGCCCCGAGCATATGCCCTATCTGGTGGTGGTCATCGACGAGGTGGCCGACCTGATGATGGTCGCCGGCAAGGATATCGAAGGCGCCGTGCAGCGACTGGCCCAGATGGCCCGCGCCGCCGGCATCCACCTGATCATGGCCACCCAGCGGCCGTCGGTCGACGTCATCACCGGCACCATCAAGGCCAACTTCCCGACCCGCATCAGTTTCCAGGTCACCTCGCGCATCGACAGCCGCACGATCCTCGGCGAGCAGGGCGCCGAGCAGCTGCTCGGGCACGGCGACATGCTCTACATGGCCGGCGGCTCAGGCGGCCGTCTGACTCGCCTGCACGGCCCGTTCGTGGCTGACGAAGAGGTGGCGGCGGTGGCCAAGTTCCTGCGCGAGCAGGGCAGCCCGCAGTATCTCGACGAGGTGACGGCCGGGGCCGACGACGAGGCCGACGAGGGCCAGGGCGGCCTGGCCTTCGGCGACGAGAACGGCGGCGGCGACGGCGGCCTGTACGACAAGGCCGTGGCCGTGGTCACCCGCGACGGCAAGGCCTCGACCAGCTACATCCAGCGCCGCCTGCAGATCGGCTACAACCGCGCCGCCTCGCTGATGGAACGGATGGAGCAGGAGGGGGTTGTTGGAGCCGCCAACCACGCCGGCAAGCGCGAAATCCTCGTCGGGCCTCCGCCCTAGATTCGCCGCGGCAAGCTGCTAGACGAGTTTCATGGACACCACCCGCCGCGCCCTGCTGCTCGCCGCCCCCGCCCTGATGCTGGCGAGCCCCGCCCTCGCCCTGCCCGCCGCCGACCAGGCGCTGGTCGACAAGGCCGTGGCCTATCTGCAGGGCATGCCGACCGCGCGCGGCCGCTTCGTGCAGACCGATCCGCGCGGTTCGGTCAGCCAGGGCCTGCTCTACATGCAGCGTCCCGGCCGGGCCCGCTTTGAATACGACGCCCCCTCGAGCCTGCTGGTGGTATCGGACGGCAAGATCGTCTCGGTGGCCGACAAGCGGCTGAAGACGGTCAACCGCTACTTCCTCAGCCAGACGCCGCTGAAGCTGTTTCTCGCCGACGAGATCCGCCTGGATCGCGGCGTGACGGTCACCCGCGTGACCCGACTGGCGGACGGTTTTGAACTGACGGCCCAGGACCGGGTCGGCAAGACCCGCGGCCAGATCGTCCTGACCTTTAGCGACAGCCCGATGCAGCTGCTCGGCTGGAAGATCACCGATGCCCGCAACGCCGAGACCCGGGTGCGTCTGACCAGCCTGGTGCGGGCGGGCGACCTTGATCCGGGCCTGTTCCGCGCGCCCTTCCCCCAGCCCGCGTCGCGCCGTTCCTGGAAGCGCGCGACGCTGCGCTGCCGGGGCTCACGGGCAATGAAGTTTTCCGCATTGCGCTCGACAAGCCGGGCTCCAGCGATACCATCACCATCGATCTGGCGCAGACCGCGCAACCGCCCACGCTCGACTCGGTGTCCACC
>JBBREK010000388.1:0-1900 GCA_038203025.1 Planctomycetota bacterium
TACCCCGGGATCGCCGAATCGGCCGCTGTCTACACCCTCGGCGTGCTGGTCGGCATGCTGGCGCTGTACCGTCTGCGCATCATCCGGGCGACCGAAAACTTCAAGCGCGGCGTGCTCATCGCCACCGCCGGCCTGTTCATCGGCACCATGGCGCTGTGGGTCCTGGGCATGTTCGGCGTCGGCCACGGACTGGCCGGCATGCTCTATGGCAACGGCTGGATGGGGATCGCCTTCAGCGTCTTCTGCATCGGCCTGGCTGCCCTGAATCTGGTGATCGACTTCGCCTTCATCGAGGAAGCGGCCGCGCGCGGCGCCCCTAAGCACTACGAGTGGGTCGGTGCCCTCGCACTGCTCATCACCATGGTGTGGCTGTACATCGAGATCCTGCGCCTGCTCGCCAAGCTGCGTGGCGGGAACGACTGATCAGCCGCCGCCGACCAGCGTGACCACCTCGACCAGGGCGCCGTCGCGCAGGACGTGGGTGGCATGCTCGGCGCGCCGAACCAACTGGCGGTCGACTTCGACCGCGGCGCGGGTCGCGGGCAACTGCAGGACCACCAGCAACTCGGCGACCGTGCTGCCTTCTGCCACCTCGCGCTCCTCGCCATTGACCGTGATGCGCATGGTCGGGATGGTAGGACGATGAGCGCAGCGCCAAGACCCGGTCCCGAGCTGGTCGTCGCCATCGCCTCCTCGGCGCTGTTCGACCTCGGGGAGGGCGACCGGGTGTTCCGCGAGGAGGGCCACGAGGCCTACCGGGCCTACCAGCGCAGCCATGAGGACGCCCCCCTCGCCCCCGGCATCGCCTTCCCCTTCGTCCGCCGCCTGCTGGCGCTGAACCGCGGTCTCGACCGGCCGGCCGTCGAGGTGGCGCTGATCTCGCGCAACGACCCCGATACTGGCCTGCGCACCCGCCTGAGCTTCGACCATCACGGGCTGCCGCCGGGACGCATGGCCTTCACCGGTGGGTCCGATCCCTGGCCGTACCTGGAGGCGTTCGGTGCCCACCTTTTCCTCACCCGGCATGCAGCCGACGTACTGGCCGCCACCGAGGCCGGCTTCGCTGCGGGCGAGGTGTTGCCTGGCGCAGCGGTCGACGACGGCGGAGACGAACTGCGCGTCGCCTTCGACTTTGACGGGGTGATCGCCGACGATGCCAGCGAACGGGTTTTTGCCGAGCAGGGCCTCGGCGCGTTCCATGCCCACGAGCGCGACCATGCCGCCATCCCCGCCGCCCCCGGTCCGCTGGCCCGCCTGTTGAAGGGACTGTCGCGGGTGCAGGAGCGGCTCGCCGGCAGCGGTCGCCTGCGCACCGCCATCGTCACCGCCCGCAGCTATCCAGCCGACCGCCGGGTCGTCGCCACCCTGCGCGCCTGGGGCGTGCGCGTCGACGAGGCGTTCTTCCTCGGCGAGGCACCCAAGGAGCCGGTGCTGGCCCGCTTCCGCCCGCATATCTTCTTCGACGACAAGCGAGGTAACGCCGACCGCGCCAGCAGCGTCGCTCCGGCCGTGCATGTGCCGTTCGGGGTGGCGAACCACTGAGTCTAACAACGCAGTTCGCGGTTCGCGGTTATAGCGACACGCGTTGTGTGTGTTGATGGTGTTCACCAAACGGGTGACCACGTGTAAATCCAATGTAACTACTCAGCCGGGGCCCCGTCGCGCAGCGATGGGGCGGGCGCCGAGTGGTGGTGGGCGGATAGAATGGGCGAAGCCCATCCGCCCACGGTTTCGGAGCCGTGCGACGAAACCGAGCCGTGACAAAGCCCGCGGGGGCAGGCCCGCAGGGCCGCGGGGGCAGAGCCCCTGAGCTGTTACAATAAATACTGAAACAGTGGGTCTCGGCGGGACGTTTAGGGCTTAGCCACGATGGTCCCAGACCATCGTTCGGGGCTTCATG
>JBBREK010000389.1:0-1840 GCA_038203025.1 Planctomycetota bacterium
CGTCGCCATCCCGATCTGGCGCAGGTGCGCTTGGCAGGAGGTGCTGCGGGCAAGGTCTCGCACCAGCGAGATCGCGGGCAGCAGCATGGCCGCCAGCACGGCGATGATCGAGATGACCACCAGCAGTTCGATCAGCGTGAACGCTAGAGGTGCCGTCTGTCTCATCATGCAGTCAGGGTATCCCGACCGGGGTACCCAACAAGATCGGATAGGATGTCTCAACCCTGTTGTTGGATGGCAATGGTTGACACCCTGGCAGGCTTGGGCATGGCCCGAACCCCGCCGCCTCGGAAAAGCAGCGCAACAGAGTTCCCCTCGCTGCGCTCGGTCGCTCGCAGCCTCGGCGTTTCCGTGACCAGCGTCTGGCAGGTGGCGCACAATCCGCAGACGAACAAAGTTGGAGCCGAACTGTCGCGACGCATCCGAGCAGGACTTGGATGCTGCGATGGCGGCGACCTCGAGGTCGGGGTGTGCCTGCCGCAGGACATCGCTCGAGCCGGCGGACCATGGGCCGCCGATGTGCTGCTTGGGTTGATTCTCGCAGCGGGGACCTCGGGGGCCATGCTCGTCGTCGCCGGAGCTGAGCACTGGCGCCGACCGCAATGGCGGCGCAGTGTGCAAGGCCTGATACGACTTGCGGATGCTACGCCCTTGAGCCGGCCGGGCCTGCCCTGCGTCTGCATCGGATCCCGCCAACCCGGACAGGATGCGGTGGTTCCCGACCACGTCGAGGGCATGGCCAAGGCGGTGGCAGCCCTGCACGCACTCGGGCATCGACGCATCGCCTTCGTGGCTTGCCATGACGACCCGCACGGAGCGCCCGCCCTGGTCGAGCGCCTGGCCGGCTGGCGGAGCGCCATGCGCGCGATCGGCGTCGCCAATCCCGACCCGCTCGCCTGCCTGATCCCAGCCAGCGGACCCACGGCGCAACGCGCTGGTGGCGCCTTCCGCGTCCTGGCCCGACGCTGGCGTGGCGATGCTGCGCGTCCGACCGCCGCGATCGCATTCAACGACCTCCAGGCGTCGACGCTGCGCAGTGCATGCGCCGCCGAGGGTCTGCCGTGTCCGCAGGCCATCAGTCTGATCGGCTTCGACGGCTGGAAGCAGTTCGCGGACCTGTCCTCGGTCTGCATCGACTACCTGGCGGCAGGCCAGGGGGCATTGGAACTGCTTCGGCGGCGGTTGTCCGGACCTGTGTCGCCGACGGAGCAGATCATCCGCCTGCCCTGCCGGCTGGTGCTCAAAGGCAGCGTCGGCCCTCCGCCACCAGGCAGCGAGGAGAGTCCCAACAGAATCCCTGGACACGCACTACTTGCGACGATGTGCAAACGGTGATGGTTGTAAATCGTTGGCGCACAAGGGATAGCCGGTGCCTGACCAGGATGACGTGGCCACGATGGCGCCCACAATCAGCCCTGGGCCACGATGACGGAGCGCGGAGCTCCAGCTCCGCGAGCACGCGCTTCACCGCGGGGCAGGAGCCCCGCGCTCCGGTCGGAGCTGGAGCTCCGCGCTCCACCCGAATCCCTGGACACCCACTGCTTGCGACGATGTACGACCATGGTTATGCGAGCGGTGACGGTAGGACGTCGTTGGCGCGCACGAGTCAGCCGGTGTCCATCCAGGAACATTCCTACCAGCCGCACTCCTTGCGCACCGCCGGCCGCGGTGGCAGCGGGTTGGCTGCCAGCAGCGCCTCCAGGCGGGTGCGGTCGGCGGACGCCGACGGATCGTTGAACAGGTTGCGCAGCTCGTGCGGGTCGGCCTGCAGGTCGTAGAGCTCGCCCTGGCCGGCGAACGCTCCGCTGCAGCCGGCGTAGCTGATCAGCTTGTGCCGGCC
>JBBREK010000390.1:0-1792 GCA_038203025.1 Planctomycetota bacterium
AGACTCACTATTATCCGCACCGCCTGCATCTCGGCTTCGAGAGCAACGACCTCTACGAGGCCAGCGTGCGCGAGCCGGATTTCGTCAGCGACTACCACGCCTGGCTGGCCGACCGTGCCCCGCACCTGCACGACGTGGCGCTGGATCGTGACCCCAACGCCTGGGTGGTCACGCCGTGGATGGCAGCCGAGCACCTGCATCCGTCGGTGTGGACGACCGACGTCGCGATCAACCGCCTGCGCCAGCGTGATCCGACCCGGCCGATGTTTCTCCAGGTCGGCCTGCACCGACCGCATCCGCCCTTCGATCCGCCGGACCGCTGGTGGCGCCGTTTCGCCGACGTGCCGCTGCCGCCGCCGGCGATCGGCGACTGGACGGAAGCGGCACCACCGGTGACCGCGGCGTCCTGGAGCTACGGCGCCCCGCGGACCCGCGACCTCGACGACGCACGGCGCGCCTACCTCGCCCAGGTCGCGCACATCGACGAGCAAATCGGCCGGCTGGTCTTCGCCCTACGCGCTCAGGGCCGGCTGGAGCGGACCTGGATCATCGTCACCGCCGATCATGGCATGGCTCTGGGCGAGCATCACCGCCTGCACAAGGGCACCCCCTTCGAGGGCTCGGCGCGCATCCCGCTGATCATCCGACCGCCGGGCAAGGACGTCAGCCGCGGCCGCATCGCCGACGGTCCGGCCACGCTCACCGATGTCATGCCGACGGTGCTGGCCATGGCCGGTCTGGCGCCGCCAGAGGGCACCGACGGTCTCGACCTGCTGCCAGCGGTGCGTGGTGCCGAGCTGCCCGGACGCTGCGTGCACATCGAACATCACGATGCCGCCCACGGCTGGCAGGCCCTGTGCGATGGCCGCTGGAAGTACGTGCGCGATGGCGTCTCCGGACGCGAACTGCTCTTTGATCTGGCCGCCGATCCCGACGAGCGTCACGACCGGGCGGCGGAGGGCTGCGCCATCTGGCGTCAACGCCTCGCCGGACTGCTCGCCGAGCGCGGCGACGGCCTGGTCGTTGACGGCACCTTGACCACCGGCGTGCATCTGCCGCCGGCTGCGGCCTGGCTGGGCGCTCAGGCCTGATCGACCGGCTCGGCCTGCCAGCGACTGGGCGGGACACCGTGTCGGCGGCGGAAGGCGCTGGCGAACCAGGTCGGACTGGCGAAGCCCAGGCGCTCGGCGACCTCGCCCACCGCCAAGCCTTCGCCGAGCAGGCCGCGGGCCCGGCGCATCACCGCCTCGCCGCGCAGCACGGTGAACGGCCGACCGGTCTGCTCGCGCAGCAGATGGACCAGTCGACTGGCCGACAGGCCGAGGCTGCGCGCCAGCTCGCTGGCGCGCAGATCCGCGCGGGCCGTCCCCGCCAGGCGGGCGAGCACCGCCGAGACCGCCGGATGCAGCCCGGGTCCGACGGCAGCGAGTTCGGCGCGGCGCAGGGGCGCAGCCAGGGCGATGGTGCGGACGACCAAGCGCGCCGTAGCCAGACCCGTGGCCCGCCCGCCAACCGGGCTAAGGCCAACAGTCCCGGCGAAGCCGTCCTCGTCGACCACCGGCGCATGCACCGTTTCGACGCCGGCATGGCAGCGCCGCGACAGCGGCGCACCGTCGCGGCCGCGCCAGAAGGCGGCGTCGAGGCGGCAGTGCGCCAGGCAGGCGCGCTGCCCACCCGGCCTGGCCTTGGCCGCGCGGCACAACGGATGCAGATGGTGGACCAGCGCCACGGGCTGGGCGGCGCGCAGTTCGAGATCGGCGTCCTTCCACGTCAGTCCGGCACCACAGAGGAT
>JBBREK010000391.1:0-1739 GCA_038203025.1 Planctomycetota bacterium
CCCGGCCCTGGTCAAGGAGATCGAGACCGGCGCCAAGCTTGGCACGGTGCAGAAGGTGCTCGGCCATCTGCTCGAGGAGCGGGTGCCGATCAACAATCTCGAGAAGATCCTGGAGGCGGTGGCCGACGCGCCGACCGCCGACGCCGCGATCCTCGCCGAGCAGGCCCGCGGTCGTATGGGCCGCGCCGTGGTCGGCCCGCACCTCGACAGCCAGGGCCGGCTGAACGCCATCATCTTCGACCCCGCCACCGAGAGCCGCCTGTCCGGCAGCCTGAGCAACGCCGCCAGCGGCCAGATCGCGGTCAGCCCGGCCGAGGCCGGCGCCCTGCTCGACCAGATCGGCCGCAGCCTGCAGGAGGCTAGCGCCCTGGGCCGCGATGCCGTGCTGCTGACCACTGCCGGCCTACGCCGCCAGCTGCGCCAGATCACCAGCCGGTTCCACGCCGATCTTGCCGTCCTGTCCTACTCCGAGATCGGCACCGTGCCGGTCGAGGTGGTCGGGACCATCGCATTGCCGAAGGCATGAGTTTCGGGTTTCGGGTTTCGGGTTTCGGGACACGGGGTGACACCGCGGGCAGGGGGGTCTCATGATCGTTCGCACATTTACCGGGCGCACCGTCAATGAGGCGCTGACGAAAGTCCGCGCCGAGTTGGGCGATCGCGCGTTGATCATCGAGTCGCGGCCGTGGAAGGAGCCGGGGCTGCTTTCGCCGCGCATGGGCTACGAGATCGTCGCTGCCTGCGATGACGAGCCGACCCCGGTGAAGACCCAGGCAGCCGGACTGAAGCCGGTCGCGCCCGGGCCGGACCTCGCGGCCGAGCTGGCTGCGATCCGCCGTGAGATGGCGCGCCTCGCCGCCGGCGTGCCGAGGCGCAACGATCATCTGGGAGACCTCGCTGACGAACTGCGCACAGCTGGTTGCCCGGACGAGATCCTCGGCGAGTTGGACGCGGCCTGCGCTGCTGCTGGTGGACGCCTCGACGACTCGCGCCGTCGCGACTTTGCCCGGTTGTTCCTCACTCGTGCCCTGCCGCCGGCCGCGCCACTCGACTGGTCGGCCCCGCGCCGGCTGCTGGTGGTCGGCCCTACCGGTGTGGGCAAGACCACGACCATCGCCAAACTCGCTGGCGAACTGGTGCTGAAGCGCAAGGCGCGCATCGCTCTGGTCACCATCGACACCTACCGGGTCGGCGCCCAGGATCAGCTGCGCGCCTTCGCGGATCTGCTCGATGCGCCGATGGAGGTGGCCTCGACGCCAGCAGAACTGGCGCGGGTGCTCGCGCGCTTCGGCGACCGCGATCACGTCCTGGTCGACACCAGCGGGCGCAGCCCGGCCGACGAGGCCCGGCTGATGGAGCTGAAGGGCTTCTGCCGCGCCTGTCCCGGCCTGTCGGTGGCCCTGGCGGTGGCGGCCAACGCAGGCCGCACCGAGTTCGCCGCTGCGGTGGAACGCTTCAGCATCCTGCCGATCGAGCACGCCATCGTGACCAAGCTCGATGAATGCGCTGAGCCGGGCAGGCTCTACGGCTGTCTGCGCCGCCATCGCCTGCCGGTGCGCTGGTTTGGCACCGGCCAAGAGGTGCCCGACGACCTCGTCGCCGCCGATCCGCAGTTGGTGGTGGAGCGCCTGCTGCCCGCCGCGGTGCTGGTCGGATGAACCCTGGGAGCGCGGCCGGCCCGGCCGCCCGTCGGGTGGGACGGCCCGCCCCACCCTGCATCCGCAGCATCCGCAGCATCC
>JBBREK010000392.1:0-1664 GCA_038203025.1 Planctomycetota bacterium
CCGGAACCGTGGGCGGATGGGCTGCGCCCATTGTATCCGCCCACCACTCCTCGGCGCCCGCCGATGCGGAGCAGCGGAATTCGCATGCCAAGGCGCGCACTATGCGCTGGCGACGATCAACTTGGGATGCACCTTCAGTTCAATCTGCAGGGCCTCGTCGGCGACAATGGTCAGCACCGCCTCGTCGCCCTCGTACTGCTCGTCTTCGATGTGGGCGCGACGGCGGATGAAAGCGGAGAGGGCGCCGTCGCCGGCGTTGAAGCGCACGGTCAGGCGGGCTTGGCGGCGGTCGATGACCTGGCTGATCGCCTCTTTCAGCTCGGCCAGTCCGGTGCCTTCGAGGGCGCTGACCGAGACTGCACTGCGATAGCGCTTCTTGAACGAGCCTACCAGGGTGCGCGAATAGATGCGGTCGCTCTTGTTGAACACCACGATGGTCGGCACGGCATCAGCGGCGATCTGCTTGAGCACGTCCTCGACGGCGGTGATCTGCAGCTCCATGGCGTGCGAGGACGAATCGACCACGTGGAGCAGCAGGTCGGCCTCCCGCACCTCGCTGAGCGTGGCGTGGAAGCTGGCGATCAGGCCGTGCGGCAGGTCGCGGATGAAGCCGACGGTGTCCGACAGCACGACATTGTGGTGGCGTTCCAGCGGCAGGCGCGAAGTGCGTGTGTCGAGGGTGGCGAACAGGCGGTTCTCGGCGTGCACCCCGGCGGTGGTCAGGGCGTTCATCAGCGTCGACTTGCCGGAGTTGGTGTAGCCGACCAGGGCGATCTTGAAGCACTCGGTGCGCCCGGCGACGACTCGCTCGCGCCGTCCGGCGATGTGCTCGAGCTTGTCTTCGAGGTTCTGGATGCGCGTGCGCACCTGACGGCGGTCCATCTCGATCTGCTTCTCGCCGGTGCCGGAGAGGAAGCCCGATCCGCCAGATCCGCCGCCGGCGCGCTGGCGGTCGAGGTGCGTCCACATGCGGCGCAGGCGGCCCTTGAGGTACTTGGCGCGGGCCAGCTCGACCGCCAGCTTGGCCTCCTCGGTACGGGCGTTGCCTGCGAAGATCTCAAGGATCAGCCACTCATAGTCATAGACCGCGCACTTGGTGACTTCCTGGATGTTGCCCTGCTGCCGCGGCGACAGCGGACAGTCGAAGTAGACCTCCTCGGCGCCGCGCTCGGCGACCAGGCGGGCAAGTTCTTCGATCTTGCCGCTGCCGATGAAGGTGGCGCCGATCGGCTTGTCGACGTGCTGCTGGACCTGGCCAACCACCGAACGGCCGGCGGTGTCGAGCAGGCTGGCCATCTCCTGCGCGCGATCGTCCTCCTCGGCCTTGCGGGCTGTCGGGGTGGTGATCACCAGGACGGCGGGAACGGTCTCGCGGGAGGTCGGGGTCGGCTGCTTCATGCCGGACGGACGGGCGGCAGACTGGTCACGGTTCGCGATCTTCCAGGCATGGTTGCAGGATCATGCGTCCTCACCAGCTGGTGGACAAGCGGGAACCGCACCGGGGCGAACCGGACTTCGTCACCCTAAGAGCGCGCGCAAAAATAACCTAGTCAGTTCGCCGTTGTTCTTGGTGTGATCACGTACGACCACCCATCGTGTGGTCCAATCATTCGAAGGCTCAACTCACGCATCTGCTTGGGGGGAATCTTCTTTCCCTTTGGATA
>JBBREK010000393.1:0-1641 GCA_038203025.1 Planctomycetota bacterium
CCCTTATCGTTACCAATACCGCAGGTTATAAAGACACAATTTATGATGCGGTTTATGTAAATCCCAATCAATTTATCCCCACACCCGCCTTTACCAGCACCCGCTTCACCGATGGCGGCCAGTTCGGCTTCGGCGCCGAGGTCGGCATCAGTACCAACCGCCTGCATGCGCGTGGGCCGATGGGGTTGCGCGAGCTATGCACCTATAAGTGGGTGGTGCGCGGGAGTGGCAACGTCAGGTAGGTCGGGATTATTCCCCGATGGAACTGGCGCCAAACGCCATTGGCTCGTGTACCCTCCATTGCCCCTCGGTGGGCTGAATCCCACCGACCGTGCCGGCTGAAGCCGGCGCTCCTACGGCTGCGACACCGTGACCGTCCAGGTTACCGGCACGACCGCGGCGCGCAGCGCCTTGGCCAACTCGGCGCGCTTGGCGAGGACGGTCTGCGCCAGATTGTCCAGCGAGGCCTTGAAGGTGGCGTCGTCCTTGAGCTGGCTGGGCACGTTCATCGCCAGCAGCGACTTGACCAGGAAGGTCTCCAGGCCCTGCAACTCGGCGGCGGCCTTGTCGACCTGAGCGAACGGGACCTCGAAGGGACCCTTGGCCAGGGTCGACAGGTTGACACCGGCAGCGAGCTGCTCGCGGGTGAACTCGGCGCTAGCCTCACCCCAGGTGACCTTGGCCGTAGGCCAGGTGCAGTCGGGGACGACCAGGATGAAGCGGCTGAGCTCGTCCTGGAAGGGCACGAACGAGGCGATGCTGGCGGCATCCTCGGGCTTCTTGCCGCCCACCCCGGCGAGCAGGTAGGGATAGCGCGTCGAGGTGATGGTCACGGTGCCCGGACCGGCCTTGTCGACGCTGTGACCGGCGCTGGCTGTGGCCTTGCCGGCCATGGTCAACTCGATGCGCGCCAGGTCCCCATCCACCGCCAGGGCCTTGAGGAAGGCGTAAGCCATGAGCACGTGGCCGTTCGGCGCAGGATGGACGCCATCGCCGCCACCGACGTGGTAGGCGTCGCCGTAGGCCGCCTTGGCCTTGGCCATGGCGTCGAACATGGTCTGGTGCACATCGGCAAAGGGGAAGCCGGCGGTGGTGGCGACCTCGCGGGCGCGGTCGCGCAGGGCGGCGAGGGCGGCGTTGTAGATCGCTGGATCGGCACGTTTGTAGGTGGTGCTGTCAACCGCGCCGGGCGAACCGACCACCACCGTGCGCACGCCCTGCTCGGCAAAACCGGCGAGGATGCGCTGTTGATTGGCGACGTAGCTCTTGCCTGTAGATTCGGCATAGGCCTTGTACCCGCCGTCGTTCATGCCGTAACAGGTCGTCGCCACCGTCGGCTTGAACCAGACCACCGACCAGGCCAGGCGGTTGGCGAATCCGCCGGCGGTCTCGCCGCCCCAACCGAACTGCGCCACGTCCACCTCCAACTGCGGCTGGCAGGCGGCAAGGTAGACGGCGATGAAGCGGCTGTACTGCTTCTGCTCGGTGATCGAGTCGCCGCAGATGGCCAGCCGGTCGGCCTGCCGCAGCACCGGTTCGGCGGCACCGACGGCGGCGCAGAGGGCGAGGAGAACGAGAACGGTCAGACGGGGCATGACGACTCCATCAGATGCAGGGGATGCGCTGGCACCACGCTTGTGA
>JBBREK010000394.1:0-1635 GCA_038203025.1 Planctomycetota bacterium
CGTGGTGCCCGAACGCGTTTGGGTGATCGCCAACCTGAAGGAGACGCAGATGAAGAAGGTCAGCGTCGGCCAGCCCGTCATCCTGGTCATCGACGCCCTCGGCGGGCAGCGCATCACCGGCCGCGTCGAACGGATCGCCCCGGCCACCGGGTCGGAGTTCAGCGTCATTCGCCCGGACAACGCGACCGGCAACTTCACCAAGGTAGCCCAGCGGATTCCGGTGCGGGTGTCTATCGACCCGAGCCAGCCGCTGGCGCAAAGCCTCAGGCCCGGCATGTCGGTCGAGGCCCGGATCGACACGACGGCGCGCTAGTCGCTGCCGTGCGTTAGGAGGCCGCCCGCGCTGCCGCCAGCCGCTCGATTCCCGCGTACAGCGTCTCGTCCCGCTTGGCGAAGCACAGGCGGATGATGTGGCGCGGGGCGTCTTGCTCGTAGAAGGCTGACACCGGGATCGCGGCCACGCCGTGGTCCCTCACGGCGCGCAGGCAGAAGGCCCGGTCATCCTCGCTCACCCCTGACGCCGCCAGATCGACGTTGAGGAAATAGGTCCCGGCCGCCGGCAGGACGGTGAACCCTTCTCGCGTCAGACCGGCCGCCAGCCGGTCCCGCGATCGCTGCAGCTGGCCGGGCATCGCCCCGAACCAGTCGGCGCAGTGATCCAGCCCCCAGGCGATCGCAGCCTGCAACGGCGGCGGGGTGGTGAAGGTCAGGAACTGGTGCGCCCCGGCCAGGCCTTTCGTCAGGGCCGGCGCGGCGCACAGGAAGCCGACCTTCCAGCCGGTCAGGGCGAACATCTTGCCGGCCGAGCCGATCTTGACCGTCCGCTCGCGCATACCGGGGAAACTCATCATCGAGCGGAAGGTCCGCCCGTCGAAGACGATCTGCTCCCAGACCTCGTCACAGACGGCGATCGCGTCGTGCACCACGCAGTATTCGGCCAGCAGGGCCAGCTCGGCGTCGGAGAAGATCACCGCCGCCGGGTTCACCGGGTTGTTCAGCACCACCATGCGGGTGTTCGGCGTGAAGGCGGCGTCGAGCATCTCCCGCGTGATGCGCCAGTGCGGCGGCGCCAGGGTGGCCAGCCGCGGAACGCCGCCGGCCCGGCGAACCATCGGGGCGTAGGCGTCGTAGAGCGGCTGGAACAGCAGCACCTCGTCGCCGGGCGAGACCAGGGCCAGGAAGGCCGCCGCCAGCGCCTCGGTGGCGCCGGAGGTCACGGTCACCTCGGTCTGCCAGTCCAGGTCCAGGCCCTGGAACCGCGCGTAGTGGTCGGCCGCCGCCCGACGCAGTTCCGGCAGGCCGCGCATCGGCGGGTACTGGTTGTAGCCGTTCAGGGCTTCCTCTGCCGCCCGGCGGCGCACCGACTCCGGGCCCGGCTCATCCGGGAAGCCCTGGCCCAGGTTGATCGCCCCGGTCTCGCGGGCGAGGCCGCTCATCACCTCGAAGATGGTCGTCGGCAGGTCGGCATAGACGGGATGGACCAAGGGGCGTCTCCTTGCGCGACCGGCTTGCGGGATGCTGCGGCACTTCCCAATCTCATGCCATGCGCATCGTCGATTTCGAACCCCGTCACGCCGAAGCCTGGCGCAGGCTGAACGAAGCCTGGATCGGCCAGCATTTCGCCATCGAGCCGGC
>JBBREK010000395.1:0-1620 GCA_038203025.1 Planctomycetota bacterium
GTCCTACCTCAGCACCACGGCCAAGAACGGTGTCGATCCCTGCGATGCCATCGCCATGGTACTCGCGGGCGAACCCTGGCTGCCAGCGGTACCGCTGCATAAACGCTCAAATCAACAGGCAGCGGCCTGAGCAGTTACAAAAAGGATTGGTCGCGGGCAATCGCGGTCGCGCCCGGCCGATCCCGGCGATCAGCATGGCCGACATGCAATCAGCCCCTGCCGCTGCATCCACGCTTGATCGTCTCTTTGCGCTGACCGCGGAGCAGATCGCCACCTACCGTCGCGACGGCTGCATCCGCCTGTCCGCCATCCTCGATCCGGTGGACCTGGCCTGCTTCCAGCCGGTGTTCCGCCGCCTGGTCGACGAGCGTACTCGCGACCAGCTGCCGCTGGCCGAGCGTGGGACCTATGGTCGTGCCTTCCAGCAGGTGATGAATCTGTGGCGGGTCGATGCGCAGGCCGAGGCCTTCGTCCGTTCGTTGCGCTTGGCGCGCCTCGCAGCGGAACTCATGGAGGTGGATGGTGTACGCCTCTACCACGACCAGGCCCTGTTCAAGGAACCCGGCGGCGGGCCGACGCCATGGCACGTCGACCAGCACTACTGGCCGTTGGCCGGCGACAAGACGGTGACCGTGTGGGTGCCGTTGCAGGCGACGACGCTGCAGATGGGACCACTAGCCTTCATCCCCGGCAGCCAGCGCCTCGACCTTGGGCGTGGGCTGGAGATATCCGATGTCAGCGAGGCCGAGGTGCAGCGGCAGGTCCGTCTTGCCGACCTGCCGGTCGATGAGCAGCCCTACGAACTCGGTGATGTCAGCTTCCATGCTGGCTGGACCTTCCATCGCGCCGGCGGCAACCACAGCGCGCAGCCACGCGAGGTGATGACCATGATCTACGTTGCCGACGGCACGCGCGTCGCACCGCCAGCCAACCGGTCCCAGGCCAGCGATCTGGCCTCATGGATGCCGGGGGCGGAGGTCGGCGGATTGGTCGACACACCGCTGAATCCGCTGCTGTGGAGGCGGTCATGAGTTGCGCGGTCCCCGACGTCGGGGCGCTGCTCGCCATCCTGCGTGGTGAGGACCCGGGTCGTCCGGTGCAGTTCGAGTTCTGGCTCAATGATCGCCTCGAACGCTGGCTTGCCCCTGACTTGGCCGACGGCGATGCATTGGTGCGGCGCATCCACGCCTACGCCCGCGGTGGCTACGACCTCGTGCCGCTGGTGCTGACGGACTTCGCCTTTCCGCGGCGTGTGCAGGCCACGGGTGCCACCATCTCGCAGAACGATTACGCCCTGATCCACGATCGCGCAGCGTTCGAGGCCTACGCCTGGCCCGACCCCGACGCGGCCGACGATGCGATCCTCAAGCGGGCGGTGGCGACGCTGCCGCCGGGCATGGGTCTGGCGGCCGTGGGTCCGGATGGCGTGCTGGAGAACGTCACCGAGCTGGTCGGTTTCGAACGCCTGTGCGAGCTGTGCGTCGATGATCCCGAGCTGGTCGGCGAGCTGTTCGATGCCGTCGGCGAGCGGCTGCTGCGCTATTACCGTCGTGCCCTGCGCTGCCCGCAGGTGCGGGTGGTGATCGGCAACGACGACTGGGGCCACAAGGGCGGAACCAG
>JBBREK010000396.1:0-1620 GCA_038203025.1 Planctomycetota bacterium
GGTGACAAGAGCCAGACGCCAGGCATTGTCGGCGTTGCCCGGGTAGCGGATCTCGCCCGCCTGGTTGGCCACTTGCAAGGGCAGTTGGACATAGGTCTGCTGCGCCACGCCCAGCGCATCGGTCAACGAACGAGTGCGATGCAGACCGGTGGCATAGACCGCCATGGCCGTAGCCAAAGCGGCCGAGGAATCCGCCCCGCGTCTGGCCGAACCGTCCCAGCCGGCAGCGCGGGCCCCGGCCAGCGACGCGCTTTGGCTGAACACGAATGGCAGGGCAAGAAAGAGCAGGGCGGCAAGGACCGAGATCGCGATGATCAACGCGACGCCGCAGCGAGTGGCGGGGAGGCGGCTCATGGTGATTGGCTCGTGACAGAGCTGACGGCGCCGCCCGTCAACACGGTGATGGTGGCCTGTTCGCCGCTATTCGACTTCAACACGATGCCGACGTTGGTGGTCGCATTGGCGTCGACTTCGACCCGGCCATCGGGGTGGCAGACGATCCGATGCTCGTTGTCGAACTGCACCCCGGCTGGCAGATTGCCCGCCAGGGCGTCGCCAAGGCGCTCGACCCGGACATCATCGATATCGGCCGGGGCGGCGAGGCTCAGGCTGCTGGTCAGTTGCATGCAGCCGACATAGACCCGCTCGGCGGAAACGCTGGGCAGGATGATGTCGGCGACCTGGGGAAGCAGGGGGGGGTGACCGGTGGTCTCGCCGATCCGGCGACCATCCCGGTACAGCACCAGGCGCGTGCCGTCGTAGAGCAGAGAGAGTTCGGCCCACCGTCCGCCAACCAGCGGTCCGGATTCCGCGTCGCCGGTGACGCTAAGCAGGGTGCCACCAGGACCCGGGACACCTTCGATGATGTGCAGACCCGACTCGTGTTTCACCAGCCCTGCGTTGTCGAGATCCGGCGGCACATCGGTGATCGAGCTTACCTCGGCTGCCATACTGGTTGCGCCGATCCCCGGTTCTCCGAACCAGCCGATCACCTCCCAGCTTGGGGCGACTGTGGTGCGGACTCCGGAACGCAGTCCGCCACCGGAATCCGAGCGAACCAAGGCGATCCCCATCATTGAGTCTGCATGTGCAGCGAAGGATGCATCGCTGGGCAACCGATCGGGGCCGATCAGCACGACGGGGATGACCTGCGGCGAACCGCTGTCCCCCGCGATCGGTGGACGGACGGCGGCGGACAAGATCAGTCCCGGCCGGCGCTCGGACTGGGTGATGGCCTGTCCACGCCACAGCCGGTTGCCATCCTGCAGCGGCTGGATGCCGACACCGTCCAGCAGGAGCCGGCTTGGCGTGCCGCCGGTGTCTACCACCGCGGACTCCTTGCCGTCGACGTGATAGGCGGCCGGCAGGAACAGTCCCACGCCCGTGCGACCCGGTGCGGACACCTGGCTGCCGTCACCATCATCGACAGTCGGCCAGCCTTCGATCCCCTGCCACAAAATCGTCCGCACCAGCCCACCAATCGCCCGTTCATTCTTCTTCAGCTTCAGCACCACCGGCTGCCCGCTGGTGCGGGCGGTGTGGCGCGCCTGGCGGATGCAGTCGGCGACGACCTGCTCGGCGGCGACCATGCGCTGGAGTTTGGGGCCGCGGACGACGCTG
>JBBREK010000397.1:0-1602 GCA_038203025.1 Planctomycetota bacterium
CGCCATCAAGTCGGACGAGCCGGCGTAGGCCGCCACCGCCAGGGCGTCGATCCAGCCGATCGAGTTGGAGCGGGCGAAGACCGGGTCGGCGAAGCTGTGCGACGCCCACAGTGGCAGGTTCTTGATCGTCATCGCCTGCGCGGCACTGCTGGCGATGTTGAGTTCGACTGTCAGTGCGGCGGCGAGATCGCCCGGATACGCCACCGCGAAGCGCAGCGCACCGTTCGCCCCTTCCAGGCAACCAGTCATATAGATGCGATTGACGTCGACCCGGTAGTTGGCCTTGGCATATTCGATCACGTTCTTCACGTTCAGCGGTTTGGCCCAGTTGGTCGCCACCTGCGGTGCAATGATGATGGCGGGGAAGTCCCATTGCCGGACGACCACCTGGCGCAGCGGACCGGATTTCACCAGTTGATTGTATAGCTGATGGCCGTTGGCGTCGCTGTCGGTGCCATCACCGGCCTCGCTGATGCTTGGCAGATGGATCACCAGAGGCCAGCTGGCGGTGCCGCCGTCATAGCCCAGCGGCAGGTATTCGAGATAGCCATACGGCGGCTTGGGCAGGGTCGTGTCCACCGGTCGGACGCTCAGTCTGCCCTCGACCACGCCGCCGAGGTTGCTCCAGCCGTTGATGATCAGTCGGGGTTCGCTGGCCGGTTGGCTCGGCGCCGGGCTCACCGCCAGGGCTACGGTCAGCGGCAGCACCGGCTCAACCTCGCTCTGGTTGTCGACGAGCAGTCCAAGCGGCCCGGCCGGATTCATGCCGGCAAGATAGGTGATCGTCACCGCCCCGGTGAACGCGCGGCTGCCGGTCAGGTCGAGGCTCGTCCCGTCCACCTGCGCGCCGAGGACGGCTGTCGAGCCTGAGGCATCGCTGACGACGAAACCGGGAATGCCCGTGGTGGGCGTGAAGCCAGAGCCGCCACGCTGGACCAGACTGACGCGGATGGTGTCCTGCAGTCCGTCGATGAAACGGGCCTGGGCGATGCGTGGCCCGCCATAAGACGGTCGCAGTCCGAGGCTGTGCAGCAGCGTCCGGGCAAAGCGCCGACCGTGGGCCGCCTGGCTGACGCCGCCATAATGGCTGGTGGCGTCACTGATCGGGAAGTCGAGAGTCGCACCGGCCAGCAGCACCGAGCTGCCGTCGTCGAGCTGACGATGAGCCTCGCGGATCGCATCGTAGCCGGGGTCGTAGTTGCCGCCGTCGATGCGCCGGCCGAGCTGCGACAGCGCGAACACCACCGCGGCGCCATTGGGTAGGTCCTCGGCGAAGTGGCTGCGCATCTGGTTGAAGGCGTCGACGTAGCTGGCGGTGCTGTTTCCCGCCACCGCCTCGTTGGCACCCTGCGAGACCACGACGAATTCGACCCCGCCCGCGGCGATCGCCGCCGACAGCGCCTGCCCGTAGACGGTCGCAGGATCCGCGTGATTGGCGCTGGTACGTTGGGACAGCGCGTTCCCGGCAGTCCCGACCATGTAGGTGGTGCCGCTGGCACTTGGCACCAGGCCGATGGGCAGGTTCAGGGCTGCTACCAGGGTGTTGCCCAGGGCCGACCCGCACGAGGCCTTGCCGCCGCTGATCCATGGATCGGCCATATG
>JBBREK010000398.1:0-1557 GCA_038203025.1 Planctomycetota bacterium
CGATCCCGCCGCCGGGCACCGGCACGCGCGACAGCGGATTGCCGGTCACCGCCCCGGCGGCGAGCCGCGCGCGCAGACCATCCCAATCCAGACACCAGTCGGGATGGATGGCCGGATTCGTGTCGATGGTGTGACCGTGCGCACGCAGCCAGCTAGCAAGTTCGTCCATGGCCGGGACGGTAGGGCGGTCCAGCGCAGTGGAATGCGAGTTCCGTGACCGGATGGGACCCGGGTGACGCTCAGTCGGCGATCAGCAGCTTCGGTTCAACCGCCACGCGACGCGGGGCCGGGTCGGCGCCCAGCTCTTGGCGCCACTGCATCAGACGGACCATCTCGACGCCGCAGTGCCACAGGCGCTTGTCGATGGTGGCGACCAGCGGGGCCGGGTTCCAGCGGCGGTCGGCAGCCCAGCGCCCGACGGCGCCGTCATAGCCGACCAGGTCCGGGGCCCGGCCGAGCATGGCGCAGGCCCGACGGGCGGCTTCGCCCTCGAAGTCGGTGAGCAGGAGCAGTCCATCAACCGGGTCCGCCACCTGCGGCCCGAGGAGATCGAAGAGGTAGCCGAGCAGGTGCCGGGCGCTGCGCTCGGGATCGGCATCCTCCTCGTGAAAAGCCGGCAGTCCCGGAACCAGCAACGGCGGCAGCGGTTCGAGACCGGCCCGACGCACGGCGCGTTCGAAGCCAGACCGCCGCTGCCGCATCCAGGCGTTGTCCATGGAATCGCCGAAGACCTGCAGCAGCCGGCGCCGGCCGCGACCGAGCAGCAGGGTCGCCGCCGCATCGGCACCGGACTCGTGGTCGGAGACGACGCGGTCGAGGCCTTCCCCCGACTCGTCGCCGAAGAGCACCGCCGGGACGCCGCGCGCCGCAATGGTCAGCAGGCAGTCGCGCATGGCCTCGGGATCGATGCACGGTCGGCCGCTGCCGGCCGGGACGAGGACACCGCCAACGCCCTGCTCGACCAGGCGCAGCAGGGTCGCGGTATCGCTGCGCCGCGCATCCAGTACCAGGGCGTCGAGCGACTGGGCGCGCAGTTCGGCGAGGGCGCCTATCGTCACCTGTTCGGCGTAGGACGGCGATTCCACCTCGCGCGCCTCATCAAGCGGACAGCCGACCACGGCGATGGTGCCGGCCAGCGCCCCGGCGCGCTGCGGCCCGACCACGGTGCGCTGGTGGCCACCCTCGCTACGCACCAAGCCACGTGCGATCACCGCATCGATGGCCCGCGCCACGGTGCTGCGCGGCAGCTCCATGCGCTCGGCCAGCTCGCGCTCGGTCGGCAGGGGCTGGCCGGCGGGCAGCACCCCGCGTTCGATCCATTCGCCGAGCTGGCGGATCGCCTTCGAGCGCGGGGAGTCGCGGTACAGCGGATCGGACATGGCGGCACAGATTAACGATCAGCAGCCAGCGGCCAGCCCGATCAGCGTGCCAGGTCCCACGCCCGCCACCTGGCGAAGGCCTCGATCTCCAGGTCGATGATATATTCGTCAAGTAGGCGTTGCTGCGCTGGCAACGCCCGGAAGGCCAGCCATCCAGCCAGAGCGGCGGCGCGGTCGC
>JBBREK010000399.1:0-1535 GCA_038203025.1 Planctomycetota bacterium
GGGGAATCACGACATGGCATCCACCATCCGTTGCGACATCGTCAGCGCCGAGGAAGAAATCTTCCAGGGCGAAGTGCAGATGGTCGTAGCCACCGGCGAAATGGGCGAGCTCGGCATCGCGCCGCGCCACGCCCCGCTGATCACCCGCCTCAAGCCGGGCCAGATCCGCGTCATCCTGGCCAACGGCGAAGAGCAGCTGTTCTACGTGTCCGGCGGCATCCTCGAGGTGCAGCCGCAGGTGGTGACGATATTGGCCGACACCGCCATCCGCGGCGGCGACCTGGACGAAGCCAAGGCCCAGGCGGCCAAGGCCGAAGCCGAGCGCATCCTGGCGGGTCGCGGCGAAGCCATGGACCTGGCCGAAGCCCAGACCAAGCTGGTCGAGGCCATGGCGCAGCTGCAGGCGCTCGAGCGCCTGCGCAAGAACCTCAAGCACTGACGCCGGCGGCCTGCGGCACCCGTACAACGCCGGCCTCGTGCCGGCGTTGTGCTTTCAAGGCCGGCGCTGGCGGCACCTTCGATTGCCGCCGATACTAGGCCCATGGAGGAACCCATGACCCAGCCCCTGCACGTGATCATCCTGGCCGCCGGCGAGGGCAAGCGCATGAAGTCGCGCGCGCCCAAGGTGCTGCAGCCCATTGCCGGCCGCCCGATGCTGGCGCACGTGGTTGCCGCCGCCCATGCCCTGGGAGCCGCCGGCGTGCACATCGTCTACGGCCACGGCGGTGACCAGGTCCGGGCGGCCTTCGCCGACGAAACCGCCCTGCACTGGGCCGAGCAGGCTCAGCAGCTGGGCACTGGCCACGCGGTGCAGCAGGCCATGCCCCAGGTGCCCGAACAGGCGCGGGTGTTGGTGCTGTACGCCGACGTACCGCTGATCACCGTCGCCACGCTGCGCCGACTGCTCGATGCCGGCACCGATCGCGCCGCCGTGCTCACCGAAACCCTCGCCGACCCGTCCGGTTATGGCCGCGTGGTGCTGGACGGCAACGGCGACGTGCAGGCCATCGTCGAGCACAAAGATGCCGACGGCAGCCAGCGCGCCCTGCGCCTGGTCAACACCGGCGTCATCGCCGCGCCTGCGGCGGCGCTGCGGCGCTGGCTCGCGCGCCTGGGCAACAGCAACGCCCAGGGCGAGTACTACCTCACCGACATCTTCGCGATGGCGCGCATCGAAGGCCATCCGGCGGCCCAGGTGGGCTGCGATGTCGCCGGCGAAGCCGAGGGCGCCAACGACCCGGTGCAGCTGGCCAGCCTCGAGCGCGCCTTCCAGCGCCGCGCGGCGGAAGCACTGATGCGCCAAGGCGTGCGCCTGGCCGACCCGTCGCGCTTCGACCAGCGTGGCGATGTCGAAGTGGGCACCGACGTGGAGCTGGACGTCAACGTGGTGCTGGAGGGTCGCGTCCGTCTTGGCGACGGCGTGCGCATCGGTCCGTTCTGCCGCCTGCGCGACGTGGACCTGGCCGCAGGCACCGTAGTGCACGCGCACTGCGACCTGGACGGCGTGGTCGCGCGTGGCGCCTGCACCATCGGTC
>JBBREK010000400.1:0-1525 GCA_038203025.1 Planctomycetota bacterium
CGTCGCCATCCCGATCTGGCGCAGGTGCGCTTGGCAGGAGGTGCTGCGGGCAAGGTCTCGCACCAGCGAGATCGCGGGCAGCAGCATGGCCGCCAGCACGGCGATGATCGAGATGACCACCAGCAGTTCGATCAGCGTGAAGCCATGACGACTCACAGCCATAGCCATAGCCATAATTGTAAACGCAACTAATTTTCGCGTAAAGTCAATCAGCGGTCCCGCTGAACATTCCGTCTACCAGGCCCAGGGTGGCTCGTGCAGCGGCACCGCCAGGACCTCGGACGGACATGGCCCGGCCCCCGCCAGGCGCCTGAGCAGCATCGTCACGCCCAGCCGGCCGATCTCGGCCATCGGCAGCAGGTAGGTTGCCACCTGCCAGGGGCCGCAAGCGAAGGGAACCTCGTTGAAGGTGACCAGGCGCAGACGGGCGGGATCAAGGCCGCGTTCCTGGGCCAGGCGGCAGATCGCCTCGGCCTCGCCCGTGGTGTAGCAGCAGATGCCGTCGGCCTCGAGCGCCAGCGCGCAAACGGCGAGCGATGGGAGGTTGCTGCCTGGCTCCGTGACGACACCCGCTGCCGGAGCCAGCACCTGCACCGAGGCGCCGGCGGCTGCCTCTAGGAAGCCCTGCCGGCGCTCCGGCATGCTCGAATGCGCACCGCCATAGAGCGTCACGTAGGCCGGCCGACGGCAGCCGCAGCGGCGCAGGTAGGCGTAGGCGGCGGCACCGGCCGCCCGGTCGTCCGGATACACCGCATCAACCGGTCGCCGCTGGTTGAGGTAGACCGTCGGGTACTGCCGCATCGCCGCCGCGATGCGGTCGGCGCTGGCCTGTCCCATGCCGTTGATGAGCACGCCATCGGCATGCGTTTCGCGGATCAGCCGCGGGGCGCGATCGGGGCCATCCGTGGCGAGGCGGCGCTCATCGACCTTGCACAGCAGGAGATGCTTGCCGGCCTGGTCGAGCGCCTTGTGCAACGCGTCGACCATGCGCAACGACACCCAGGGGAAGCCGCCCACCTCGCCGACGACCAGAGCCACGACATTGAAGACACCGCTGCGCATGGCCTTGGGCAGGGCATTGGCGCGATAGCCGAGTGCCTCGACCGCGCGCAGCACGCGCTCGCGGGTGGCCGGCGCACAGGCGCCCTCCACCCCGCGCAGGACGTTGCTCACCGTCATCGCCGAGACCTTGGCCTTGGCCGCCACCTGCCTGATTGTCGCCATGCCCGAGCATAGCAATGCCGTGCCGATCGCCACTGCGTCCAGCCGGCGCTGTAGTCCCCGCCCCGCCCCGGCCAGAGCCTGTCCGGAGATAGACGCCCGAGGATGACGAAGGCGCACCCGGGAGGCTGCATTCAACCTGGACGTAGCATTCGAAAGCTCACGCGGAGACGCGGAGAATGCCGGTCGCAGTTGTCGATACGTCTGCCTGGCGAGCTTCACCCGACTGGTGAGCAACGCCGTCTCCCGATCCGCATCGGATACAGCTCTTTCCTCCGCGGCTCCGCGCCTCTGCGCCTCCGCG
>JBBREK010000401.1:0-1515 GCA_038203025.1 Planctomycetota bacterium
TGACGTAGCCGAACCGGACTTGGGCTTTGGCGATCACCTCGGGGTAGGCGTCCGCGGTCAACCTCAGGTAGTACTGGGTGCCGCGAAGGTCGGCGTGGCCCATGTAGCAGGCCAGGTAGGGCAGCACCGTGGCCAGGTCCGCGCCGCCTGCGGCCCAGCGCCTCAAATTGGCCACGGCGAAGCCGTGGCGTAGCGAATGGGGGTGCGGACCGCCGGCGAAGTGGGGAATCCCGGCGTCGGCCAGGTAGCCGCGGAAACGCACGTATGTCGTCGCCTGGTTGATTGGCCTGCCCGCAGCCCTGCTGTAGAACACGTAGTCGCTGTCCTCGGGGGCGGGGTGCGCGGCCCCGGTGTAGGCCTTCAGAGTCGCAGCGAGCCGCCCGGTGATTGGGATGGTCCTGCCCTGGCCGTTCTTGGAGTCGCGGACCCGCAGCGTCCCCGCGCTGCTGTCCACGTCCGACAACCGCAGGTTGAGCGCCTCAGAGATCCTCAACCCAGCGCCATACAACACCCGGAACAGGGCCGGGTCGACCAGCGCCTTGTTCGAGAAGGAGGACATGGGCTGGGAGTCGATTGTGGCGAACAAGCGGCGCACCTCCTCGTCGGTGAGCACATACGGCGGCTGATGGCGCAGACGGACCCGGGTTGCCGCGGCCGGGGTGTAGGCGTCCCAGCCGATCCCTTGGGCGTGCCCGACCAGCTGACGCAGCGCCAACTCGTTGCGTCTGATCGTGGAGGACCGCAGGTGCGAGCCGTAGAGGAACCCCTCCACCGCTTCTTTGGTGATCGACCCGTCCGGATACCCCTCCCGCCGGCAGTAGCCAGCGAACTGGCGCAGGACCCGTTCTTGGACCCTGAACTTGTATCCGCCGGCGTGGCGCGAGGCGACCAGGTCGGCGATCAGGTCCGGCAGCGTCGTCTCATGCACCGCGCTCACCCGCCTCCGCCAGTTCGAGGACGTCTTCGACGTCCAACGCGCAATGCCGCAGCCGTTCGACGTCGAACCGCAGATAGTAGGCCTGGGTCGTGTCGCTCGAGGCGTGTCCCAACACCGCCGAGACCACCGGCATCGGCGCGCCGTTGCCGATCATGGCCACGGCCAGC
The DNA here is from genome assembly GCA_038203025.1 of Planctomycetota bacterium. Taxonomy (GTDB): domain Bacteria; phylum Planctomycetota; class UBA11346; order UBA11346; family UBA11346; genus UBA11346. Next base: position 1,105 of record JBBREK010000401.1, read on the forward strand.
GCGCCGCGCAGCGAATGCATCCCGCAGACCTCATCCGAGCCGAACACGATCTCCGCACGGACAGCGTGCCGCGACAGCCGGGAGGCCACCGACGAGGCGCACCCGAACGTGTCGAACGGGTGACGGTGCTTGACGAACACCTTCTGGCAGGCGGTTTCAGGCCGACCGCAGCCGATGTAGTCGATGATCGCCCAGCCGACGTCATCGAGCAGCGGCAGGCTCAAGGCTCGGCCAGTCTTCTGCTGGACGATCCTGATCTGCTTCGCCCGCCAGTCCAGGTCGCCCAGCTCCAGTTGGCGCAGGTCACTGATCCGCAGACCGAGCCGGGCGGTCGCCAGGATCATCGCGTAGTCGCGTTTGCCGGTGGCCGAGGCACGGTCGATCACGGCCAGCACCCGGCGGATCTCCTCC
>JBBREK010000402.1:0-1512 GCA_038203025.1 Planctomycetota bacterium
CCTCCTGGTAGGCCGCCCGCGGGCCCATGCCCCCGGGGCTCGGCAGCAGCCCCTGTTGGATGTAATAGCGGATGGTGCGGGGCGACACGCCCGTGCGCTGCGCCAAGTCATTGAGGGTTATGGCCACGCCCGCACTAGAGACACTGTCTACACATGTCAACTGTCGACTGTCGACTGTCGGCACGAGTCCGTCGGGGTGACGTACTGCGCAGCAATCCATGCACATACGCCAGCGGCGTGCTCCCGGGCGCCGAGGCCCTGCGCATCGCATTCGCCACGCCGGCACCTGCGGCAGTTCCCGTCCTCCTGTTCCAAACCGCCGAGCCCGCTGGCTACGACGACCTCCGACAGCAGCCCGATCACCCCCCAGACCCACGTCGAAACCGCATGACCATCGCCCGCGCGTGCGCCAGCTGCCATTCACACCAACACCCAGGCGCTCATCGCCCTGCGGTTGCCCTCCATGTCCCGTTCCTGGCAAGATCTTGCCGCCGAGGCCACCGAGCACACTTGGTCGCACGAGCGTTTCCTGGGTGCATTGTGCGAACTGGAACTGACCGAGCGCGGCAACCGCCGCCTCGCCGCCTCTCTCCAAACAGCAAGGCTTCCGCCGGGAAAGCGCCTCGACAGCTTCGAGTTCGCACTTGTTCCAGGCCTCTCTCGGGTGCGTGTCGAGACGCTGTGCGCCGGCGACTGGGTGAAGGCCCACGGCAACTGCCTGCTCTTCGGCGGCAGCGGGACCGGCAAAAGCCATATCGCCGCCGCCATCGCCTATGGCCTGATTGAGGCCGGATACAGCGCCCTATTCGCGTGCACCAACGATCTGGTCCAGCGCCTCCAGGCGGCACGGCGCGACCTCGCCCTGCCAGCGCTACTCACCAAACTCGACCGCATCGACTGCCTCATCCTCGATGATCTCGGCTATGTGCGGAAGGACCAGTCGGAGACCAGTATCCTGTTCGAGTTGATCGCCGAGCGGTACGAACATCGCAGCCTGATCATCACCTGCGATCGCCCATTTGCAGACTGGGCGTCCATCTTCGCCGACCAAACCATGACCGTGGCCGCCATCGACCGCCTCGTCCACCATGCGACCATCCTGGAATTCGGGTCAGAGAGCTACCGCAAACGGGCGGCAGCCACCCGCACCAGCAGCCAAACGCCGCTACCGGCAGCAGAGTCGACGCCATGTCGCCAGCCCGCTCCGCGGATGCCGTCTGCACGCGCACGATAGCTATCCAGGTCTACTCCAGCCCTCCTGCCGCGCTTCGCTTGGCGGCTCCTGCCGGTGATCATTTCCAGACGAAAACGATCACCAACAGCAGCTATTTTTCACCTTCAAAGCCGAAAATTCTAATTGTCGGAGACCGGCCAATCTAATTGGTGGCAGTCGCAAAACCCCCCAACGCCTCTCATCTCTCCCTCAGGCGCGTCGCCCAGGCCTCCACCAGGGGTGCTGGCTAGCGTTTTTGAGCCGGCGCACGGGCTCATTGTTCGTGAAAATGGGTGGCG